>JBDLRJ010000088.1:0-3079 GCA_039800145.1 Pseudomonadota bacterium | reverse complement strand
GGTCGAGTTCGAGCTGAAGGCGGAGGACGCAGCCTCCACGCCGGAGGTGGTGGCGGACCACGCCTCGGGTGAGACGTTCCCGCTCGGCGAGACGCTGGTGAGCGCCTCGTCCACGGACGCGCGCGGCAACAAGACCGAGTGCACCTTCAAGATCACGGTCCAGGACACCACCGCGCCGACCATCACCTGCCCCGGCACCATCACCCGGACGGTGGCGATGGGGCAGACGTCCGGCGTCATCCAGTGGCCGCGGCCGGTGGTGAACGACGCGGTCTCGGCGCCCACGGTGACCTACGACAAGTCCATGCAGAGTGAGTTCCGCGTGGGCAGGACGACGGTGACGGCCACGGCGACGGACGCGGCGGGCAATGCGGCGAGCTGCAAGTTCGACGTTTTGGTGGATCCGCTGTCCAACATGCGGCGCAACTCGGTGGTGATTGCCTGCGCGTCGGTGGATCCGTCCGCGGCGAGCCCCTGGCTCATTGCGGGGCTGCTGGCCTTCCTGCGCCGGCGCCGGAAGGGGGCGGGCGCGGTGGTGGCCGCGGTGGGGCTCCTGCCCGCCGTGGCGTCCGCAGCGGAGGACAACACCTTCGTGAATCAGGCGTTCAACGCGGAGCGGTTCCGCAGCACGCTGGACACGGACGGCATCATCGCCATCGAGTCGGCAACGGTGCGCACGCCCGGCACGGTGACGGCGAACTTCTGGGTGGGCCAGACGGAGGACACGTCCCAGTTGTTCTTCAGTGAAGGGTTGATTGGAACACCGTTGGGCCGCCGCGTGGGGGCGGGGCTGACGGCGTCCTACGCCTTCACGAACTGGCTGCAGGTGGGCGCGGAGCTTCCGTTCGTCGTCCACCAGGCCATCGGGGATTGGAAGCGACCGGACGTGCTCGCGCCGGTGGGGCCGTTCGCGGCGAATGGGTTCGGAGATCTGCGGCTCGTGCCGAAGTTCTCGCTGCTGAAGCAGGCGAGCCACGGGGTGAACCTGGCGGCGGTGGCAGGCTTCACGTTGCCCACGGGCGGGGGCACGGCGTTCCGCGGTGAGCCGGGCGTGTCGTTCCAGCCGGAGGTGCTCGCCTCCCGCGAGTTCGGCACGTTTCGCGTGGGCGGCAGCCTGCGTGCGCCGGTGCGGTCTGCGTATGGGACGGTGGGGGTGTCCAACCTGATGCTGGGGCTGGGCGTGGCGAAGCGTTTCGAGAAGATCGAGCTGGCCGCTTCGCTCGACAGCTCGGTGGCGCTGCACAGCGCGGTGCAGCAGCGGGGCGAGCTGGATGTCGAGGGGCGCGGGCAGGTGGCGTACGACATTGGCTACGGCGTGTCGGCGCGCGTGGGACTGGGCGGTGGCTTCATCCAGGCGCTCGGCGTGCCCTCCATGCGCATCTACGGCGGGCTCGCGTGGGAGTGCGGCCCGAAGGCGCCGGCCCCGGCCCCGGTGGTGGTGGAGGCGCCGAAGCCGGTGGACACGGACGGCGACGGGCTCGTGGACGGCGAGGATGCATGCCCCTCTGAGGCGGGCGTGGCGCGGCTCAAGGGGTGCGCTGAGAAGGACACGGATGGCGATGGCGTGATGGACGACGCGGACAGCTGCCCCGCAGAGAAGGGCGTGGCCGCCGAGAAGGGCTGCCCGGAGAAGGACACCGACGGCGATGGCCTGGTGGACTCCGCGGACGCGTGCCCGGCGGTGAAGGGCGTGGCGTCTGAGAAGGGCTGCCCGGAGAAGGACTCGGACGGCGACGGCGTGGTGGACGCGGCGGACAAGTGCCCCGCCGAGGCCGGCACCGCGGCGCTCCAGGGCTGCAAGCCGAAGGTGGAGCTCAAGGCGGGTGTCATCCAGATCAACGAGTCGGTCTTCTTCGCGGTGAACAAGGACGTCATCGACGAGAAGTCCTACGGGCTGCTGGACAGCGTGGCCGAGGTGCTGAAGTCGCACGCGGAGATCAAGAAGGTGCAGGTGGAGGGACACACGGACGCGTCCGGCAACGCCGGGGCGAACATGACGCTGTCCTCCAAGCGGGCTGCCGCAGTCGTGAAGTACCTGGTTGGCAAGGGCGTGGAGAAGGCGCGGCTGTCCAGCAAGGGGTTCGGCGGGACGAAGCCCATCGCGGACAACGAGACGGACGAGGGGAAGGCGAAGAACCGCCGCGTGATCTTCACCATCCTCGAGCCGAAGGCGAACTGAAGCCCGCGGCTGCGCAGTGAACAGGGGAGCCTCCGGTGCCGATTGGGCCGGGGGCTCTCCCCGTTCTGGGCCGGCTTGCCTGACTGTCGGGCCGGGATGCTAGGGAGGAGGCATGCGTTGGATTCTTCCCGAGCAGTCAGAGGGTGCCGCGGTCCTGGCCGCAGAACTCCAGTTGGACGTCCTTGCAGGGCGTGTCCTGTGGGCGCGGGGGCTGCGCACGGCCGCTGAGGCGAGCGCGTTCCTCGCGGACAAGCTGGCGGACCTCCCGGATCCCCTGTTGATGAAGGGCATGCCCGGCGCGGTGGAGCGGGTCATGCGGGCGCTCCTGCAGCGGGAGAAGGTGACGCTCTGGGGGGACTACGACGTGGACGGGGTCTGTTCCACGGCGCTGCTCTCCACCTTCCTGCGGCAGCTCGGGGGCGTGGTGGCCACCTACATCCCGCACCGGTTGGAGGAGGGGTATGGGCTCAACCGGGCTGCCATTGAGCGGATTGCGCAGGACGGGACGAAGCTGCTGGTGACGTTGGACTGCGGCATCACCTCCCACGCGGAGATTGCGAGGGCGAACGAGCTCGGGCTGGACGTGGTGGTGGTGGACCACCACACGGTGCCGGAGACCATGCCGCCGGCGTTGGCGGTGCTGAACCCGCACCAGCCCGGTTGCACCTACCCCACGCGCCACCTGTGCGCAGGCGGGGTGACGTTCAACCTCTGCATGGGGCTGCGGCGGGCGTTGCGCGAGCAGGGCTACTTCGCGAACCGCGCGGAGCCGAACCTGCGCGAGTACCTGGACCTGGTGGCGCTGGCCACGGTGGCGGACGTGGTGCCGCTCACGGGGGCCAACCGGGTGCTGGTGAAGCACGGGCTCAAGGAGCTGACCGCGGCGAGGCGGCTCGGGGT
>JBDLRJ010000087.1:0-3798 GCA_039800145.1 Pseudomonadota bacterium | reverse complement strand
TCCGAGCGCGGTGCGTTGCCCCACCTGCGGCGCATCCTCACCGCGCGCCACCCTGCCTTCCTGCTGCGCGAGGGAGAGGGATTCGCCGCGTGGGCCGGGGTGGCGAGCGAGCCCGAGGGCCAGTCGCTCGCGCGCCAGTTCGGCGTACAGGGGACGCCCGTGGTGGCCGAGGCGGGAGCCGATGACCGCGCCGCCGAGTGGACCCCGGAGGATCTCCTCGCGGGGCTCGCGTCCGTGGAGGTGAAGGGCGTCCTCGCCCCGTCGCTCCCGCGCGCGCGCTCGCTGCAGGGGCCCGTCTCACCGCTGCTGGGCCCCCCGGTCCGGTTCGGGTCCGCCGAGGTGGTGCCCGACGTGGACGGATCCGTGCGCGCACTGCCGCACCTCGCGCGCTTCGAGTCGGCGGATGGGCGGTCGCGCGTGGTGCCCTCGCTCGCGGTCGCCACCGCGATGGCGCTCACGGGGGCGAGCGGGATCACCCTGGAGAACGGACAGCTCCACGTCGGGCCGTACGCGCTCCCCGCGTCTCCCACCGGCGAGGCGCTGCTCGTCTTCGACGCGCCGCAGAGCACGCGGGACGCCCGCGGTACGCTCAAGCGCGCCGTCTCCGCCTGGCGCGTGGTGGAGAACGCGCGGGACCGGGCCCAGGGGATGCCCGCGCACTACGACAACGGGCTCGAGGGGAAGGTGGTCCTGCTCACGCGGCCCGGCGCCACCGAGCGCGCCTCCACGCCGGTGGGCGCCTTCGTGGCGCCGGTGGCCCTGCACGCCCAGGCGCTCGCCAACCTCCTGTCCGGGGACGGCACGTCCCGCCTGCCCGCGCGGGAGGAGCTCTCGTGGCTCTACGCGCTCGCCTTTTTCGGGGCGTTCGTGGGGCTCACCTTCTCGGGGCTCGCGCGCTCGGGCCTCGGCGCGGTGGTGTACCTCGGCATCGTGGCGGCGGGGCTGGCCGGGTGGCTGCTCTTCACCCGCTCGCTGTTCGTGAACGAGCACCTCTGGCTGCGCGCCGCCGGTCCCTCGCTCGCGTTCGTCACCACGGTGGTGCTGAGCACGCGGTACGCCATCCGCACGGACGAGCAGGTGGGCGGCTTCGTCACCGGGGTGCTCGGCCGCTACGTGAGCCCCGAGGTGGCGCGCCAGGTGACGAAGGATCTCTCGCTCGTGCGCCCCGAGCGGCGGGTCCTCTCGGTCTGCTTCGTGGACGTGGATGGCTTCGGGACGCTCGCCGCGGAGACGCCGCCGGAGAACCTCCAGGCCATGCTCGGGGAGTTCCTCTCCACCACCACGGAGGTCATCCGCCGCAGCGCCGGCCAGGTGGACAAGTACCTCGGGGACGCGGTGATGGCCTTCTGGGGTGCGCCGCTCCGCGTGGAAGACCACGCGCGCGTGGCATGCGAGACGCTGCTCCGCCTGCGCGCGGAGCTGGAGGCGCGACAGCCCGAGTGGGAGCGCCGCTTCGGTCACCGGCTGCCCTTCCGCGTGGGGCTCAACACGGGCGAGGTGGTGGTGGGAGATCTCGGCAGCGGCTTCATGAGCCAGTACACGGTGCTGGGGGCGGCGGTGAACGGCGCGGCGGGGCTCGAGCGGCTCAACCGGGAACTCGGCACCACGCTGCTCGTGGGCCACGCCACGGCGGAGGCGGCGGGGGAGGGCTTCGTCTTCCGCGAGGTGGCGGTGCTGCCCGCGCACGGCGGGGCGGCGCCCGTCCGGGCCATGGAGTTCGTGGGCCGGGCGGCGGACGTGGACCCGGCACGCCGCGCCCGGCTCGACGCGTTTTCTGCCGGCTACGCCCACCTCCTGGCCGGCCGCGCCGCGGAAGCGCTCGCCCTGCTGGAGCCGCTGGAGCCGGCGGACCCGGTGGCGCGGTACTACGCCGAGCGGCTGCGCTGGGACGCCCCGCACGTGGTCCCGAAGGGCGGCACCTCGGCGGCGTGAGGGGTCAGCCCTTGCCCTGTTCGCGCGCGCGCAGCGCCCGGTCGTAACGCCGCACGAACGGCCAGTACACCAGCAGCCCCAGGCCGAGGTTGAAGCACTGGAGCAGCAAAGCCCGCACGTCCCCGCCCGTGGAGAGCCACGCCCCGAGCGGCGCCGGCAGCGTCCACGGGAGCTCCAGGTACGGCGGTGTCACCCAGCCGGCGCGCAGCGCCACCCACGCGGTCGTCACCGAGAGGGCGGGGACGAGCAGGAAGGGCACCACGAGCGTGCCGTTGAGCACCACGGGCACGCCGAAGAGGATGGGCTCGTTCACGTTGAAGAGGGCGGGCAGCACGCCGGCCCGTCCCACGGTGCGCAGCTGCGTGGAGCGCGCCCGGAGCAGCAGCAGCGCGAGGGGGAGCGTGGCGCCGGATCCGCCCTGCCAGGCGAACCACAGGTAGAAGGGCTGGGTGGCGGTGTGCGGCAGCACCCGGAGCCCCTGCGCCGCGGCCTCCGCGTTCTGCATCAGCATGGATTCCCAGAGCGGCTTGAGCGTGGCGAGCGCCGCGGAGGCGTGCACGCCGAGCAGCCACAGCGCACCGTCCACGGCGGTCACCGCCAGCGCGGCGGGCAGGCTGTCCGCCGCCCGCACCAGGGGCCTCGCCGCGTGCTCGAGCACGCGCAGCAGGTCCACCCCCGCCACGTGCACCAGCAAGAACGTTCCAGACAGCACGCAGGCCGCGGGCGCCAGCGCCACGAAGGATCTCACCACCGCGTCCGGCGCGGTGTCCGGCAGCCGCACCGTCCACTTCCGCTTCACGAACTGCCGGGTGATCTCCACGGTGGCCACCGCCACGAGCAGCCCGCCGAAGATGGCGCCGGCCCCGAGCCGGGAGATCTCCAGGTGTGGCGTCCGCCCCGCGCCCGGCAACCGGTAGGCGGCGAGCAGCAGCGCGGCCACCGACAGCAGGCCGTTGGCCGCGGCGTCCAGCGCGTACGAGCGCGCGAGCGAGTAGGCGGCGCTGAAGGTGACGTACAGCGCCACCAGCCCCCCGAGCACGCGGTACGGGATGAGCAGGGTGGGGGAGGCGTCCTGCAGCCACTGCCGCCACGCGGGCACCTCGGCCCCGGCGGTGAGCGCCGGCAGGGGGGGCTGCGCGAGCAGCAGGAAGACCGAGCCCACGAGCACGAGCGGCAGCGCCCCCACCACGCCGTCCCGCACCGCCACGAGGTGGCGCTGGGTGGCGAAGAAACGACCGACCGCGTCGAGGCGGGCCCGGAGGCCCTGGAACCTCGTCGCGGTCGGGGGGGCGGCTTCCACCTGGGAGGGGCGCCGCTACGGCTTGAGGAACTTCGTCACCGGCACAGGCTGGTCCGTCACCTCGGTGCGGTTGACCGGCGGCAGCTTGAGTTCCACCAGCCCCGCGCCGATGCGCGTGTGCGCCTCCTTGTGCACGTGGGCCGGCAGCGCGCTGCTGTCACGCTTGAACCAGGGATCCGACGGGTGGCTCACCGGGGCACCCTGGAGCAGGCGCGGGATGTCCCACACGAAGCCCTTGCGGTCGTACTCCGGCGGGGTGTGGGTGTGCGTGTCCATGCGGATGGCGTCCTTCGGGCACGCCTCCACGCACAGGCCGCACACCACGCAGCGCAGTTCGTCGATCACGAACTGCGTGGGGAACTTCTCGATCACGCGGGACTGCGTGGCCGGGTCGGTCGTCTCGTACTCGCCCGCCTCGATGTAGATGCACTGGGCGGGGCAGACCGTGGCGCACATGTAGCAGGCCACGCAGCGCGGCTTGCCGTCGTCCCGCGGCACCAGCCGGTGCAGGCCGCGGTAGCCCGGCGGGTAGATGGGCTTCTCGAACGGGTACTCCACCGTGGAGT
>JBDLRJ010000086.1:0-12656 GCA_039800145.1 Pseudomonadota bacterium | reverse complement strand
CGGCGGCGCGCCTCCCACGGCGTCTCCCCCGGCAGCTTGTGGGTGGCCGCGAGGCGCTCCTCGAGCGGCTGCAGCCTCCGGTCCAGCACCAGGTGCGTGAAATAGCCGCTCACGAAGGCGTGGCCCGCCTCGGCCCCCACCAGCGCGCCGAGCGACACCAGCTCCGCCACCTTGAGGCCGAAGGCCACGGGGGCGCGCAGGTGGAACAGCTGCGCGTAGCGCGTGGGACGGCCCGCCGGGTGGAGCGGCTCCCGCAGGGCGCCCGCGACACCGTCGAACCGGGGGAGATCCAGCAGCACCGCGCCGAGCCGTGCGTACTCGAGGTCCTCGTCCAGGGCACGCGCCAGCGCCGGGGGGAGCGCCCGGCTGTCGGCGTTGAGCCGCTCGACGGCGGCGAGGTGCAGGAGGAGTGCAGGCATGGTGCGGGTCCGGGCGCTCCATCTTCTGCTGAACAGCGCGCTTTTCCAGCAGGTTTCCCGCGGATAGTCTCCCCCGCGTCTTTTTCCCCGCTTTACACGAGGAGCCGCCTTCCCCATGAAGCTCAGCCTCCTGTCTGCAGACGTCGTCCGCGCCAAGGCGGACCTGCTCATCCTCCCCCTGTTCGACTCCGACATTGCCGACAGCAAGAAGCTCCCGGCGGTATTGAAGAAGGCCAACTCCGCGCTGAAGGGGCTGCTGCTGAAGGCCGCCGCCGAGGAGGGCTTCAAGGCGAAGGCGGAGCAGTCCTTCGTGCTGCACACGCACGGGAAGCTGAAGGCCCCGCGCGTGGTGCTGATGGGACTCGGCTCCCGGACGAAGTTCGACGTGGAGGTGCTCCGACTGCTGGCGGGCCGCGCCGCGAAGCTGTCCGCGAGGCTCCGCGCCTCCAGCGTCGTCTTCTACCTCCCCACCACGCGCGAGTTCGACGCGTGCGTGAAGGGCGTGGCCGAGGGCTTCGTGCTCGGGGCGTACAAGTTCGACAAGTACCGGACCACCAACCGGGAGGAGAAGTCCGCGCCGAAGCTGTCCACGGTGCAGCTGCTCCTGCCCGAGACGCAGAAGGAGTCGAAGGAGCTGCAGGCGCAGCTCGGCCTGGGCGTCACGGTGGCGACCGCCACGAACGCCGCGCGCAACCTCGTCAACGAGCCTGCCGAGGACATGACCCCCTCGAAGCTCGCCGACTACGCGGTGGCCATGGCGGAGAAGGCCGGGCTGCAGGTGTCGGTCAAGGGACGCGAGGAGATCACCGCGCTGAAGATGGGGATGTTCCTGGGCGTGGCGCGGGGCAGCGTGGAGGAGCCCAAGCTCATCCACGTCACCTACACGCCGAAGGATCCCGAGGCCGCCGCGCGCAAGCCGCTGGTCTTCGTGGGCAAGGCCATCACGTTCGACTCGGGCGGCCTCTCGCTCAAGACGGCGGACGGCATGGTGGACATGAAGACGGACATGGCCGGCAGCGCCGCGGTGCTCGGGGCCATGCAGGTGGTGGCGAAGCTCAAGCCGCCCTTCCCGGTGCACGGCCTCATGGGGGCCTGCGAGAACATGCCGTCCGGCAACGCCTACCGCCCCGGGGACGTGCTCCACAGCCGCATCGGGAAGACGGTGGAGATCACCAACACGGACGCCGAGGGGCGCCTGGTGCTGGGCGACGTGCTCTCCTACGCCGCGGAGCTGAAGCCGCACGCGCTGGTCGACCTCGCCACGCTGACCGGCGCGTGCGTGATCGCGCTCGGCAACTACATCGTCGGCGCGTGGGGCTCGGACGATCCCACGGCCTGGTCCGTGCTCGAGGCTGCGCGCAGCGCGGGCGAAGAGATGTGGCGCATGCCGCTGTCGGACATGCAGAAGGACGCGCTGCGGAGCGACATCGCGGACATGAAGAACTCCGGCGAGCGCTGGGGCAGCTCCATCAACGCGGCGCTGTTCCTCAAGGAGTTCGTGGGCGACGCACCGTGGGTGCACCTGGACATCGCCGGCCCCTCCACGTCTCCCCGCGAGCGCGGCTACTTCGGCAAGGGCGCCACGGGCGTGGGCGTGCGCACGCTCGTGGAGCTGGTGCGCCGCCGGACGCAGGAGCTGGATCTCGAGACGGCGCCGGAAGTGCTCCGCTGAAGCGCAGCCGCGCAAACCGCCGCTGACGCGGGCGTGGACCCGCTCGGGACTGGAGACGGACGTGCCAGGGCTGCAGGAGCCCCCGTCTCCCGTCCGGGGCGTTGAGACGCCCGTTGAAGTTCTCCACCAGCGGTCTGCGCCCAGGGTCCTGGGCGACGCCGAGGCCTCTCCCGGCGGAGGTGCACGGGTCCACGCTGCAGAAGTTGCTACCACTCGAGTGGTAGCAACTTCCGCACAGCGAGGTGAACGAGGTCGCCCCGGCGGGTGAGGGGTTCAGCCGAGGCCGGAAGGCGCGGCCCGCGGCACCACCGAGTCGAGTGCGGGCGACGGCAGCCCACGCATGGCCGAGCGGCCGCGAGACGCGCTGCGCCCATGGGACACGATGGGTAGGCGCGGCGCGCTCGGGGCCGGTTCGTCATTCCGACCGGGTAGACGCATCAGCCCCGCAGGGTCGGCGAGCGGCGCGGGGCCCGACACGCAGGCGCTGGAACTGGACGAGGTCGCACGCCACGGGGCTCCATCAACCCTGTCGCGCCGTCACCAGCTCGTCCGCAACCGCCCTCGCCGCCGCGGCCGGGTCCACGGCGCCGTACAAGGGCCGGCCCACCACGAGGAGATCCGAGCCGGCAGCCCGCGCGAACGCGGGCGTCTCTGCCCGCGCCTGGTCACCGGTGGCACTCCCGGCGGGGCGGATGCCCGGCGTGCAGAGGAAGAGCGAGGGGCCGAAGGTTGCCCGCAGCGCCGCGGCCTCGCGGGGCGAGCACACCAGCCCGTCCACGCCGCTCCGCACCGAGAGCCCGGCGAGCACCCGCGCCGTCTCGGCCGCGCCGGCCGCGTGGCCCGTGTCGGAGAGATCCCGGTCCTCGAGCGACGTGAGCACCGTCACGGCGAGGATGCGCGGCGGTTGGCGGCCCGCGGCTGCCGCCCCTTCCCGCGCCCCCTCCAGTGCCGCGCGGAGCATTGCCTCCCCCCCCTGCGCGTGGACCGTGAGCAGGGACACGCCCAGCGACGCGGCGCGCGCCGAGGCGAGCCGCACGGTGTTGGGGATGTCGTGCAGCTTGAGATCCAGGAAGACGCGCGCGCCTTCCGAGGTGAAGCGCTCCACCGCCGCGGGGCCGTGCTCCACGTAGAGCGACAGCCCCACCTTCACCCAGCCCACGAAGGGCGAAAGGGCGCGGTACAGCCGCGCGGCCTGCTCGAGGGGTACGTCGGCCGCGAGCGCGAGCCGGTCCCGCTCGGGGTGCAGGGAGCCGGCCGCCGTCACTTCGCCTTCCCGAGCTCCTCGTCGATGATGCGCTGGAACTCGGCCTGCGGCAGCGCACCCGCCACCTCGCGGCCGTTGATGAAGAACGTGGGCGTGCTGGCGACCCCCACCCCCTCCGCGGAGGCCATGTCCTTCTCCACCACCTTCGCCATCTCGCCCTTGTCCAGGCACTCGTTGAACTTCGCCTCGTCGAGGCCCGCGGCCTTCGCGTAGCCCTTGAGGTTCTCCACCTCGAGCGCCTTCGCGTGGTCGAACAGCTGGTCGTGCATGGCGAAGAACTTCCCCTGCGCGTCCGCGCACGCGGCGGCCTCGGCGGCCTTCGGCGCGTTCTTGTGCATGGGCAGCGGGTAGTGGCGGAACACCAGCCGCACCTTGCCCGCGTTGGCCTCCATCACCGCGTCCACCGTCTTGCGCGCGCGGTCACAGAACGGGCACTCGAAGTCCGAGTACTCCACGATGGTGACCTTCGCGTCCGCGGGGCCGCGGGACGGGCCCACCGCCTCCACCTGCTTGCGCGGCTCCTCGAGCAGCATCTTCGCGCCGGCGTCCGCCTTGAGCTTGTCGAACAGCTCCACGGCGCGCGCCTGCCTCGCCTCGCCCTGCACCATCTGCGTGAGCTGCGGCTTCACCATCTCGTAGCCCACGCCCGGCGGGACCTGGTCCTTCACCTGCTCGAAGGCCGCCTGGAGCTGCTCCTCGGACGGCGCGGGAACCTTCTCGTCGATCTCCTTCTCGAGGTAGATCTCCTCCGCCTTCCGCTCGCCCTCGTCCTTGATGCCTGCCTTGAGGGCCGCGTCCCGGACCACCTTTTGGAGGAGGAAGCGCTCCACCGCGGTGCGGCGGAAGTCGAACCGCTTCTTCTGGTAGTCCGCCTCCATCTGCTTCAGCTGCTTGCCGTACTCCTTGTCAACGTCCGCGGCGGTGATCTTCTGGTCGCCGATGGTGGCCACCACCTGGTCGGGCCGGACGTCCGCCGCGCACGAGCCGGCGGCGGGAGCCTGCAGCGCCACGGACGGGGTCTTCTGCTTGTCACAACCGGAGGCAGCGAGCAGCGAGGCTGCGGCGAGGACGGCGACGATTCGGGAGGTCATAGAGGGCGCCCATCCACTCACAGCCCCCCATGCAACGCAAGCCTTGATGCGGCCGGCGCGCCGTCAGGCAACGAGCGGCTCGAGCAGCGTGCTGAAGTCCGGCACGCGCAGCTGAAGCCGCTCCACCTCGGAGCGGCCCGCGGCCACCACCTGGTAGTTGGCCTCGTCCGCGAGCACCGCCTGCACGAGCTTGTGGTGCAGCGCGTGGCCGCCCTTGTACGCCGTGAGGTGACCGATGAGCGGGTGGCCGAAGAGCGCCACGTCGCCCACGGCATCCAGCACCTTGTGGCGCACGAACTCGTCCGGGAAGCGCAGCCCCTCCGGGTTGAGGATGGAGAACTCGTCCACGACGATGGCGTTCTCCAGCGAACCGCCGCGCGCCAGCCCCATCTTCTTCAGCCGCTCCACGTCCCGCAGGAACCCGAACGTGCGGGCGCGGGAGATCTCCTTCGTGAAGTGACCGTCCGAGAACTCCATCTCGAACGACTGGTCGCTGATGAGCGGGTGCTTGAAGTCGATGGTGCAGTCCACGCGGAACGCTCGCGCCGGGGCGAGCGTGGCGAACTTGTCCCCGTCCCGCACCGTGACGGACTTGCGCACCACGAGCAGCTGCTTGGGCGCCTCCTGCACGCGCACACCCGCCTCCCGGATGAGCGACACGAACGCCGCCGCCGACCCGTCCATGATGGGGACCTCGGGGCCGTCCAGCTCCACGCGCACGTTGTCCAGCCCCACGCCCGCCAAGGCCGCGAGCAGGTGCTCCACCGTGGAGACCTTCACCCCGTCCCGCCCGAGCGAGGTCGCGAGCGCGGTGTCCACCACGTAGGCGCTGCGCGCCGGGATGGCCACCGGCGTCGGCGTGTCCGTCCGCACGAAGACGATCCCGTGTCCCGCCGGGGCCGGGCGCAACGTCAGCTTGACCGGCGCCCCCGAGTGGAGGCCCACGCCGTGGCAGCTGACTGCCATGCCCACCGTGCGCTGGTTGTAGGACTGGTGAGGCATGTTCTCGATCCCGACCCTTGCTGCATCCGCCCTGCGGTGCGGCGGGCCGGTGAGCAAGCGATATGCCACGTGCGAGCGCTTTGCACGTAATTATTCCGCGGGCAACCCCGCGAAACGACTCACGGAGGTGACACGCTCCACCGACCCACATGACGCCGGTGTCACGGTGGGCCTGCCATGGGCCTGCCCGGCCTGACAACGCTGACGCGGTGCAGCGCTCGCGGCTGCGGGCTACAGCAGGTGGCCCTGGGGAGGCGGGGGGGCCGTGCGGCCGAAGTAGCCCCAGGTCAGGGGCGTGGCCATGCGGCCGCGGGGCGTGCGCTGGAGCAACCCCTGCTGGAGCAGGTACGGCTCGTACACGTCCTCCACCGTCTCGCGCTGCTCGCCGATGGCGGCCGCGAGCGTCTCCACGCCCACGGGGCCACCGGCGAACTTGTCCAGCAGCGTGAGCAGGACCTGGCGGTCCATGGCGTCCAGGCCGCCGCGGTCCACGCCGAGCCGCTCGAGCGAGCGGTCCGCCAGCACCCGGCCGACGCTCACTTCGCCTTCCACCTGCGCAAAGTCGCGGATGCGGCGCAGCAGGCGGTTGGCAATACGGGGCGTTCCCCGGCTGCGCGTGGCGATCTCCCGCGCGCCTCCCTTGTCCAGCTGCACGCCGAGCAGCCCCGCCGAGCGCGTCACGATGCGCTCGAGCTCGTCCGGCCCGTAGAACTCGAGCCGCTCCTGGATCTGGAAGCGGTCGCGCAGCGGCGAGGTCAGGAGCCCCGTGCGCGTGGTGGCGCCCACGAGCGTGAACGGCGGGAGATCTATCTTCATGGCCCGCGCCGCCGGTCCGCTGTCGATGGTGAGATCCAGCCGGAAGTCCTCCATGGCCGGGTAGAGGTACTCCTCCACCGCGGCGCTGAGCCGGTGGATCTCGTCGATGAAGAGCACGTCCCGCGGCTGGAGGTTGGTGAGGATGCCGGCGAGATCTCCCTTCCGCTCGAGCGACGGCCCCGACGTGATGTGGATGCCCACCCCCAGCTCCGCCGCGAGGATGTGCGCGAGCGACGTCTTGCCCAGCCCCGGCGGCCCGCTGAAGAGGCAGTGATCCAGCGCCTCGCGCCGCGCGCGCGCCGCCTGGACGTAGATCTTCAGCTTGTCCACCACCCCGGCCTGGCCCACGTACTCGGAGAAGCTCGCCGGCCGCAGGGAGATCTCCAGCGGTGCCTCCTCCAACCCGGTCGCCGGGCTCAGTGTCTCGTCCTTGCGCGCCATGAGGAGGCAGGATCGTAGCCCAGAACGGGGAGATCGAGGCATTGTCTGTCCCCGTCCATGCGCCCCGCCCCGCTTCTCTGCCTGTTCCTCCTGTCCGGCTGCATCACGGTGCCCCGCTCCGCAGTCCTGGGAATGACCGCATCGCCGCTCGGCGCCGGCCGCACGGAGGTAGGTGTCTCCGGCGGGCTCGCCATCCTCTCGGAGACCGAGCCGCCCGAGACGCGCGTGTCCAGCGGCGTGACGACCTCGGACTGGCTCACGCGCGCCGGCGCCTCGATGCAGGCCGAGGCCCACGTGCACCACGGGCTCTCGGACTGGCTCGGGCTCAACCTCCACGTCTCCCAGGCGGGCATCCAGCCGGGCTTGAAGATCACCCTGCTCGAGCGCGTGGTGACGCTCGCGCTCATGCCGGAGGTGGGCTTCGGACTGCTCGCCGGGCAGACCGGGGAAACGCAGTTCGTGGGCAGCACTCGCGCGGACGGGCCTCCCCTCGCCGAGCTTCGCTGGCTGCTGGTCGCGGGCGGGCGGTTACTGCTCTCCCACCCGAACACGGGCGTCTACTTCGGCGTGGGCTACCAGTTCCAGCTGGCGGGTCAGAACGCCTCGCAGAAAGACGGCACGCGCGAACTCCTCTCGCAGTCCACGACCCACACGCTTCACAACGTGCAGGCCGCGTTCGGCTGGGAGGTGCGCGCCGGCAACCTCCGCGTCCGCCCCGAGTTCGCGGCGGTCATCACCCCGGAGTGGTCCACCAGCACCTCGAGCGGTGGAACCCAGGCGCTGCGGGCCGGCGGGAACGGGTTCCTGCTCCTGCCCAACGTCACCTTTGCCCTGGTCTCGGATGCCCCCCCGCGGCAGCCGGACGAGGACGAGCCCCCGCGGCGAGGGGGAGGCCGGCGCGAACGCGACCGCGACCGGCGGCCCTCGGACGGCGGAGACGACGACGACCTGGACGACCCGGCGTTCCGCCGGTGAAGGAGGCGAGCATGAAGGGACTGGTATTCGATCTCTCCCTGCCGAGGTACGCGCTGGCGAAGGCGGCGGGGCGGTTCCACCCGGAGATCCACCACGGGCCGCTCTCCTGCGTGTCGCTCCGGGAGATGCCGTCACCGGGGCTGCCGGGGCCGGGGTGGGTTCGGCTTCGTCCGCGTCTCGCCGGCCTGTGCGGGAGTGATCTCGCCACGCTCTTCTTCAAGAACTCGCCGCAGCTCGAGCCCTTCAGCAGCTTCCCGTGCGTGCTCGGCCACGAGGTGCTCGCGGACGTGGTGGACGAGGGGACGCCGGGGCTGCCCCGCGGGACGCGCGTGGTGGTGAACCCGCTGCTGCCGTGCAGGCTGCGCGGCCTCTCCCCGTGCGGGCCGTGCGCGGAAGGACGCGAGTCCGGCTGCGAGCAGACGGCCCACGGCTGCCTGTCGCCCGGCCTGATGATCGGCTACGCGCGGGGGCTCCCCGGCGGCATGGGGACCGAGATGGTGGCGCACGTGTCCCAACTCCACGCCGTGCCGGGGGAGGTGCCGGACGAGGCGGCCGTACTCGTGGAGCCGCTCGCCGTGGCGCTGCACGCCGTGCTCAAGCACCTGCCGGGTGACGGCGAGCGGGTGCTCGTGGTGGGCGGGGGGCCCGTGGCCTTCGCCACGCTGTGGGCCCTGCGCGCCGCGGGCAGCAGGGCGCACGTGACACTGCTCACGGTGGAGGCCTACCAGCAGGCGCTCGCGCGGGAGCTCGGCGCGGACGAGGTGGCGCGGCCCAACCGGGATGCGCTCGCGGAGGCGGAGGACATGGCGCGCCGGACAGGAGGGCGGGTGCACCGGCCCATCATCGGGCCGCCGGTCATGGAAGGCGGCTTCCACCACGTCTTCGACTGCGTGGGGTCCGCCGTCTCCCTCACCGCGGGCCTGCGCTACGCGCGGGCATACGGGACGGTGGTGCTCATCGGGGCGGCGGGCGAGCTGCCGTCCGTGGACTGGACCCCCATCTGGCGCAGCAACCTCACGGTGGCAGGCAGCTACGTGTACGGGATGGACGCGCACCTCGGCGAGCGCCGCCACACGTTCGACTGGGTGCTCGGGATGTTGCGCGAGGAGAAGGGGGAGCGTGCGAAGAAGCTGGTGACCCACGCGTTCCCGCTCGAGGCCTACCGCGAGGCGGTGCGCGCCAACGTCCAGCGCGGGGCGTACAAGTCGGTGAAGACGGTGTTCGATTTCAGGGAGAGAAACACATGAACGAGCAGGTTCCACACAAGGGTTTCGACGTCCTCGACCAGGCCTGGGCGCTGCAGTCGGCGGGCGAGCGGCTGAAGGCGGTGCGGGCAGCCGCGTCACAGGTGCGCGAGGCCCTGCTCGGCGGGGGGAAGGCGGAAGCGGTGGCCACGTGCCCGCTCGTCACCCTGCCCTACCCCACGGAGTTCGCGTTCAGCGGCGCAGCGCTCTCGCCGGCCCCGTACATCCTGATGACCAACCGGATGATCGTGGTGCAGTTCAAGGACTGGGAGGGCCAGCGCCGCACGCTGCTCTTCAACCCCTCGGACACCGAGCGCGGCGAGAAGACGCCGTTCTACGCCATGCTCATCCAGCGCTACGGCGAGTTCCTCTCGCACAAGGTGCTGAGCGAGGTGCACGGCACGGTGCTCAGCCACCTGGCCGCCCTGGGGCTGTCCGTGGGGGACGTGGACTACCTCTCGTACGATCACCTGCACATCCAGGACGTGCGCGGCTGGCTCGGGGCGGAGGGCATCCCCGGCGTCTTCCCGCGGGCGAAGCTGCTGGTGGACCGCCGCGAGTGGGAGGGGGCGCGGGAGCTGCACCCCATGCAGTACATCTGGTACGCGCCGGACGGGACGCGCGGCGTGGACGACCGGCGCGTGGTGCTGCTGGACCGGGACGCGTGGCTGGGCCCCGGCGTGGCGTTGCTCCGCACGCCGGGTCACACGCTGGGCAACCGCTCGCTCGCGGTGGTGACGGACGACGGCCTGTTCGTGTCCAGCGAGAACGGGGTCTCCACCGAGAGCTACGTCCCCATGCAGTCCGCCATCCCCGGCGTCCGCGGCTGGGCGGAGAAGATGGGCCACGAGGTGGTGCTCAACGCCAACACGCGCGAGCACAGCCTGGACCAGTACAGCTCCATGGTGCTCGAGAAGCTGGTGGCGGGCCCCTCGAAGGTGGACCCCACCTATCCGAATGTGTTCCCCTCCTCCGGGCTCACGGCCTCGCTGTGGGCACCGGGACTCTCCCCGACCTTCCAACTCGCGCCCCCCACCCAGGGAGTCATCCGTCCATGAAGCTCGAAGTCTCCGTCGTCCTGCCGTTCCCGCGCGAGCGCGTGTTCAACACGTACCGGGACAAGCTGCCGGAGCTGTCCCGGTACCTTCCCAACGTGCGCAGCATCCAGCAGGTGGAGCGGAGCGACGCGGGCCCCGTCGCGAAGATGCTCAACCGGTGGCGCGGCGGAGGAGAGGTGCCCGCGGTGGCGCGCTCGTTCCTCTCGGAGGACCTGCTGCAGTGGGACGACCACGCCACGTGGGACGCGTCCGCCTGGACCTGTCACTGGCGCACGGAGGTGAGCGCCTTCAAGGACGCGGTGCGGGCCGAGGGGCTCAACACCTTCGAAGTGGTCGAACCCGGCTCCACGCGGCTGACCATCCGCGGGGACATCGAGGTGGATGCGACGAAGGTGCGCGGCGTGCCGCGGCTGCTCGCGGGGGGCGTGGGGTCTGCCATCGAGAAGTTCCTCGTGGCGACCATCCGGCCCAACCTGGTGAGCGTGGCCGAGGGGCTCGGGAAGTACCTCTCGGAGAACCCCTGACGCCTCAGGCGGTCCGGAGCCCCTTCATGGCCTCGCGGAAGAGCGCCTCGAACGGGGCCTCGTCGCCCACGCGCTCGAGCGCGCCGTCGGCGGCCTTCTCGGCCTGGGCGGGCTTGTAGCCGAGGTTGACGAGCGCCGAGACCAGGTCGTCCCGCGCGGGGCTCTTCGAGGGCGAGGGGGCCACGGCCTTGCCCGCGGACGCGGAGACGACGCCCAGCTTCTTCGCCTTTTCCTTCAGCTCGAGCACGAGCCGCTCGGCGGTCTTCTTGCCCACGCCGTGGATCTTCGTGAGGCGCGCCACCTCCCCGGCCGCGAGCGCCTGGACGAGCGCGTCCACCTCCAGCCCCGAGAGCACCGAGAGCCCCATCTTCGGGCCCACGTGCGAGACGGAGGTGAGCAGCTCGAACAACTCCTCCTCCTGGCGCGTGAGGAAGCCGTAGAGATCCAGAGCGTCCTCGCGCACCACGGTGCGGATGCGCAGCTGCACCCGCTGCCCCTCCTCCGGCAGGCGCGAGAGCGCGAGCAGGGACAGGTGCACGCGGTAGCCCACGCCGTTCACGTCGATGACGGCGTGGTCCAGGTTCTTCTCGAGGACGAGCCCGTTGAGCGCGGCGATCACCGGGCCACCGCCTTCCGCACGACCGCGGGCTGGAGGCGGTCCGCGAGCGAGGCGAGCCCCGCGGCGCGCGCGCGGCCCCTGCGCAGCGGGACGACGCCGGCGGCGTGGCCG
Source organism: Pseudomonadota bacterium (assembly GCA_039800145.1). GTDB lineage: Bacteria > Myxococcota > Myxococcia > Myxococcales > Myxococcaceae > VGRA01. Next base: position 1,420 of record JBDLRJ010000086.1, on the reverse strand, counting down.
GAGACCTGGTTGAGGTGACAGAGCGCCACGGCGAGCGCGTCCGTGACGTCGGCGCGCCGGGACGTGTCGTCCAGTTGGAGCAGGACCTTCACCATCCGCGCGACCGCGTCCTTGCCGTCCGCGCCGCCTGCGCCCACGGCCTTCTTCACGCGGGCGGGGGCGTATTCGTGGACATCCAGGCCTGCGCCGGCGGCGGCGAGCAGCGCCACCCCTCGCGCGTGGCCCAGGACGAGCGCGCTGCGGGCGTTGCGGTGGCTGAAGAGCCCTTCCACGGCGACCGCGTCCGGGCGGTGGCGGCGGAGTTCGTTGCAGAGCGCGGCGTGGATGACGTGGAGCCGCTTCTCGAGCGGGAGGTCCGCGTCTGCGCGGATGACGCCGCTGGCCACGTGGAGCAGCCGGCCGCGATCCTGCTGCACCACGCCGAAGCCGGTGAAGCGGGTGCCGGGATCAATGCCGAGGACGCGCACGGTTTGGAGAACTCCGGGAAGGCGAAGGACGGAACAGGCGTGCAGGTCATACCGCCGCGTCCCGGCGCTGTCACGTTCCCGGCAGGCCGGTCAGCGCACCCGGCTCAGCGCTCCGCCTTCGGCTGCGCAGCCCGCGTGAGCGCCCCCTGCACGTAAAGCAGCGTCACCGCCTCGAGCGCCTCCACCTCGTCCAGGCCCGGGGCGACGATCAGGCACTCTTGAACACTCTTGCGGCCGTCGAAGCAGCGGAGCAGCGGGGCCGCGTCCGCGGGGGCCTTGTCCGCGTCCGGGCCCGGCAGAAGCACCGCGTCCAGCGGCACGCTGCGCGGCACCAGCCGCTCCCAGCGGCGCAGTCCCGGCTCGAAGTCCACGGCCCAGGCGCGCATGTCCACCGCGAAGTCGTCCGCGGACGTGGGGCCGAACGCGAGGTGGTAGCTGCCCACCCCGAACAGCACCAACTGCTGGAGCGCGGCCTCGCCCTGCACCGTCCCGAAGCGCGCCGCGCGCACCGCGCCGTCGCCCACGTGGAACTCGCCCTGGTCGTCCCCGAGCACCACCCTGCACGGCCTGCGCCCGCACAGCAGCGCCCGAACCACGCGCTGCAGCGGCAGCACCTGGGACTGCAGCGTCACGGTGCCGTCCGAAGGTGAGCGGCCCGAGAGCAGCTCCACCCAGGTGACGATGTCCGTGGCGTACAGGGGCCGGAGCAGCAGCTCGTCCGCTCCCGCCGCGTGGGCGCGCGCCGCGAGCTCCCCGTCCCCGCTCGCCGCCACGAGCAGCACCGGCAGCGCCGCGGTGCGCACCTCCGCGCGGACCTCCGCGCACAGGGCGAGCCCTTCGCCGTCCGGCAGCTGCGCCTCGAGCACGACGGCGGCCGGCAGCGGCTCGCGGTGCAACAGCACCTCGCGCGCCTCTGCGGCGGTCCCGCACAGGAGCGGCTCGTACCCGGCCGC
>JBDLRJ010000085.1:0-2510 GCA_039800145.1 Pseudomonadota bacterium | reverse complement strand
CCCACAAGGCGAGCGCAGCGGACACCACGAGCAGGCCATAGAGGAGGGCGGCCACTGCGGGTCCGACCACGAGCCCGGCCACGCGCGGAGTGCCCGCTTGCGTTTCCGGCGGATTGGCTATGTTCCGGTCCCCGTTCATTGACACCCGACTCTGCCGGAAGATAAGGGCACGGGCGGATCTTTACATCGGGTTTTCAAGGGTTTTCGGATGGAGACGTGGGAACGGAGACGAAGGCCGGACGAGGTCCCTACCCCGGTGGCCGTGGCGTTGTCCGACCACTGCCGGCGGGCGAGGTCACCTGCCAGCGCGGCGGAGATCCGGGACGCACTGTCCGTCCTCTCGCCCGAAGATGATTTCCGGGTGACGCTCGCGGCAGAGGCCGAGCCGGAGCTCAGCCCGCTCTCCCCGTTCGCGGCGGTGGACCTGGTGCGCGGCGTGGAGCCGCAGCTGGTCCGCAAGCGACAGGACAGCGGCTACTACGACCTGGTTCGCAACCACCTGGCGCTCAGGGATCAGAAGGTCGTCGAGGTGGAGATCCCGGTCGTGGTGGAGCGCCCCGTGGCCGCCCCTGCCCCAGCGGCCGCTGCACCCGCGCGCGCGCCGAAGGCGCAGTCGGTGGAAGAGCGGATCGCCCCGAAGAAGCGGGCCCGCGCCCAGGTGCAGTCCTCTGAACCGTTGCAAGGCCCGGCCGAGCCGCCGCAGCTGTTGCCCTTCCAGGAGCGGAAGCTGAACTTGCCGCGTCCCCGCGGCCGCTTCACCCGCGTGGGGGCCACGCGCGCGCGCTTCGACACCCTCCTCCACACCTCCTTCAAGCCGGAGCTCGCCACCCTCGTCGAGCAGGCGCAGAACCGCGTCCAGCTGCTGCGGGTGCTCGCGGAGAGCCACTCGGGACGGCGCGGGTTGGACCTCAACGCCGGCAACGTGGTGGAGGTGCTCACCCACCACGGACTGCTCGAGGTGCTCGTGGGCCTGGAGCGGACCCAGGTGCTCGCGGCGCTGGGCGAGGCGCGGGGCGCCGTCGGTCGGGCGGCGAAGGCCATGGGGCTGGGCGCCCGCGACTTCCAGGAGATCGTCGAAGGCGCCGGGCTGGGCCGTGAGGTCGAGGAGCTGCGCGAACGCTTCCGCCGCGAGCTCCTGGACGCACCGAGCCTCTCCGTCCGGCTCGAGCACGCGGGCCGGGACAAGTACCTCGAGGACCTGGACATCAAGAAGCGCTTCTGCCGCGAGCTCTCCACGGAGATCCGCCGGATGTTCGAGGAGACCGTCGCCGGTCACGAGACGCTGGAGTTGGCCACCGAGGCCGTGGCCCGGAAGTACGGCACTGCCCCGGATCTCCTGGCGCGCGCCGTCCTCAAGATCGGACTCACCCCGGAGCTCCAGGAGTTGCTCCCTGGCGCCCCTGCACACACCCACTGAGAGGGAGACACCATGCCCATCTACGAATACGCCTGCGGTGCCTGCGGAAAGCTGAACGAGGTCATCCAGAAGGTGGGGGATCCCGCCCCCGAGTCCTGCGACGGGTGCGACGCCAGGGGCCAGATGTCCAAGGTCATCAGCCGCAGCGCGTTCCACCTCAAGGGCGGGGGCTGGTACTCGGACCTGTACAGCTCCTCGTCGGGGAACGCCGGGAAGAAGGGAGGCGGCACCGACGGCTCGTCCGGCAGCAGCAGCTCGGGCGGAGGCTCCACCCCCTCCTCCGGGGGCAGCCCCTCCGGATCTTCGGGCAGCTCCGCCTCTGCGGCGTGACGCCGCCCGGCGGTCCAGCCGCTACTTGGTCGTGAGCTTGTAGCTCCCGTCCCACGTGGGCGGTGGCGGCTGGGCCAGCCACTCCGCGCAGCGCTCGGCCATCACCGCGGACGGGGCGTCCCCTTCCGCGGCGAGCACCTCGAAGCTCGACTTCGCCCGCTCGAACTCGCGTGCACGGAGCGCCGCGAGCGCCTCGGCGAAGCGTGCGAACCGGTCCGCCGTGGGGCCCTCCAGGGCTCCCGAGAGCGCTGCCACCTCGGCCACGCGCACGCCCCTGGTCTTGCCCTTCACCTGGAGCAGGTCCAGTTCGCGGAGCTCCACCGCGCCCCGTGCGAGCTCCAGCGTGCGCTCGCCGCACAGGATGCGGGTGCCGTAGACGGAGTTGGCCCCCTCGAGCCGCGCGGCCAGGTTCACGGTGTCGCCGATCATCGTGTAGTCGAATCGGCTCTCGGACCCGAGGTTTCCCACCAGCGCCTCGCCCGAGTTCAAGCCGATCCGGACGTGGAGCTCCGGCAGCCCCTTCGCCGCGCAGGCCCGGCGGATCTCCTCGAGCTTGAGCTGGCAGCGCACCGCGGCACGGCACGCCCGCTGGGCGTGGTCCGGCTGGTCCAGCGGCGCGCCCCACATGGCGACGATGGCGTCCCCGATGTACTTGTCGATCGTCCCCCCCTCTTCGAGGATGATCTCCGTCATGGGGCCCAGGTAGCCGTTGAGCACGGAGACCAGCTCGGCAGGGTCCAGCTGCTCGCTCACCGTGGTGAAG
>JBDLRJ010000084.1:0-14424 GCA_039800145.1 Pseudomonadota bacterium | reverse complement strand
CGGCCCGGCCCGGCCCGGACGTCACTTGCGCCGTGCCCCGAGCGCCCAGCGAAGGCCCCCCAGCAGCACGCCGGTGAGTGCCGCGAGCGCGAAGATGACCGCCACCGTGGTGAGCCCGAACACCACCCGCACCGTCCAGGTCCCGATCCCCTCGTACACGATGACCCTGCGCAGCACGGGCAACAGCCCCAGCCAGTGCAGGACCGTCCCGGGGAGATCATCCATCCGCCGCACGGAGGCCTCGAAGACCGGGCGCGGCGCGAAACGGCGCACCAACTCCATCCCCAGCCCCAGCGCGAGGTACACGCCGGAGAGCGCCAACGCGTTCCCGAACACCAGCTCCCGGATCGTCACGGGCGGTCCGGGCATCTCTTCCGGAGGTGGGTCGGCCTGCGGCGTCATGGCGTGCCCGTGGCCTTCCTCAGCCCTTCCGAAAGCTTCTGGACCCGCACCGCCTCGGCGCGGTTGGGGGTGAGCTTCCCATACGCCTCGTACTCGCCGATGGCCGCCACCTGGTCATCCCGCCCCCCCCGCGCGAGCAGGTCCGCCGCCTGGAGCCGCAGGGAGGCCCAGCCGGGCTCCGCGCGTGCCGCGTCCAGGAGCGCCGCTCGGAACGTGACCGCGTCCTGCCCCTTCTGCGCCAGCGCCATCCGCGCCCGGTGGACCTGCGCGGACGAAGGCGCCAGCAAGGCTGCCTCGTCGATCTCCGCGCGCGCCGCAGACAGGTCCCCCGTGGCGGTGAGCAGGTGGGCGCGAACCGCCTTGAGCAGGCCCCGCTCGTGGGCCCGCGTGGCGCGCGACACCAGCGTCTCCACGTCCTTGAGCATGGCCCTGTTGGAGGCAGGGTTCACCGGCAGCACCAGCCCCGCCAGCGCGCAGCCCAGCCCGAACGTCTCCCGCTGCGCCGCGCGGAACGCCTGGTACGCCAGCTCCGCCTGGCCGCGCCGCAGGAAGGTGAGACCTATCTCGCAGAACGTCTCCGGGGCGGTGGCATCCAGGGCGTTGCTCCGCTGCAGCGCCTTGAACGCCTCGTCCCCCTGCCCCCGAGCCGCCAGGACCTGCGCGCGGATCCTCCAGGCCACCGCGTCCGAGCCATCCAGCTTGACCGCCTGGGCGCTCGGCCCCTCCGCCTCGGGTGCCCGCGCCGCGCGCACCAGGGCCAGCGCATGCAACCGGTGCAGCCGCGCCGCGCCGGGTGCCGCCGCCGCGGCAGCTGCCGCCGCCTTCACCGCCTCGTCGAAGCGCGGGACCGACAGCAGTGCGTCCACGAGCGCCTCGTGCGCCTCGAGGTGGGCGGGGTTCCGCTTCACCGCGAGCTGGAGCGGGTCCACGGCCCGCTCCGGCTGTCCCTGCGCCAGCCAGGCCTGGCCCAGCTGGCAGTTGCCCTCGAAGTCCTCGGCGTCCCGGCTCGCCTCCTCGAAGCGCGCCCTCGCCTTGTCCCCGTCCTTGCGCATCAGCGCCAGCCGCCCGAGCCCCACGAGCACCGCCGAGCGCCAACGCCCCGCGCCCTCCAGGGCGCGCTCCAGCACCTGCTCGCTCCGCGCAGCGTCCCCGCCCGCCGCGTCGAGCAACGCCCACTGGACCACGGCCTCCACGGGCTGCTGGCCCTCCGCGGCCGCGCGGGTGAACTCCGCACGCGCCGTCCGGGCATCCCCCACCGCGGCCGCCGCCAGTCCCCGTACCAGCGCTGCGCGCCGCTCGCCGGGCTCGGCCTGGATCCGCTGCAGCACCTCGCGCGGCTTCTCCCGGCGCAGGAGCAACCGCCCGAGCGCCTCGCGGACGGGCTCGGACTTCGGGTCCGCCGCGAGCGCCGCCTCGAAGGCCTGCTGCGCCTCGTCCACGTACCCGGCCTGGAGCAGCACCTCTCCCCGCGCCAGCGAGAAGGCGAACGCGCGGTGCGGGTAGGCCTTCGCAGCTGCATCCAACGCCTCGCGCGCCTCCGCGTGGCGCCCCAGCCCCGAGAGCAGCCGCGCGCGCACCACGCCGAGCCGTTCAGCGGCGTCCGGGTGGCGCCCGTCCCGGGACAGGGCGGCCACGCCGTCCAGCGTCTCGGCGAGCTTCTCGCGCCGCGGCAGGCGGAGCTCCGCCAGCCCGAGCCACGCGCCCGCGTGGGCCGGTGACAGCCCGAGCGCGGCCTCGTACGCCCCCTCGGCCGCGGGGGCATCCCCCGCCGCGCGCTGGTAGTCCCCGAGCGCCACCAGTGCCCTCACGTTCCTCGGCTCCGCGTCCAACACCGCGCGCACCTGGGCGAGCGCTGGCTCTGGGCGGCCCTGCGCGAAGAGACAGCGCGCCGCGAGCACGCGCAGTTCCGGGGCCTCCACGCCCGGCTCCGGGGCCGCGGGACATGGCGCGCCCGGTCGCGGGCGCTCGAGCAGGGACTTCGCCGCCGCGACGCGGTGTGGGAACCTCTCCTGGAGCTCCACGCGCCCGAGCAACGCCTCCGCCGCAGCCTTGTCCGACTCGGGCCCACCGAGCTCGCCGTACCGGACCGCGTGCACCCAGGCCGTGAGCACCTGGACGTCGGGTCTGCCGGGGGACAGCCCCTCCGCGCGGCCCAGCGCCTCGAGCGCGCGCCCGTACGCCTCGGGGGTGTCTTCCAGCAGCCCCCGGTGCGCCACCGTCAGCGCGTCCTGCACGTCCATTCCGCCCTGTGCACGGCGCGCGGCCCACCACGTCCCCACGCCCGCGCCCAGCACGAGCAGCCCCGCGGCCGCCGCGGCCCACTTCCCGGCATGCCGGCGAAGCCCGCTCTCCTTCGACGCGCGTCCCAGTTGCTCGCGCACGGACCGCTCGTACTCGCGCAGCGAGGGCTCCGGCTCCGCGGCGCGGACCTCCCGGGGCAGTTCGAAGATGGCGGACTTCGGCGCATCCGGGATCTCGCCGAGCAGGCCGGGGTCCGTCAGCTCCGGCGGAGGCGGCGGCGCAGGTGCTTCGCGCCCCACCACCTTCCGCTCCTTCCGCTCGCGCCCCTCCTTCGGTTCACGCTCTTTGCGGCCGCCCTGCTTGCGGGCAGCGGGCACCGGGTCCACCACCACGGAGGGCTCGGCCGGCAGCTGCACGCCGGGGACGGTGTCCTCCGGGTGTTCGAAGAGTTCACTCAGCCCCGCCTCCACCTCGGACGACGCGGGCTGTTCCAGGACGCGCTCGTAGGGATCCTCCTCCTCGGCAGTTGCCGCGGGCGCCCTGGCCCCCGGGGAGGTGTGCGGCAGCGTCGGAGGCACGGCCCACCCGTCCGGGGCAGGGAGCACCAGGTCCGCCTCGGTCCGGGGCTGGTCAGCATCCGGGTCCGCGGGGGAGGCCGGCGGGGAGACGTTGCCCGCCCCCCCTTCCAACGCGGCGAGTTCCAGCGCGAGCAGGTCCGTGAGCACGGGGGCCGGGCCGCCCGTCAGCGCGCGCTGCGCCTGCTCCAGCCACGTCTTCGCCCGTCCATCTTCCGGCGCCAGCGCCACGGCCTTTCGCAGCAGCGGCACCGCGGAGCGGTACAACCCCTTCCGCAGCAGCACCTCGCTGATGAGGTTGTAGGTCTGGACGTTGTCCTTGTCCCCCGAGATGGCCGCGTCGAACTGCTCCATGGCCTCGGCCGGGCGCCCCAGGTGCAGCAGCGCCTTGCCCCAGAGGACGCGCCCCACCACCGACTGGGGGTGGTGCCCGAGCCCCTCCTCGCACACCTGCACCGCCTGCTCGAACTCGGACGCGTCCACGAGCGCGCGCGCGTACTCCACGAACGCGGGCGAGGCCGGGTCCTCCGCCATCAGCTGTGCGTAACGTTCGATGGCGGCCTGCGTGGACATGGCGGGGCTCCGAGGGGGCGCGGAGGATACAAAGAGCCCCACCTGCTTGTCTTGCAGCAGTGCACTGGTACCGTCACCCCCCGCATGCATCCCCGCCCGCTCGCCCTGCTGTCCCTGCTGCTCGCCCTGGCAGCAGGCTGTGCCCACACGCAGAGGGCGGACTCCTCCCGCGCCCTGAAGCAGGCAGCCGAGGGGTTCCACCACCGGATCCGCTGGGGTGATTTCCGCTCGGCGGCCGAGTACCTCGTCCCGGACCGCCGCCGGCCGTTCTCGGAGGCCCGCGAGCGCGGCCAGGACGAGCGGGATCTCTCCTTCAGCGACTACGAACTCGAGCAGCTCACGCTCGCCGAGGACGGCCTGTCCGCCGACGTCGTCTCGCGGCTGCGGTGGACGCGCCTGCCGTCCCTCGTGGAGAAATCCGAGACCGTCCACAGCCACTTCGTGCTGCTGCGCGGACAGTGGTTGCTGGCCGAGCAGGACAAGGGGCCGTTCACGGACGTGCTCGGGGCGCCGTGGGATCCCGGCGCCGACAAGGCCCCGTGAGGCCCAGAAAAGAAAACGCCCGTCGCCTCGGGGCCGGCCGGGGCGACGGGCGTCGGGAGTTCCCCCATGGAACTCCCAGAACACTGCCCCATTGAGCAATGGCAATGCCAGCGCCCTGCATGGGCTTGGGTCTCGTGGTTTCAAGCACTTGGAGAACCCCCTCGCCCACCGGCCCCTGACATACGGGACCCGCCCCTGACAGGCATGTCAGAGCGGCCGGTGCTTCAGGGCCCCTCGTCCAACACGCTCCGCACGGTCTCGCGCATCCCGTGCCGGGGCTTCCAGCCCACCTCCTGCTCCCACCGGGTGCCATCCACGATGCAGAGGTACTGGATGTGATCCAGCTCCTCCGCCGGGAAGTGGGCGAGCCGGTAGCGGAACAGCCGGGACAGCAGCGGACGGGCGAGCGGGTGCGGGATGGGGAGGGGGCGCTGGCCCAGCTCGCGGAAGAGGGCGGACAGCGGGATCACCCCCGGCCCCACCACGTTGTAGACGCCCCGAGCCTCGGGCCGCAGCGCCTCCACCAGGGCGCGGGCCGCGTCCTCCACGTGGATGAGCTGGACGAGCGGATCGAACCCCGCGAGCGACATGGGACGGCGCAGCCGCAGGTAGTTGGACGGCGCATTCTTGATGTGCGGCCCCACGATGTGGACCGGACGCAGGATGACGGTCCGCGTCTCCGGGTGCCGCCAGATGAAGGCGTGGGCCAACATGTCCAGCTCGATGAGATCCCTCACCCCGGCGAAGCGGGAGGCGGCCATGAGCGGGGCCTCCTCGGTGATGAAGTTCGAGTTGTCCGGGGACGGCCCGTAGACATTGGCCGAGGACAGCACCACCACCTTCTTCACCCCGTACTTCGCGGCGAACTCCAGGATGCGCGAGGTGCCCACCACGTTGAACGAGTGGTGCTCGGCGGCGCTCATCCGGGGATCGTGCAGGATCCCCATGTGGATGACGGCCCGGATGTTCTCCCGCCGGAACAGGTCCTCCACCTTCTTCTTGCGGAGATCCAGCTCGTGCATCTCCACGTCCGGCGGGCGTCCGGGGAACGGCCGCCGGTCGATCCCGATGATGCGCTCGCGCCCGTGAAGCAGCCGCGTGAGCGTCCGCCCGAGGTTGCCGCTGATGCCCGTGATCACCACGCCCGGCTTCATCCCGCCCCCTCCCGGTCCGCACTCAGAAGTAGATGCTCCGCCGCTCGGCGAGCCCACGGTCCAGGAGCGCCCGCACCGCCGCCTTCACCGTCTCCGCCTTCCGCTCGAGCACCCCGTCGTCGTCGTCCGGGCGCCCGGACAGGTGCATGGGCTCGCCGAAGAGCAGGTGGTACCGGCTGGGCAGCGGGATGGGCAGGAGCGTGGGCGTCACCGGGAAGGCCGGGAAGCCGAGAGCGCGCGCCAGGGGCCGGACGTTGGCGAACGCCGGCGCCTGCTCCTCGGCCCCCACCACCGCCACCGGCACCACCGGGGTGTCCGTCTCCAGCGCGAGCCTGAGGAACCCCAGGCCGAATGGCTGCAACTGGTACCGCTTGGAGAACGGCTTGCTGATGCCGCGGGCTCCCTCGGGGAAGACGAGGATCGCCTCACCCGCGGAGAGCAGCCGCCGGCAGTTCTCCGGCGTCCCCACCACCTGCCCCACCCGCGCCATGAAGGTGGACACCCACGGCAGGGACGGCACCCACCGCTCCACCATGCTCCGGATGGCGCGCGGCGGATGGCCCTCCACCAGCATGGCCACGCCGATCATCGCGCCGTCCATGGGCAGCTGCCCCGAGTGGTTGGCCACGAGCAGCACGCGCCCCGGAGGCACCCGCTCGATGCCCGTCACCTTCACCCGGTGGTAGTGGCGGTACAGCCACAGGAGCGGCGCCACCGCCGACAGCGTGTAGTCCAGGCTGAAGCCGAACGGGTCGACCCCGTACTCGTTCTCCGGGCGGCTGACGTGGCGGAGGCGCTCCTCGAGATCTCCCCCCGCGAGCGACTCCGTCCAGCGCCGGAGCCCGGCCCGCACCACGTCCTCCACCGGCTCGAACATGGCCGCGGGCCATATCAGAGCCGCGCGCCGAGCACCTCCGCGGCTTCCCCCAGCGTCACCACGTCGAAGTCGCGCCGCAGCCAGCTGAACACTTCCAGCAGCCGCTGTCGCTTCTCCTCGCGCGGGGCCGAGAGATCCCGCTGTTGGCGGCGGAGCTCCGGCGGGAAGCCGTCCTCCACGCCCAGCAGGTCCACCGCGTGCAACTCGAAGTTGAGGTGCTGCACCCGGCGCAGCGAGCCGTACACGCGCTTCACCACGGCCCACGGCGCGGCCACGGCCAGGGTGCCGATGAAGGGCACCCGCAGCACCGGGCTCACCGCCACCGGCAGCTCCACCACCGCCCCGGCCCCGCGCGCGTAGGGACGGGCGGGATCCGGCCGGTAGGGTTCCAGCGGCGCCGTCAGCACGCGCGGCGAGTCCAGGACGCTCCGCGACGGACGCCCCATCAGCTGCAGCGCCCCCATCACCCCGGCCTTGGCAAGGTAGTACGGGGCGGCCGGGAAGGTGGACGAGTCATACCGGAAGCCGGCGTCCACCACCGCCTGGTACAGCGTGGCGGACAGCGTGTAGCCGGGGGCGCGGAAGCCCCTGGGACGGGCGCCCACCGCTGCCTCGAGCACCTCCACGCTTCGCCGGAGATCCTCCGCCACCTCGGCCGCGGGCCTCCGCGACAGCGCGTAGTCGTGGGCGAAGCTGTGGCTCGCCACCTCCACCCCGGCTGCCGCAGCTGACCGCAGGGCCTCCGTGGCCCCCGGCAGCGCCACGTCCTCGCCGATGGCGAAGAACGTCCCCGACACCGCCACCTCGCGAAACGCGGAGACGAAGCGCGGCACGGCCTCGGCGTGCACCAACCCGAGCGCACGCCCCGAGAGCTCGGACTCGGGCAGCCCGTGGATGCGGCAGTAGTGGGGCAGCGAGTCCAGGTCCACCGAGATGGACGCGAGCCGCTGCACGGTGCTCACTCGCCCCGGATGCGGATGACGTAGACCAGCTTCGCCACGTTGCGCAGCACGTTGGGGACGCGGCGGAAGAGGTGGATGGAGGGCTGCCGCTTCTCCACCAGCTGGATGGGGATCTCCACCACGCGCAGCCCCTCGCGCCAGGCGCGGATGACGAACTCGCTGGCGAACACGTCCATGTCCACCACGCACCCGCGGATGATCCGCTCGAGCACGTCGCGCCGGAATGCCTTCAGGCCGTGCGTGTCCGTGCCGCGGAAGTCCAGCGCCACCCGCAGCAGTCCGTTGTGCACCCGCGTGGCCAGGCGCCGGACGAAGGGCCGCTGGTCGGACGCCCCGCGCGCCGCCTTGCTCCCCACCACCATGTCCGCGGCCCCGGAGCGCAGCATGGGGAGCGCCTGGTCGTAGAAGGAGAGATCGCAGAGATCGATCTCGTCGCAGAACACGAACGTCCCGCGCGCCTCGGCAATCCCCCGCTTGAGCGCGCTGCCGTAGTTGGGCGTCTCCGAGTGGAACCACCGCAGATTCGGGTGGGAGGCGGTCATGCGCTCGAGGATCTGGGGCGTGGCATCCCGCGAACCGTTCTCCGCGAAGATGATCTCGTACGAGAGGCCGCGCGCCTCGAGCCCCGCCGCCAGCTCCAGCCCCGCGGACTCCACGATCCCCTCCTCGTTGTAGACGGGGATGACGACCGAGACCTCGGGGGCGGTGGACGGGCTCATGGCGGAGTCAGTTCGGCGGCGCAGTCCCTAACACGCCCCCCTTGCCCGGTCATGCTTTCTCGCCCGCCCAGCAGCCCCCCACCCCGCGAGGCTGTTTCTTTCCACCGGGGGCCCGTCTGCTAACCTCCACCGCGCCTTTTGCCCAGCCCGGGCCCCGGGAAGCCACGTCCATGTCCATCAAAGTCAGCTGCCCCTCGTGCAAGACCCGGTTGAAGGTGACGCCCCCGCCCGGCGGCGGCAAGGTCAAGGTGAAGTGCCCCACCTGCAAGACCGCGAGCTCCGTCACCCTGCCTGCGCCCGAGACCCGAGTGGGCCCCGCCCCCTCGGCCCCCGACGCCACGGCCATCCTCCCCGCCCCCACGCCGCCGACGGACGCCACGGCCATCCTCCCGGCGCCCACCGCTCCCGCGGATGCCACGTTCGTCGGCGCAGCCCCGTCCCTGGACGAACCGCTGCCGTCGCTGGATGCACCGCTGCCGTCGCTCGACGGTGGCCTCCCCGGACTGGACGACGCGCCGCTGCCCAGCCTGGACGCGCCGCTGCCGAGCCTGGACGCGCCCTCGTTCGAGGGCGGCCTGCCCGACCTCGGCGGGGGGGACCTGCCCCCGCTGGATGCTGCCCCGCCGCCGGATCTCCCCTCGCTGGACGATCCGCTCGCGCCGCTTCCCTCGGATCTTCCCTCGTTCGATGATCCCCTCGCGGCGCCCCCCTCGGATCTCCCCTCGTTCGACGATCCCCTCGCGGCGCCCCCGTCGGACCTGCCGCCGCTGGACGCCGCCCCCCCCTCGGACCTTCCTGCGCTGGACGATCCGCTGGCTCCGCCTCCCTCGGATCTCCCCTCCTTCGAGGATCCACCCGCCGCGCCCGAGGCGTCCGCGTTCCCGGACATGGACGCTGCGCCGCCGCCTCCGCCGGACGAGGGACTGCCCGGCCTGGACGAGCCCGCCCCCCCCACCATCGCCCGCCCGCTGCCTGAGCTGGAGCAGCCGCCGGGGCCCGCTCCCGAGGAGGGCCCACCGCCCGTCTTCCACGTCAAGCGGCGCAGCGGGAAGGTGTTCGGCCCGTTCGACGAGCCCACCCTCATCCAGATGCTGGACGACGGACAGCTGCTCGGGAACGAGGAGATCTCGGAGGACAACGAGAACTGGCAGCCGCTCGAGAGCCGGCCCACGCTCGCAGACGCGGTCCAGCGCGTGCTCGAGAGCAACGGGGGCCTGCTCCCGGACGGCCCCACCGAGGAGCCGCCGGCGGACGCCCCCGCGGACGCCTCGTCCGAAGCAGGGGCTGCGCCCGCCCCGGCCGAGGGTGCCGCCCCGCTGGGCGGTATTTCCGCGGACCAGAACGCGGCCATCGAGCGGGTGAAGAGCCTCTACGAGGGCCGGATGGCGTCGGTCACCGTGGTGGACCACTCCAAGGACGCCGCGCGCATGCGCAGGCGCATCCAGCTGGCGGTGCTCGCCACCGTCGGCCTGCTGGTGCTGGGCACCGGGCTCGGAATGGGCGCCACGCGCTACGGCATCTTCGGCCTGAAGAAGCTCTTCCCCGGCCGCGTCTCCGCGGGCTCCGCCGAGGGGCAGCAGTTGGAAGCGGCGCGGGCCGCGCTGCTCTCGGACACCTACAAGGGTTACCGCGACGCGCGCGACACCACGGCGAAGCTCCTCGTGGAGAACGAGAACGCCATGGTGCGCGCGGTCTGGGACCAGGCCGTGTTCTACCTCGAGCGCCGTTACGCCGCGGGCAGCGGGGACCTGGGCCGCGCCCGCGAGTCGCTCGAGCACATCGAGTTGCTCGGGGAGACGGACCCGGACGTCATCAAGGCCTTCGCCGGCGAGAAGCTCACCGCGAAGGATCCCGCCGGTGCGCTGGAGATCCTGCAGCGGGCCGGGGACAGCTCGGACCTGGAGCTGCGCTTCCTGGTGGCCGAGGCCCAGGCGATGCTGAAGAACACCGCCGCGGCGAAATCCACGCTCGAGCAGGTGCTCGCGTCCAACCCGGACAGCGCCAAGGCCCGCCACTCGCTCGGGCTGCTCCTGCAGGCCTCGGGCGAGGCCGCCGGCGCCGCGGAGGCCTACAAGCAGGCGCTGCAGGCGGACCCCAGGCACATGTCCTCCGCCGTGGCGCTCGCCCGGCTCGAGTTGGATCTCCGCAAGGACCAGGAGGCCGCCGCCGAGGCGGTGGAAAAGGCGCTCGAGGAGGCCAACGAGCAGCTGCTCGGCCCCGCAGACCGGGCCACCGCCCACGGCATCCGCGGCGTCATCCTGCTGCGCGATCACAAGCCGCGCGAGGCGCTCGAGTCCTTCGAACAGGCGTCGCGGCGCGACCCCACCAACGCGTACGTCCAGGGCCACCACGGCGACGCGCTGCTCAGCCTCCGCCGCTTCGCGGACGCCGTTCCCCTGCTGAAGAACGCCTCCGAGAAAGACCCCGCCAACCTGGACGCCGTGTCCAGCTACGTGCTCGCCCTGATCGGCAAGGGCGACTTCAACGGCGCCACCCAGGCGCTGAAGGCCGCCGCGGGCCGCTTCAACAACCACCCGCGGATCGCCTACCTCTCCGGCCGCGTCAACGACGCACTCGACAACGCCATCCAGGCAGAGGCGGACTACAAGAAGGCGCTCGCCGCGGAGAACGGCCCGTGGGAGGCCCACCTCTACCTCGGCCGCTTCTACCTGCACTTCCGCCGCGTCAAGGAGGCGCGCCCGCCCATCGAGATGGCGCTGCAGAAGGCCCCCAACGAGGCAGAGGCCCACGTGGGCATGGGCCAGCTGCTCTTCACGGAGAACGTGCTGGACCAGGCCCGCGCGTCGTTCGAGAAGGCGATCGCGCTGGATCCCAACGTGCCGGAGAGCTTCCTGGGGCTGGCGCGCGTGGACTTCTCCGAGGGCAAGTTCGAGGCCGCGCTCAAGCAGGTGGACCAGGCGCTCGCGCTGGATCCGCAGATCAAGGACGCGCACCTCGTCCGCGGCGAGACGCTGTGGAAGCAGGGCTCGCTGGATGCCGCGCTCAAGGAGCTCGAGCAGGCGAAGGCGCAGGATCCCCGCAACGCGAAGATCAGCCAGCGCATCGGCACGGTGAAGATGGACAAGAAGGACTATGCCGGCGCGGACGTCATCCTCACCGGTGCCATCAGCGCGGACCCGTCCGACGCGGAGTCTCACTTCTACCTGGCGCAGGTGAAGAACAAGCGCGCCGAGCACACCCAGGCCATCGACGCCATGAAGAACGCCCTGGACCGCGCGCCGCAGCGGCTCGAGTTCCGCCTGGAGATGGGGAAGATCCTCAAGGACGCGGCCAAGCTGACGGAGGCCATCGCCGAGTGGCAGCAGGCGCTCAAGCTCGCGCCGGGCAACCCGCTGGCGCTCGAGTACCTCGGGTACGCCTACCTGGAGCGCAGCGAGAACGAGAAGGCGCTGCAGTCCTTCCAGGAGATCCTCAAGACGGAGCCGGACCGCCCCGGCGTGCTCGGGAACATCGCCGAGTGCTACTACCGCTCGTCCCGGTGGACGGACGCCATCACCGCCTTCGAGGCGGCCCTCCAGGTGGACCCGAAGCTCGCGGGCGGGGCGTTCAAGATCGGCCAGTCGTACACCAACCTCGGCAAGCCGAAGCAGGCCGTGGACTGGTACCAGAAGGCGGCCGAGGCAGATCCCCGCTTCGCGGACACCTACCAGCAGCTCGGCTTCGCCTTGAAGGTGCTCGGGCAGAAGAAGCCCGCCGCGGACGCGTTCCGGCGCTACCTCGAGGTCCGCCCGGGCGCGGACGACAAGAAGATCATCGAGGACGAGATCCACGACCTGGAACACTGAGCCCGTCAGTCTCCTTGCCCACCGGCCGGGGGCGTGCGTAGAAGCCGGGCCCCATGCTGGATCTCCGCTCGGTCTCCCAGAACTTCGACGCCGTCCTCGCCCGTCTCCGCACCCGCGGCGCGGGCCTGGACCTCGGCCCCTTCCAGGCGCTCTTCGGCGAGCGCCGCGAGCTCTACGTCTCGCTCGAGTCGCTGCAGAAGAAACGCAGCGAGGCCAACGAGCAGATGAAGCGGCTCGCGAAGGAAAACCCCGCCGCGCTGGACGGGCTCCGCGGCGAGCTCCGCCAGGTGTCCCAGGACATCAAGGAGCGGGAGACGCGGCTCAAGGCGGTGGAAGAGGAGCTCGAGCGCATCCTCCTCACCACGCCGAACGTCCCGCACGAGTCCGTCCCCGTGGGCAGCTCCGAGGCGGACAACCGCGTGGAGCGCACCTGGGGCGAGAAGCCCGTGTTCCTGTTCCAGCCGAAGCAGCACTTCGAGCTCGGGGACCGGCTCGGCCTCATGGACTTCGAGCGCGCGGCGAAGGTGTCCGGCAGCCGCTTCGTATTCCTCAAGGGCGCGCTCGCGCGGCTCGAGCGGGCGCTCGTGTCCTTCATGATCGACGTGCACGCGGAGAAGGGCTACCTGGAGCTCCTCCCCCCGTACCTCGTCAACCGCGCCTCCATGACGGGCACCGGCCAGCTGCCCAAGTTCGAAGAGGACGCGTTCAAGACCCAGACGGACCCGGAGTGGTTCCTCATCCCCACCGCGGAAGTGCCCGTCACCAACTACCACGCGGACGAGATCCTCGAGGCCGGGCAGCTGCCGCTCAAGTACTGCGCCTACTCCCCGTGCTTCCGCGCGGAGGCCGGCGCCGCCGGGCGCGACACGCGCGGGATGATCCGCCAGCACCAGTTCCACAAGGTGGAGCTGGTTCAGTTCGCCACGCCGGACTCCAGCATGGCCGCGCTCGAGCAGCTCACGGACGACGCCGCGGACATCCTCCGCCGGCTCGGGCTGCACCACCGCGTCGTCACCCTCTGCACCGGGGACATGGGCTTCAGCAGCCAGAAGACGCACGACATCGAGGTCTGGTTGCCGGGACAGAACGCCTACCGGGAGATCAGCTCCTGCTCCAACTTCGGCGACTTCCAGGCGCGCCGCGCGAAGATCCGCTTCCGCCCGGCCCCCGGCGAGAAGCCCCAGATGGTCCACACCCTCAACGGCTCGGGGCTCGCCGTGGGGCGCACGCTCATCGCCCTCCTGGAGAACTACCAACGCGAGGACGGCACCGTGGCCGTCCCCGCCGCCCTCCAGCCCTACCTCGGCGGGATGAAGGAAATCCGCCCGGTTTAACTTTCTGGCGAATTCCCAGTTGCATGGGCGTTCGAATCAGGTAGAAGAGGCCCCCTCGCAACGGTTCCACCGCGGCGGGGCCGCCCGGTGTCGCAGAGGGAGGAATGGCCGAGCGGCTGAAGGCAGCGGTCTTGAAAACCGCAGACCGGGAAACCGGTCCGTAGGTTCGAATCCTACTTCCTCCGTTGTTGCTGTCCGTTCTTTGAAAGGTTCCTGCTGGAGAGATGGCCGAGAGGCTGAAGGCGCTGGTTTGCTAAACCAGTATAGGGCCTAAAGCCCTATCGAGGGTTCGAATCCCTCTCTCTCCGCCACACCGTTGCAAGCGTCGAAACACACGCTCCCTTAGCTCAGCTGGATAGAGCGTCGGACTACGAATCCGAAGGCCGGAGGTTCGAATCCTCCAGGGAGCGCCAGTTTCGTCCCGCACCGCATGCAGACCGAGCCCTCGGACAGCGCCTGGATGGACCGCGCACTGGGGCTCGCCCGGCAGGCGGCCGCCCTCGGTGAAGTCCCCGTGGGGGCCGTGGCGGTCAAGGACGGACAAGTCCTCGGAGAAGGGTTCAATCGCAGAGAGACGGACAGGGATCCGCTCGCGCACGCGGAAGTGCTCGCGCTGCAGGCAGCGGCCCGTTCGCTCGGTGCGTGGCGGCTGACCGGCGTCACGCTCTACGTGACCCTTGAACCCTGCGCCATGTGCGCCGGCGCCCTGGTCCAGTCCCGCCTCACCCGCCTGGTGTTCGGTACGGTGGATCCCAAGGCAGGGGCCGTCGGCAGCCTGTATGACCTGGCCCGGGACGCGCGGCACAACCACCGCGTGGAGGTCCTCTCGGGCGTGAAATCCGAGGAGTGTGCAGCGCTCCTCAAGACTTTTTTCCGGGCGCTCCGGCGGCCGGCCGCAGTGAAGACAACAGAATAGACCTGGGGACTCCTGGAGAGCTGGCCGAGTGGTCGAAGGCACCTGACTCGAAATCAGGCATACCGGCAACGGTATCGTAGGTTCGAATCCTACGCTCTCCGCATCCCCCCAGGTCACACCGCAACCAACTTGCGGAGAGGTGGCCGAGTGGCTGAAGGCGCACGCCTGGAAAGCGTGTGTACCTGAAAGGGTACCGTGGGTTCGAATCCCACCCTCTCCGTGGACATATGGCCGGGACAACGCGGGGACGTGAACCCCGCCAGGTCCGGAAGGAAGCAACGGTAGCGCACCCCCGCGTGTGTCCCGGCCGTTCCAGTCCACC
>JBDLRJ010000083.1:0-27784 GCA_039800145.1 Pseudomonadota bacterium | reverse complement strand
ACTACCAGCGCGTCATCCCGCTCGTGGGCTTCACGGCGCGGGTGCTCTCGAGGGCGTTGGAGCAGGTTTAGCGCCCCGGTCTCCGGGAGGGGCAAGGCGTGTGACGCAAGTTCTGCGGCGCCGGCGCCGGAATGGGCGGCACGGTGAGTCCAGGCGACGCAGCGGTCCGCCTTCGCCGGCGAGCCTCTTCGGCACGGAAGGGACGCCGGAGGCGCCCGGCGTTGACCGTGGACCGCGGTCGGTGTCTGCCTGCAGCCGGGAGGGGCCGTTCGTGGCCCCGAACGGTGCGGCTCGAGGTCGCGCTACCGTGCCGCGGCCGTCTCCACGCGCAGCACGTGGGGGCTCGTGTTGTTGGCCGCGTAGAACATCCGCAGCTCCACGTGCCGGGTGGCGCCCGGGGGCACGGTGACGGTGGCCAGCGGGCGGCTGCTCACGGTGCCTTCCGTCTGGTTGGCGTAGAAGTACCGGCGCACCCCGTCCGAGTCGGGCGACTCGCGCACCACGGACTCCACGGCGTTGCGGAGCGAGCGGGAGACGCCCGCGCGGGCCTCGGGCGGGGTGTCCAGGTAGACGCTCACGGTCAGCGGGGCGTCCGTGGTGTTGCGGAAGGCGCCGCCCACCTTGAACTCGCCGCCGTAGTTGGCGTGGCTCGCGTAGGCCGAGTCCGCGTACCGGGTGGCAACGGGGGCCGCGCCGTCCACGCCGGTGCCGAGCCGCTGGGTGGTCTTGGTGTTCACCGCGAAGCGCTGGGTCCCCGCGCCCGTCAGCAGGAATTGCTGGCGGCGGGTGTCGTTCGTCATCTGCGCGTCGAAGGTGGAGGAGGGGACCACGCCGGCCACGCGGCCGTAGATGAAGCTGCCGGCCGCCCCGGGCACGGACGGGACGCGGTCGTGGTGGGCATCCCGCGGGACGAGGTTGGAGGACTGGAGGGTCCGCTCGAGCTGCGGGAGGGTGGCGTTCCCGCGAGAGTAGACCTCGGCCATCTGCACGGGGCCGTTGCTCCACAGCTCCGCCTGGGTGACGCGCTCGGTGCCGTGGGGGTGGGGCAGGGAGGAGAGCACCGCGGACTTGCCCGGCGGGATGACCAGCTCGCGCACCATGCCCGGCATGTTGCGCCCGCGGAGGATGTCGCGCGCCACGGCATCTCCGGGACCATTGGCGAGCCGGCCCGCGGCGTCTTCCACCACCGCCTCGGCGGGGGGCACCGGCAGGGTCTTCACCAGGGCGCCCCGCGCGTCCCGGACGACGTGCTTCTGCGCGTCCGGGTACGGGGCTTCCAGTGCCGTGTGGCTCGCGAAGCCCTTCACCTTGACGGTGACGGGGCGGTCCGAGGGGTTGTGCAGGACGAGGTTCTGGACCGCGGGCTTCCCGGTGCGGTTCTGGTGGGAGCTCATCACCCGGAAGTCACCCTGGAAGGCATGGCCCTGGTGCGCGGCGGGGTGGGCCTTTCCGGCCGGGGAGAGCGTGGAGAGCGTCAGCAGCTTCCCGTCCGGGATCCCCGTGAGGATTTCCGGGTGGTTGGAGTTGAACTGGGCGGGGCCCGTGAACTGCCCATCCAGCGCCTCCACCGGCTTGAGCGGACGAAGTGGGCTGGGGGCGGACACGGTCTCGGTCCGGGCGGGGGCCGCGGCAGGCGCCCTTCGGCCGGGGAGCAGGCGTTGGACCAGGGCGTTCAGGGGGGGCAGGTTCATGGTGGGGTCCGGTTGGGATCATTGTCGGGGGTGGCGTGGATCCGGTTGCGTGGCCCCCTTTTGGATC
This sequence comes from Pseudomonadota bacterium, assembly GCA_039800145.1. Lineage (GTDB taxonomy): Bacteria > Myxococcota > Myxococcia > Myxococcales > Myxococcaceae > VGRA01. Next base: position 26,026 of record JBDLRJ010000083.1, on the reverse strand, counting down.
GGGCATGGGCCGTGCACTTGACCGCGCGCGGACGTTTGGAGGGCCCTGCGCAGTCCGCCGGGGACGGAAAGGGCCCCGCGCACACCGCGCCTCCCGGAGGTGCCACGGGGCAAGAGTGCAGGAGCGGTGGAGAGGGGCGTGCGCAAGCGGCGCGGGGCTCCCCGGGGCACGGCTTTCAGCGCGGAGTGAGCAGATCTTATGCGCGGTGACGGCACGGCGTGTCGCCCGGGTGCGCCAGTTGGGTTGCGCGCCGAGGGGGCTCCGGGCAACTTCCCCCGCCCGCTGGACGAAGCGTCCAGCCCTGACGCCCGAGGTCTCCATGCCCGTCCGCGCCGCCGTGTTGTCCCTCGTCTCCGCGCTGCTGATCGCAGGTTGTGGAGGGGCGCCCGCGTCCCCGCTGTCCGAGTCCAGCGACTCGGCGAAGGCGCGTTCGCCGCTGGACGCCGCCTTCATCCGCGCGGCCCGCGAGTACCAGGTTCCCGAGCCGGTGCTGCGTGGGCTCGCCTGGGTGGAGTCCCGCGGCGAGCACCATTCCGAGCGCTCCATGGCGGGCGGCTACGGGCTCATGCAGCTGGTGCAGCGCGAGGACTGGGACACGCTGTCCCGCGCAGCGGCCCTGCTGGGGGTGCCCGCGGACCGGCTGAAGGTGGACCCGGAGGCGAACGTGCTGGGGGCGGCGGCGGTGCTGCGGGACCTGGCGGAGGCCCGGTTCCGGGAGGGTTCGTTGGATCCAGCCGACCCGGCGGACTGGTTCCACGCGGTGAGCCTCTACGCGGGGCTGCGGGACGAAGATCTCGCGGACGACTACGCGGACCAGGTGTTCCGGGCCGCGGTGGCCGAGCACGGGCTCGTGGCGGACTGGACCCGCCACCGGAAGCCCGGCGTGAAGCGAGACAACCTTGGGGCGGAGTACCCCGGCACCTACCGCTGGCAGCAGTCTCCCAACTACTCGCCCGGCCGGACGGACTACCGCTGGGTGCTCATCCACACCACCCAGGGAGGCTACTCGGGGGCGGTGAGCTGGCTGTCGAACCCCACTGCAAACGTCTCCGCGCACTACGTCATCCGCAGCTCGGACGGGCAGGTCACCCAGCTGGTGCAGCACGCGGACACCGCGTGGCACGCGCAGTGTTACAACGGGCGGTCCATCGGCATCGAGCACGAGGGGTTCGTCGCGGACCCGGCCAGGTGGTACACGGACGCGCTGTACACGGAGTCCGCCAAGCTGGTGGCGTGGATCTGCAACCGGCACAACATCCCCAAGGACCGCAGCCACATCATCGCCCACGTGGAGGTGGCGCCGAACTGCAACACGGGCGGCCACACGGACCCGGGCACCGGCTGGAACTGGACGAAGTACATGGGGCTCGTCGGCGGAAGCTCCACCACCCCCACGCCCACCACCGGCGTGCTCAAGGGGGTCATCTACCAGGGGGGGAGCACCTCCAACCGCGTCTCCGGCGCAGAGGTGAAGGTGGGGACGCAGAAGGTGACGACCGGCTCGGACGGGCTCTACGTCTTCACGCTCTCCCCTGGTGCGCACACGGTGAGCGTCTCCAAGGCGGGCTACACCTCCAACAGCGTCACGCGGAGCGTGGTGGCGGGGGGCACCGAGTGGGGCTCCATGGAGATCAACTCCACGGCCGGGATGGGCACGGTTGCCGGGCGCGTCTACGAGTGGAACGCGGCCAACCCGGCGGACAAGACGAAGCCTTTGACCACCGCGTCCGTGACGTGTGACGGCAAGACGACGCCGGTCAACGGCTCTGGCGGGTTCACCTGCCTCTTCGCCCCCGGCACCGTCACCGTCTCCGTCGCGGCCCCCGGCTTCCAGCCCAACCAGGTGATGCGCGTGGTGACCGCGGGCGCGACGGTGAACGTGGAGGTGGGGCTGCAGCCCACGGGCAGCGCTGGCGAGGACAAGATGCCGCCGGATGTCACCGTGCGCGGACCCGTGGACGGGAGCGCCCTCGAGGTGGCGGCGCTGACGGTGTCCGGCACGGCCACGGACGACCGCGGCGCCGTGGCGGAGGTGCAGGTGACGGTCAACGGGGGAGCCCCCGTCACGGCCCCGGTGACGGGCGGGCTGTTCTCCGTGGCGGCGAAGCTGTCGCCGGGGCCCAACACCGTGCGCGTCTCGGCGAGGGACGCGGCGGGCAACGTGGGGGAGGCGGCGGTGGGCGTCACGTTCCGCGCGGGGCTCTCCGGGTTCATCTACCAGACGGGGGACGAGGCGGCCCGCGTGGGCGGGGCCACGGTGTCGCTCCTGGACGTGGGCAACTCCGCGGTGCTCGCCACGGGGACGACGGGGCCGGACGGGAGCTTCGGGCTGGACGTGGCGCGCGCGGGGGACGTGCGGCTGGTGGTGAAGCGCGACGGCTTCCTCACGCACGGCGAGACGGTGACGCTGCCGGACGACGCGCGGCTGGACATCCGCGTGCCCATGACGCCCGGGACGGACCCGGTGGTGCAGGACCTGCGCATCGACGTCTCCGCGCCGCTGGACGGCATGAAGCTCGCCGCGGAACAGGTGAGCGTCTTCGGCACGGTGCACGGCATCCAGCCCACCTCCGTGGAAGTGAACGGCGTGGCCGGGACGCTCTTCGGTGCGGACGGCTTCGCGGCGGTGGTGCCGCTCGCGCCCGGTGAGAACGTGCTCGAGGTGGTGGCGCACGGACTCAACGGCGAGGTGCTGGTGGAGAAGCTGGTGGTGACGCGCGTGGAGCCCTCGGAGCAGCAGGTGGAGGGCTCGCTCGGCTGCGCCTCGGTGCCCGCGGGCTCCGCCGCCTGGCTGTTGCTCGGCCTGCTGCCGGTGCTGCGCCGCCGCCGCGCGTAGCCTGCCCGTCAGCGCCTGGCGGTGGAGGTGCCGCCGTCCAGGAAGGACTTCTCCACGAAGAAGCCCTGCGGGGGCTCGAGCACGAACGCCTCCGCGGGCAGCACCTCGCTGAAGTCCAGGTCCGGGATGTCGGTGGTGGATGCCTTCCGTCCCTCGCGCCACTCGGACAGCTTGCGCGGGAAGCACAGCCCGGGGAGCACGTCGCAGGACTCCTCGTCCACGCGCAGTTCCACCGAGCCGCCCTTCGAGTCCAGCGTCTTCGAGAGGAAGTCCATGCTGGGCCAGCGCAGGACGTAGGTGAGCTTGTAGGCGAGCCCGTCCATGCGGATGCGCTGCTCCAGCTTCACCGCCTCGGGCCCCTTCGGGTGCTGCACGCGCTGGACGGTGACGTCCCGGCTCTTCAGCAGCGGTGCGCGCAGCCCCTCCGGCGCGAACGGCGAGAAGGTCTGCAGCAGCGCCACCGCGGTGGACTCCCGGGAGGGATCCAACTCCGCCACCAGCAGGCTCCGGCGCTCGTCGCTCTGCTGGTAGAGGAACCTGCCGTCGAACGCGTAGCTGAACGAGCCCGGCTCCGTGATGTCCCCGCGCATCTTGTTGGGGGCACGGAACCAGAACTCGTACTTCGCCACGTGCGGCCCCTCGCGCACCTCGGCCGTCAGGGCGTAGCCGGTCACCTTGCCCTCGCGGGCAGCGAGCCGCGTCCGGACCTCCTGCAGCAGCGCCGCGTCGCCGCCGGGGGCGTGCGAACCCTTCAGCTGCTCGCACCCGCCGCCGAGCAGCAGCGCGAGGGAGACGGGGGCGAGGGCAGGGGCGGGACGTTTCACGCGGAGGCCGAGACTACTTGATGGCCACGCCCGTGGCGCGGGCATTGGTGAAGCTCAGGAGGTTCGGGTACGGGGCCGGCGCGTCCACCATGGGGACGGCCCCCACGAGCGCGAAGACGCCGTGGCGCGGGGTGGTGGAGGCCGTCTTGAGCTCCATGCGCGAGGCCCCCATGGCCTTGGCCTGGGTGACGAGCAGCTTGTTCACCACCGTGTCCAGGTCCGAGTTGACCAACTCCACGTAGTGGAAGAGCAGGGTGAAGCCGAGCGACTGGGCCTGGATGACGGCCATGACCTCCCCGGGGCCCGCGAGGTCTCCTGCGCCCACGGTGGCGGTCTCCACGCTGGTGCAGGCGGTGGTGGCGGCGAGTGCGGCGGCGGCGGTGAGGCGCTTCATGGCTCGGGCAGGCTCCTGTGTGGATGGGAAGGGCACGAGGGTGGACACGCGGGGGCAGGCGGACAAGCACGCGCCGTTGCATCCACCGCGGCTGGAGAACACTCTCCGTCCCGCGCCCATGTCCCTGTTCCGGTTGCCCCCGTTCAAACCCTGGATGCACGGCGCGCTCGCGCTGGCCACGCTCGGCAGCACCTTCTTCACCTTCCAGGTGACGTTCGGGGGGGCGGGGCACGGGGTGCAGGGCTCGGCACTCTTCGCGGTGGCGCTGCTGTGCATCCTCGGCGCGCACGAGATGGGCCACTACGTGCTGGCGCGCCGGCACGGCGTGGACTCCACGCTGCCGTACTTCCTGCCGGTGCCGCTGCTCGGCTTCGGCACGCTGGGGGCGGTCATCCGGGTGCGCTCGCCCATCCCGCACCGCAACGCGCTGCTCGACATCGGCGCGGCGGGGCCGCTCGCGGGGGTGGCGGTGGCCGTGCCGGTGCTGCTCGCGGGCCTGTGGCTGTCTCCCGTGGTGCAGAGCGGCGTTCCCGCCGAGGGGTGGCCGGCAGAGGGCTCGGTGCTGGGGCTGCTGCAGCAGGCGCGCGGGCACTGGCAGGGACGCGCCCCCGAGGTGCCGCGCGCGGGCCACCTCGCGTGGCTCTTCTCCGACAGCCCGCTGCTGCTCGGGCTCCGCTTCCTGGTGAAGGGGCCGCTCCCGGAGGGGATGGACGTGCAGAGCCACCCGCTCGTCATCGCGGGGTGGTTCGGGCTGCTGGTGACGCTGCTCAACCTGGTGCCGGTGGGGCAGCTGGACGGGGGGCACGTGGCCTACGCGTGGCTGGGGACGCGGGCGGTGTGGGTGGGGCGCGCGGCGCTGCTGGGGCTCGGCTACTTCGCGCTCTTCCACGCCCTGTCGTGGGCGGTGTGGCTCGGGGTGGCCGCGTGGGTGGTGAAAACGCGCCACCCGCCGGTGCTGGACGAGTCGGTGCCGCTCTCGGGCGGGCGGAAGTGGATCGCCGCGGGCTGTTTCGTGCTTTTCTTCCTCTGTCTCATGCCCGCCCCCCTGCGACTGGTGTCCGTGCCGTGAAGCTCCTGTGTCCCGCCTGTGAGCGGCTCGGGGAGCCTTCCTCGCTGCGCCTCGAGTCCGGGTGCGTGGTGGCCACGTGCGGGCGCTGCGGGGCGAAGGGCAGCCTCGGCGTGCTGGCCCCCATCCCGCTGGACGCGCTGCCGCCGCCGCCGGGGGCAGCCGTGCCCGCGCCTGCACCCGTGCCCGTGGCGCCGGTGGTGGCGCCGCTGCGCGCGGTGGAGGGCTCGCCCGTGTCCCTGGTGAAGGGCCCGTCCGCGGTATCGCCCGCGTCGCCGGCCGCGCCCTCGCCCGAGGAGGATCCCTACGAGGTGCCCGCGGGGCGCTGCCCCAAGTGCGTGGCGGTGCGCCCGGAGGCCGCGGTCAACTGCGCGCAGTGCGGGCTCGTCTTCACCAACTTCGCGGCGGACGAGCACCGGCTCAAGCCGGGGCTGGACCGGGCGTGGCGGCAGCTCGTGCAGCGGTGGGAGGACCCGGCGCTGCACGACAAGCTCCTGCAGCGCGCCTACACGGAGCAGGCGCTGCCGCAGGTGGCGCGGCTGTACCAGCTGCGGATTGCGCGCAACGAGGCAGACACCATGGCGCGGCGCGGGCGCGAGGAGCTGCTGCGCCGGGCCATGGCCACGGCGACGGTGGCCGCGCGGCCGGACGCGCAGAAGCCGCCGGTGAACCGCAAGGCGCTGTGGCTGACGCTGATAGGCGGGACGGTGCTGATGTTGGCGCTGCTGTTCGCGGTGGTGTCGCTGCAGCGGAGCGCCGGGTGAGCGTCACGGTGGAACAGGTGCTGGGGCCGGGCGGTGCGCTCGAGGTGGCGCTGCAGCGCTACGAGCACCGGCCGGAGCAGCTGCGCGTGGCGCAGGCGGTGGAGGCCGCGCTGGAGGCGGGCGAGGTGCTGCTCGCCGAGGCGGGGACGGGGACGGGCAAGACGCTCGCGTACCTGGTGCCCGCGGCCCTCTCCGGGAAGAAGGTGGTGGTGTCCACCGCCACGCGGAACCTCCAGGACCAGGTCTTCTTCAAGGACATCCCGCTGCTGCAGGACCGCGTGGGGCTGCAGTTCCGCGCGGCGCTGCTGAAGGGGCGCAGCAACTACCTCTGCCTGCAGCGCTTCGAGTCGTTCGACCGCGAGCCCTCCTTCGCCGAGCGGGCGGACTCGGCGGCGTGGCCCCGCGTGCGCGCCTGGGCCATGGCCACCGAGACAGGGGACCGGGGAGAGCTGGAGCTGCCCGAGGGCTCGGCGCTCTGGACGTCTCTCTCGGTGACGGCGGACAGCTGCCTCGGCCCGAAGTGCCCGCAGTACGAGCCCTGCTTCGTGACGCGGGCGCGCCGCGCGGCCGAGGAGGCGGACGTGGTGGTGGTGAACCACCACCTGTTCTTCGCGGACCTGGTGCTGAAGGGAAAGGCGCGGGAGGGGGGCGTGCTGCCCGCGTACGAGGCGGTCGTCTTCGACGAGGCGCACGCGGTGGAGGACGTGGCCACGTCCTGGTTCGGCACGTCCGTGAGCAGCTTCCGCGTGGAGGACCTGGTGCGGGACGCGCTGCGGGCGCTGCCGGCGGGCACCGAGCGGGGGAAGCTGCTCGCGGCCCTGGCGCTGCAGCTGCGCGGGCGGGGCGAGGCCTTCTTCCGCGCGGTGGGGGACAAGCTGCGGCTGCAGGACGGGGCCACGGCGCAGCTGTCCGCGGACAGCTTCGTGGGGACGGCGGCGAGCTTCTCCGAGCTCCAGCAGTCGCTCGAGGCGTTGAACGGTTTTGCAGGCGAGGGAGACGAGCCGGAGGTGGCGCCGCTGGGGCGCCGCGCGGGGGAGCTGTCGCGCGAGCTCGGCTTCATCCACGCGGCGGAGGGGTTGGACCACGTCTTCTGGGCGGAGGGCCGGGGGCGGGGGCTGTTCCTGAAGTCCGCGCCCATCGAGGTGGCGCAGTCGCTGAAGGCGCGGCTCTACGACGAGCTCTCCTCGGTCGTCTTCACCTCGGCCACGCTGGCGCCGGGCGGGCGGTTCGAGTTCCTCGGCAAGCGGCTCGGGCTGCGGGACGAGGAGGGGATGCCCACGCGCCCGCTGCGGGAGCTGCAGGTGGCCTCCCCCTTCGACTACCCGCGCCAGGCGGCGCTGTACGTGCCGCGCGGGTTGCCGGAGCCGGCCTCGCCCGCGTTCGTGGAGGCCGCCGCGGAGGAGCTGCTGCGGCTGGCGCACGTGACGGGGGGGCGCGCGTTCTTCCTCTTCACGTCCCTGCGGAACATGCGCGAGGCCCACGGGCTGCTCCGCAACCGCCTGCCGTGGCAGGTGCTGCTGCAGGGGGAGCGTCCGAAGGGGGCGCTGCTGCAGGCGTTCCAGGAGGAGCCGTCCGTGCTGTTCGCGAGCGCGAGCTTCTGGGAGGGCGTGGACGTGCCGGGCGAGGCGCTGTCGCTCGTGGCCATGGACAAGCTGCCGTTCGCGTCACCGGGGGACCCACTCGTGGCGGCGCGCATCCGGCGCATGGAGCAGCGCGGGGAGGAGCCCTTCGGCGGCTACCAGCTCCCGCAGGCGGCGCTGGCGCTGAAGCAGGGCTTCGGGCGGCTCATCCGCACGCGGGACGACCGCGGCATCGTGGCCATCCTGGACTCGCGGCTGCACGCCCGCTCGTACGGGCGCGCGCTGGTGGCGTCGTTGCCGCCGGCCCGGCGCATCCAGCAGCTGGACGCGCTCGAGCGGTGGTTCCGCGGGGAGTGACTACAGCTCCCGGCTCATCAGCAGCCGGAGCTTCCCGCTCTTCTTGCTGACCACCGTGGCGACGGTGGTAAAGCCCTGCGTCCGGTAGAAGCTGACGGCGGTGGCGTTGGCAGGGTCCACGCGGAGCGCGAGCGTCTTGCGGTACATGTTGCGCGCGGTCTCGAGCGCGTGCTCGAGGAGGTTCTTCCCCACGCCGCGCTGGCGCAGCTCGGACTTCACCACGATGTTCCGCATGTAGGCGGCCCCGGGCACCGGGCCGTCCCGCTCGATGGTGACGTAGCCCACCATCTGACCTTCCAGCTTCGCCACCTGGATGAAGGGGCGCAGCTTGGCGAGCGCCTCGAGCGACTGCTCGAAGCTCTCCCCGCGCTCCTTCCACGGGTCCGAGCCGTTGCGCAGCGCGGCGACGCCGGAGAGCTCCTCGTCCGTGATGCCGGAGAACTTGAGGACGGGCTTGAGATCGTTGGGGAGGGAGGACAGGTCCATGGGAGGGGCGGAGTGGGAGGCCGCGGGCTCGAGGGGCTTGGTCGTCACGGGGACGATCTAACCGGACCCCTGTACCGGTTGCACCCGGGAAGTGTCTCCCACCTTTCGGCCTGCGCCAATTCCACGCTCGGCCGCCTGCCGGGGCTAGAGTACGGGCGCGATGCAACCCGCCGTCAGCAGGGAACTCTCAGAGGCGTTGGACCTGCCCGCGCTCGAGGGACTGCTCGGGAACGTGGTGGCGCTCCACGGCGTCTCGGTGCGCCTGCTGGACGGGCAGGGGCGCGTGCTGCTCGAGGCGAGCGGCACGCCGGGGCCGCTGTGCCGTTGCCAGGACGGCGTGGCGGTGGGCGAGCAGGGGATGCGCCTCCGCTGCTGCGGCGGCGCGGTGCTGCGCGGCAGTCCGCTGCCGGGCGGCGGGCGGGTACTGCTGGGCCCGGAAGCGGACGGCGCGGACCGGGCCGGGGTGCTGGGGCTCGTCGTCCGGATGGTGATGGTGCTCGGGGGCGAGCGCCACGAGCGTGCTCTCCACGCGCAGGCGCGGATGCTGGAGCGCAACCGCGAGCTCGAGGCGCGCAACCGGACGCTGGAGCAGATGTACGCGCGGCTGCGCGAGCTGGACCGGATGAAGAGCACCTTCCTCGCCACCATGAGCCACGAGCTGCGCACGCCGCTCACGGCGGTCATCGGCTACGCGGAGATGCTGGGGACGGGACTCGCCGGTGAGCTGACGGCGGAGCAGCAGGACTACGTCTCCATCATCCGGGAGAAGGGGGACGCGCTGCTGTCGCTCATCTCGTCGGTGCTGGACATCGGGATGATCCAGGCGGGGCGCGTGAAGCTGGCCGTGCACCCCATGCCGCTGTCCGAGCTGCTCCGCACCTCCGTGAACAGCCTCCGCCCGCAGGCGCAGAAGAAGGGGGTGCGGCTGGAGCTGCGGCCGCCCGAGCAGGACGTGATGGTGACGGTGGACCGCGTGAAGCTGCGGCAGGTGCTGGTCAACCTGCTCAACAACGCGGTGAAATTCACGCCTCCCGGTGGGCGCGTGGCGGTGTCCACGGCGCTGTCGGAGTTGGACCCGGTGCTGGGGGTGGCGGGCTACACCGTGGTGGTGGAGGACACCGGGCCCGGCATTCCCGCCGAACACCAGGCGCGCATCTTCGAGGCCTTCTACCAGGTGGACGGGAGCACCACGCGCGAGCACGGCGGGGTGGGCATCGGGCTCGCGGTGGTGAAGGCCTTCACCGAGGCGCACGGCGGGCGGGTGGAGCTGGACTCGAGGCCGGGGCAGGGGACGCGCTTCACCGTGCGGGTGCCGTTCAAGCCCGAGGCCCCGGCCGTGGCCGAGGCGGGCTGAGCCGTGGCCGCGGGCGAGTTCGCGCTCATCCGTGCACTGCTGCACGCCGCGGGCCCGGTGGCGCGGGCCTACGCGGAGGTGGGGCCGGGAGACGACTGCGCCGTGCTGCCGCCCACGCGCGGGAAGCTCTGCGTCACCACGGACGCGGTGGTGGAGGGCGTGCATTTCTCGCGGCCGGCCTTCTCTCCCGAGGACGTGGGCCACAAGGCGCTCGCGGTGAACTTGTCTGATCTTGCAGCCATGGGCGCGCGGCCCACCTGGTTCACCTGCGCGGTGGCGGCCCCGGCGCTCACGCCCGCGGAGGCGCGGGGCCTGGGGCGCGGGATGGCGAGGCTCGCGGGGCTCCACGGCGCGGCGCTGGTGGGCGGGAATTTCACGCGCGCGCGCGAGCTGTCGCTCACGCTGACCGCCGCGGGCGTGGTGGAGCGGGGGCGGCCGCTGCTCCGGGGCGGGGCGCGCCCGGGGGACGTGCTGTACGTGTCCGGGGAACTCGGGGAGGCGCGGCGGGCGCTCGACCTGCTGCTGCGCGGCGAACCGCTGCGGCGCGGAGACCGGCAGCGCCGTCCGGTGCCGCGCGTGGGGCTGGGGCTGCTCGCCCGCGGGTATGCGCGCGCCGGGATGGACGTGTCGGACGGGTTTGCGCAGGACGTGGGGCACCTGTGCCGCGCGTCCGGCGTGGCGGTGGAGGTGGAGGTGGAGAGGCTGCCCCGCAGCCGGGCCACCGCCGCGCTCCCGGACGGGGGGCGTGCGCTCGTGCTCGGGGGAGGAGAGGACTACGAGCTGCTGCTCGCGGTGGCACCCGCACGTGCCGCGGCGTTCGAGCGGGCGTGCGCGGCAGCCGGGGAGCGCGTGACGGCGGTGGGGCATTTCCGGCGAGGCCGGGGCGTGGTGCTGCGGGAGCGGGGGAAGTGGCTCGCCGCGGTGGCGGGACATGACCACTTCGGGGTGTGAATCGGCGGTGGCCTGCTTGCCGCGCGCCGTGGCCGGCGGCATCGTTGGGCCCATGGCTTCCCTCGAGGACATCCTCCGTGAGCGGCTCCTCCTCCGGCCGGAGGTGCAGGAGGCCTACCTGTTCGGGTCCCAGGCACGCGGGAGGCCTCCGCGCACAGCGACGTGGACGTTGCCGTGTGCGTCGATGCGGCGCGCGCCGTCGGCGGGACCTGGGGCTACGACGCCGAGCTCGCGTCCGAACGGATGGCAGCGCTCGGGCGCAACGACGTGGACGTCGTGGTGCTGAACGACGCGCCTCCCCTGCTCTACCACCGGGTGCTGTGGGACGGCGTGAGGCTCCTGAGCCGCGACGAGTTGGCCACCGCGGCCCGCGAGGGCTACGCGGTGTCCCGCTCCTGCGACTGGGTGCCGCAGCAACAGAAGATCGACGCGGCGTTCTCTGCGCGCATCAAGGCCGGGGAGTTCGGCACGTGACGAAGGGGCGCCCGCGCACCGAGGCGCGTGAAGCCACCGGCCGCGCGCGGACTCGTTGATTCTCGCCGGATTGTCGGCAAAAACGTCCGCACACCTCCCTCCCAAGGCGATCCCGCTTCATGCGCACGCGTTTGAAATCCCTCCTCGTGGTGTTCCTCGCGGCGACCGGCTGCGACCTGCTCAGCGCCTCCCGCCCGACGCTGACGAACAAGAGCAGCCCGTACTACGACCGGCCGTGCCCGCTGGAGAAGTACGCGGACCACCCCACGGACCTGGTGGCCGACTGCCGCTGCGGCCCCAACCAGGCCCCGCGGGACGGCATTCCGCTGTGCCAGCGCCCCTACGAGCTGAACCGCGAGGGCTTCGCGGTGGGCGAGGGGCCGTCGTTCGCAGGGGCCTTCAACGCCGAGTACCTGGGCGGGTTCCTGGACGAGGCCGAGGGGCCGTCCGGCACGGTCTACGTGGCGGTGGGCTACGGCGGCTCCACGGACCGCAGCGGCGCGGTGCTCGCCATCGACGTGGCCACGGGCAACCGGCGCGCGGTGAGCGGAACGTTCCTTGGGCCCAGCGGCCCGTACGAGGTCGGCGCCGGTCCCACGTTCGCGACGGTGTTGGACGTCCGCCGCGGCCCGGACCAGAAGCTCTACGCGTGGGTGCGGACCACGATGCCCTCGAAGCAGGAGCTCTTCCGGGTGGACCCGGCCACCGGTGACCGGACGCTCATCTGGCGGGGGAGGGATCCTGCCTTCACCCAGTGCCTCTCGGACGTGGCCACGCTGCAGTACAACGACGACGGCTTCGCCCTGGACGCGCAGGGGCGCTTCTACATTGCCCACGGCACGGCCGGCGGCTTCGGCAACGGCATCCTGCGACTCTCGGCGGACGCGAGCAGCTGCGAGCTCATCTCCGGGGCCAGCGACGATCCCGGCACCTCCCGTGGGACGGGGCCGCTGCCCGGCATGCTCCAGGGCTTCACCTTCGTGAAGGGCAAGCTCATCGTCTCCGGGAGGTCGCCCAAGATGTTCGTGTCCGTGGACACGGAGACCGGCAACCGCGAGCTCCTGTACGAGTCCCAGGGGCTGACGCCGCCGGAGCGCTGGGCGCTGTGGGACGAGTTCCACCAGGCGTGGTGGTTCACCGGCTTCCAGAGCTCGGTGTCCATCTGGGCGTACGATCCTGCCACCGGCGCCACCACGGACGTCTTCGGCGGCGGCGTCCTCCCGTGGATGCCGCTGGGCTGCGGCGGGCCGGTGCAGATCAACTCGCTCAACTACGCGCCGGTCTTCGTCCGCTCCAACGGGAACCTCCTGGTCGCGCAGGACGGCTTCTCGCTCGTGGAGTACGAGCCGAAGTCCGGCAACTCGGTCATCATCAGCCTCTGAGCGCGGCCCCGCCGTCCTCGTCGTTGACACCCCCCCGTGCGGGGCCCACACTCCGGCCCCGCGTGCGTCGCCCCGTCCGAGACGAGCTTCCCCCCAGGATTCCGCCGCGCCGTCCCTCCGTGGAGCGGCTGCAGGGACTGCAGTCCCCGGGCATGGACGTGTCGCTGCACCTGAAAATCCTCTCCGGGTACGTGGTGCTCGGGGCGGCGGTGGCGGCGCTCTACGAGGCGACGTGGGGTTTCCCCTGGTGGGTGCGCGCGCTGCTGGCGGCCATCCTCACGCTGGTGCTCGCCGTGGTGCTGCCGTCGCTGCTCGCGCGGGTGACGCGGGTGAAGGTGCTGTCGCGGTCCGCGCTGGAGATTTCGCGCGGGGACCTGTCCAAGCCGGTGGAGGACGAGCCCTCCGGCATCCACGACGAAATCGACGAGCTGTCGGTGGCCATCAGCACCATGCAGGAGAACCTGCGGGAGCTGGTGGGCCACATCCAGCGCACCGCCCACTCGGTGTCCGACCAGGCAGGCGAGCTGACCTCCTCGGCCGAAGGGGTCAACGCTTCCAACGAGCCGGTGGCGCAGGCGCTCTCGCGCATCGCCTCGGGCGCCGAGCGGCAGCGGGAGCTGGTGGGCCAGGCGCGCGCGGTCATCACCGAGATGGCGGGCTCCATCCAGAAGACGGCGGTGACGGCGGAGGACGCGGCGCGCGCCTCGTCCGAGACCTCCTCGGCGGCGGAGGACGGCAGCCGGGTGGCGGTGCTCGCCGGGCAGAAGGTGAACAAGGTGTTCAGCCGCATCGAGTCCGCGAGCAAGGAGGTCTTCGCGTTCGGGGAGAAGACGCAGGAGATCTCGAAGATCGTGGACGCCATCACCCAGGTGGCGCAGCGCACCAACATGCTCGCGCTCAATGCCACCATCGAGGCGGCGCGCGCCGGGGAGTACGGGCGCGGCTTCGCGGTGGTGGCGGACGAGGTGCGCAAGCTCGCGGAGAGCGCGGGCAAGAGCGCCGAGCAGATTTCGAAGCTGGCGCGGGACATCTCCGGCCAGTCGGCGCAGGTGGTGACCGCCATGCGCGAGGGGATCGACGAGCTGGCAGAGGGGCGCGCGGACCTCACCTCCATCGTCAAGAGCATGGCCTCGGTGACGGACACCGCGCGCAAGGGGGCGGAGAAGGTGGCCCTCATCTCCGAGTCCGCGCGGCAGCAGCTGGCGGGCTCCGAGGACATGGTGAAGGCCATTGGCCAGATTTCGCAGGTGGCGGAGGCCAACGCCGCCTCCACGGACGCCACGGGCCAGGTGATGGACGAGCAGACCGCGGCGGTGGCGCGGATGACGGCCGCCGCGCAGGAGCTGCAGAACCTCTCGGCGGAGCTGCAGGACGTGGTGTCCCGTTTCCAGCTGGGACGGTGACGGCTCCCATGCGGCACGTCCTCTTCTCCGTGGCTGGAGAACGCTGCGGGCTGCCGCTGCAGTCCGTGCGAGAGGTGGTGCTCCCACCGCAGTCCTTCACGCTCGTGCCGCGTGCCCCTGCCGCGGTGGCGGGCGTGATGAACCTCCGGGGGCGCGTGGTGCTGGTGGTGAAGCTCGCCGGGCTGCTCGGGTCCGAGGCGCCGGCATCCCCGGCCACCGAGCGGGTGCTGCTCCTGGACCGCGGGCGCAGGGACCTGGGCCTGCTGGTGACGGCGGTGGAGGGGATTGAGCCCCTGGACCGGGTGGGGCCCATGCCGGGGCCCGCGCGGACGGGCTGCCGGGGGCTCGGGACGGTGCGGGCACAGGCGGTGACGGTGCTGGACGCAGACGCGCTGGATGCCGCCGTGCTGGCCCTCTTCGACGGCGGCACGGCCCGGGTGTAAGGTCGCGGCGCCTCTCTCGGGGAAACCGGTTTCGACAGGAGCAGCACGCAATGGCCAAGCGGGTCCTCGTGGTGGACGACGCCATCTTCATGCGCAACACGTTGAAGGACGTGTTTGCCGCGGCGGGCTTCGAGGTGGTGGGCGAGGCGCAGCACGGGCTCGAGGCCGTGGAGCGTTACAAGCAGCTCCAGCCGGACCTGGTCACCATGGACATCGTGATGCCGTACAAGAGCGGCATCGAGGCCACGCGGGACATCATCAAGATGGATCCCCGCGCCAACATCATCATGTGCTCGGCGCTCGGCCAGGAGAACCTGGTGATGGAGGCCATCGAGGCGGGCGCGGCGGACTTCGTGGTGAAGCCCTTCAAGCACGAGGACGTGCTGGCGGTGGTGAAGAAGGTGCTCGGGGAGGGCTGATCCGGCCCGGCCCCGTCGCGGTGCGCCCATGACCGTGGACATGTCCCGGTACCTCGGGCTGTTCGTCTCCGAGTCCACGGAGCACCTGGACGCGCTCGCGCGCACGCTGGTGGCGCTCGAGAAGCTGTCGGCGGAAGAGGTCCCCGCCGCGGTGGACGCGCTCTTCCGCCACGCCCACTCCCTCAAGGGGATGGCCGCGTCCATGGGGCTCGAGGCCACGGCGCAGCTGGCCCACCGCGCGGAGGATTTGCTCGAGACCCTCCGGGGCGCGCGCAGCCGGCCTCCGCGGGAGACGGTGGACCTGCTGCTCGCCACGGCCGACACGCTCTCGGCGCACGTGCGCGCCGCGGCCGCGGGCGAGGTGCCCGGCCGGGCGGATTCGCTGGTGCGGGCGCTGGAGTCCGCGCGCGCGGGCTTCACGCCCGGCCCGGTGGCGGGAGGACGCCCGTTGCCGGCGGCCGTTCCCCAGGTGCCCCCGGGTCCGGTGGCGCCGGCGGAGGCTGCCGCGCCCGCCGTGCTCCCGCCGCGCTTCGCCGTGAAGGTGCAGGTGGTGGCGTCTTGCCGCGTCCCGGGGGTGCGCGCCTTCGTGCTCTACCGGAAGATGGCGGGGCTCGGGAACGTCTTCGCGCTCACGCCGCCGCTGGACGAGCTGAAGGCCGGTCGGCTTCCCCGCAACGAGGTGTCGCTGGAGCTGGAGACGTCCGCGCCCGAGGCGCAGGTGGCGGAGGTGCTCGGGGGAATCCCGGAGCTCTCCGTCCTGTCTCTCTCGCGGGTGGCCCTGGTGTCCCCCTCCACGTCCGCGCCCGTGCAGGCGCCGCCCGGGCCGCAGGGGCCGCGGCTGGTGGGGGCCCCCGAGTCCGCGCGGACGGTGCGGGTGCGCACCGAGCTGCTGGACGACCTGTTGGACCTGGCCGGCGAGCTCCTCATCACCACCGCGCAGGTGCGCGAGCTGGGGCGCCAGCTCCCCGAGGAGCAGCGCGCGCCGGTGGAGGAGGGCGTGGACCGGCTCCACGCGCTCGTGAAGGGGCTGCACGACCGGGTGATGGGGGCGCGCATGACGCCCATCCAGGTCATCACGGACCGGCTGCCGCGCGTGGCGCGGGACGTGGCGCGGCGCAAGGGGCTGGAGGTGGAGCTCGAGCTGTCCGGGACGGAGACGGAGCTGGACCGCGTCATATTGGACGAACTTGCAGACCCGCTCCTGCACCTGCTGCGCAACTGCATCGACCACGGGCTCGAGTCCCCGGCGGAGCGCGCGGCGGCGGGGAAGCCCGCGGCGGGCCGGGTGCGCGTGGAGGTGCGGCGCGAGCGGGACCGCGTCCTCGTGGAGGTGTCCGACGACGGCCGCGGCATGGACGCGGGGCGCCTGCGGACGGCGGCGGTGGAGCGCGGGCTGCTCACCGCGGCGCAGGCCTCCGCGCTGCCGGACGCCGAGGCGTGGATGCTGTGCTGCCTGCCCGGCCTGTCTACCGCCGCCGAGGTGTCGGACATCTCGGGGCGCGGCGTGGGCATGGACGCGGTGAAGCGCGCGGTGGAGGGCGTGGGCGGGACGCTGGACATCCGCTCGGAGGCGGGGAAGGGGACGCGCTTCTCGCTGCGGCTGCCGCTGACCGTGGCGGTGGTGAACCTGCTGCTGGCCGAGGTGGGGACCGAGGTGGTGGGGTTGCCGCTGTCCCAGGTGGTGGGGGCGGTGGACGCGGCCGAGGCGCCGCTCTCGGAGCAGCGGGGAAGGCGCTTCATGCCGCGCGGGGACGCGCTGGTGCCGGTCCACGCGCTCGGGCGGCTGCTGGGGTTGCCCGAATCGGCCGGCACCCACCGGGCCCTGCTGCTCGCGGAGGCGGGCGCAGGCGGCGTGGTGCTGGAGGTGGACCGCCTGCTCGGACAGCAGGAGGTGGTCCTCAAGGCGCTGTCCCGCCCGTTGGACGCCGTGTCGGGGCTGTCCGGTGTTACCATCCTCGGCTCCGGCCGACCTGTCTTCATCCTGGACGTCCCGAGGTTGCTCGCCCCGTGAAGAACCTGCTGACAGAGATGCAGTCTGACGCGTTGCGGGAGCTCTGCAGCATGGGCTCCGGGAATGCCGTGGGGGCGCTGTCCCGGCTGGTCGGGCGCGCGGTGACGGTGGACGTGCCGCGGACGCTGCCGCTGCGGCGCAGCGCGCTCGCAGCCGAGCTCGAGACGGGAGAGCCCTGGGTGTCCGTGGAGTTCCTCGTGCAGGGCGAGGCGCAGGGCCAGCTCGTGCTGCTGCTGCCCGTGTCCGAGGCGCTCGGCCACGCCACCCTGATGCTCGGCAAGGAGACCGGCACGCTCGGCGAGCTGGAGCGGGACGCGCTGTCGGAGATGGGCAACATCCTCGCGTCGTCCTTCCTGGACACGGTGGCGAGGGTGACCGGCCTGTGGCTGCAGCCCTCGGTCCCGAGGTACCGCGAGGGGACGGCCAGCGATCTGGTGATGGGCCTGCACCAGGCGGGCACGGAGGAGCCGGCGCTCGTGTTCGAGTCCCAGTGGGCCGTGCGCGGGAAGCCGGGGCTCTCCGGCAGGCTCTGGATCTTCCCGGACGTGGAGACCGTGCCCGCGCTGCTCGCGGGGCTCGGGCTGTAGCGCCTACTTCTTCTTGCGCTTCTTCGGCTGTGGCTCCGCCGGCGTGGGCGCGGGCTGCTGCGGCGGGGCGTCCGGGGACACCGTGGCCTCGTCCTTCTTCTCCTCCTTCGGGGCAATGCCCAGCGCGCGGTCGATGACTTCCTTGTAGCTGTCCAGCATCTGGTCCCCGAGCAGCGGCTGCTCGTTGACGAAGACGGTGGGGACGGCGACCACGCCCAGCGCGGCAGCCTGCTTCTGGTCCTCCTCGAGCGCGGCGGCCACGGCGTCCGACTCCATGTCCGCGCGGAACGCGTCCTCGTCCAGCCGCAGCTGCGCCGCGTAGCGGAGCAGGCTGTCACGGTCCAGGGCGTCCTGGCGGCTGAAGAGCAGGTCGTGCATCTCCCAGAACTTCCCCTGGCGGTGGGCGGCGAGCGCGGCGCGCGCGGCGGGCCGGTACGCGTCCATCCCCTCGAGCACGACCGAGCGGAACACCACGCGCACCTTGGGGCCGTAGAAGGTCTGCACCTTCTGCAGGGTGGCGGCCGCGTTCTTCGCGTAGGGGCTGGCGAAGCTGCTGAACACCACGAGCGTCACCGGCGCGCGCGCGTCACCGCGGGAGGGGACGTTGCCGCCGGACAGCCGCTCGAGCACGTCCTTCTTCAGGGGGGCCGGCACGGGGGCGAGCGCGGTGGCGGGCGGGGGCGGCGGCTCCGGGGGCGTCTCCAGGTTCTGCTGCGAGAGCCGGGCGGAGAGCTCCGCGGGGGAGGTTCCCTGCGCGGCGAGCCCCTCGGCGCGCTTGAGCTCCTGCTCCACCACGGCCTTCAGAACCTCGAGGGGCTGCTCGCCGGGCATCATCCGGCCGTTG
Source organism: Pseudomonadota bacterium (assembly GCA_039800145.1). Classification (GTDB taxonomy): domain Bacteria; phylum Myxococcota; class Myxococcia; order Myxococcales; family Myxococcaceae; genus VGRA01. The sequence continues at coordinate 7,851 of JBDLRJ010000083.1, read as the reverse complement.
ACGAAGAAGACCGGGCGCGCGCTGCCGCCGAGCGACTCCGCGTCCTCGTCCACTGCCCGGGCGAGCCGGTGGTTGTTCAGCGCGGCCTTGTAGCGGCCCATCTCGAGGCCCACGGCGGCGGCGGCCTTCTCCAGCTCCGAGCCCTCGAGCGCGGCGGCCTCCGCGTTGGCGACCTTCGCGTGGAACTCCCAGAACTTTCCCTGCTCCTGGGCCACGAGCGCCGCCTCGGCGGCGAGCCGCGCCCCGTTGTGGCCGGGAACGGGCGCCATGCGGATGGCCCCGCGCACCTTGCCGGGCACCTCCTCCACGAGCTTCCGCAGGATGTCCACGGCGCGGGCGCAGTGGGTGCACTGGTACGAGGTGTAGAGCACCACGGTGACGGGGGCATCCGCCGGGCCCAGGGTTGGGGCGTGCGCGGGGACCTCCACCTTGCGCACGCGCGCGCCGCCGGGGAAGAGCGGCTCGCTGCGGGGAGGGAGAAAGGCCCCCTTGCCCGGGTTCATGACGGCGCCCGGGGGACGCGGGACGAACTGGGACGTCGCGCCTCCGCCGGGCATTCCCAGCGGACCGGTGGACTCTGGACGGACCGAGCACGTCTTGCAGTCCGGCGGCGGGGGCGCACCCACGACGGGGGTCGCCCGGTCATACGGGTTGCAGGCGGAGAGCATCAGCAGGGCGGCGAGCGGCAGGCGCAGGTGCGTCATGTCACCGGGGTTATAGCCCCGAAACGGCGCCGGGGCCGCCTCCCGTCTGGAAGGGGCCCCGGTCCGTGCCTGGCCTCACCCGCCGGCAGGCGGGCAGCCGGTTGGCTCTACTTCTTCTTCGCCGTGGCCTTCGCGAGCTCCTCGTCGATGAGCTTCTTGAAGTTGTCGAACGGCTGGGCGCCGACGATCTTCCGGCCGTTCACGAACAGCGTGGGCGTGCCGTTGGCGCCGACCTTGCCGGCCTCCGCCTGGTCCGCGTCCACCGCCGCCTTGAACTTCTCCTTGTTCATGGCGTCCGCGAACTTGTTCATGTCCAGCTTCAGCTCCTGCGCGTAGGCGTCCAGGGACTGCCGGTCCAGCTTCTGCTGGTTGGCGAAGAGCTTGTCGTGCATCTCCCAGAACTTGCCCTGCTCGTGCGCGGCCATGGAGGCGTAGGCGGCGATGCGGGCGTTGTTGTGGAAGGGCAGCGGCTGGTGCTTGAAGGCGATGCGCACCTTGTTGCCGTACGCCTCTTCGATCTGCTTCAGCGTGGGGCCCACGCGGCTGCAGAACGGGCACTGGAAGTCGCTGTAGAGGACGATGGTGACGGGGGCCTTCTTGTCACCCTTCGCCGGGGCAGCGCCCACCTCGATGTTGACGGGCGCCTCGGGAGCGGCAGCGCCCGCGGCCGGGGCGGCCTTGCCGGCGTCCGCCACGTTCTGGTCGTTCAGCTTCGCGTAGAGCTGGTCCGGCTTCACGCCGGACTTCAGCAGCGCGTCCGCCTTCTTGAGCTCGTCGTCGATGATGGCCTTGAAGGACTCGAAGGGCTGCGCGCCGGAGACCTTGCGGCCGTTGATGAAGAACGCCGGCGTGCCGTTGGCGCCCACTGCCATGCCGTCCTTGGCGTCCTGGTCCACCAGGTCCGCGAGCTTCTTGTCCGCGAGCCCCGCCTTGAACTTCTTCATGTCCAGCTTGAGCTCGGCGGCGTACTTCTCCAGGTCCGCGTCCTCGAGCGCGCGCTGGTTCTCGAAGAGCTTGTCGTGCATCTCCCAGAACTTGCCCTGCTGGTGGGCGGCCATGGAGGCCACGGCGGCGGGCTTGGCGCGGTTGTGGAACGACAGCGGCTGGTGGCGGAACACCACGCGGAGATCCTTGCCGTAGGTCTCCTCGAGCTTCTTCATCGTGGGGACCACGCGGCTGCAGAACGGGCACTGGAAGTCGCTCCAGGCCACCATGGTGACCTTGGCGGCCTTGTTGCCGAGCGACGGGGCGGAGGCGGGGATCTCCACCTTCTTCACCTCGGGGCCGGCCGGGGGACGCGGGGCCTGCTGCGCGGGGGCGGCGGGGGCCTCGGCCACGTTCTTGGCGTTGAGCTTCGCGTACAGCTCCGTGGCCGGGGTGCCGGCCTTGAGGAGGTCGTCCGCCTTCTTGATCTCCTCGTCGATCATCTTCTTGAAGTTGTCGAACGGCTGCGCCCCCACGAGCTGGCGGCCGTTGATGAAGAAGGTGGGGGTGCCGTTGGCGCCCACCGCGGTGCCGGCCTGGCTGTCGGACTCGACCACCGCGTTGAACTTGCCGGAGGAGAGGGCCTCCTTGAACTTGCCCACGTTCAGCCCAATCTCCTCGGCGTACTTCTCGAAGTCCGCGTCGGAGAGCTTGGTGCGGTCCGCGAACAGCTTGTCGTGCATCTCCCAGAACTTGCCCTGCTCGTGGGCCGCCATGGCCGCGGCGGCCGCCGGCTTGGCGCGGGGGTGGAAGGGCAGCGGCTGGTGGCGGAACACCACGCGCACGTCCTGGCCGTAGGTCTCCACGACCTGCTTCACCACGTTGGCGCCGCGGCTGCAGAACGGGCACTCGAAGTCGCTCCACTCCACCACCGTCACCTTCGCGGTGGCCGGGCCCTTGGCAGGCGCGCCCGCCGGGATGTCGATCTTCTTCACGGTGGAGCCGCCGCCCTGCGCCTGCGGGGCCGGCTTGGCAGGGGCCGCCTCGAGCCCCTTCTCGATGGTCTTCGCGTAGACCTGGGACGCGGGCACGCCAGAGTCCACCAGCGCCTTCGCCTTCACCAGCTCCTCGTCGATGATCTTCTTGAAGTTGTCGATGGGCTGCGCGCCGGAGAGGAAGCGGCCGTTGATGAAGAAGGCCGGCGTCCCGGTGGCGCCCATCTTGCGGCCGAGCTGCTGGTCGCGGTCGTAGACGGCGTTCCACTTGGCGTCCGCGATGGAGGCCTTGAACTTGCCCATGTCCAGGCCGATCTCCGTGGCGTACTTCTCGAGGTCCGCGTCCTGGAGCGCCTTCTGGTTCTCGAAGAGCTTGTCGTGCATCTCCCAGAACTTGTCCTGCTCACCGGCGGCGAGCACGGCGGCGGCCGCGGGCTTGGCGCGGGCGTGGAAGGGCAGCGGGTTCTGCTTCATGACCACGCGGATTTTTCCCTCGTAGTCCTTCTCCAGCTGCTTCACGGTGGCGTGCGCGCGGCTGCAGAACGGGCACTCGTAGTCGCTGAACTCCACGATGGTGACGAGCGCGTCCGCGGGGCCGCGGGCAGCGGAGTCGCCCACGGGGACCTTGAACACGTTCTGGTCGCCGGCAGGCCGGGCGCCGGACGGGGCCTGGTTGGGGGCGGACGGGTTGGCGGCCGGCGTGGGCGCGGCCTTGTCGCAGCCGGCGACGAGCGCGGCGGCGGCGAGCAGCAACAGCGTGGAGCGGAGCTTCATGGTTTGTCTGTCTCCTCTGGGGGGCACTGCAATCAAAAGGGCGACCCTCTTTGGTTCAAGCGGGGCCCGCTGACAACCTTTTTTCGCGTGGATGGACACCGCGGGGTGGCAGCCAACCCGCAGGCCGTCCAGGTTCTTCCCGAGACCTTGCGGCCATGCGGGCAGGCACGCTAGGCGGCCCCTCCATGGCACGCATCCTCTACCTGGAGCCCGTGGGCGGCATCGCCGGGGACATGTTCCTCGCGGCGGGGCTGGATCTCGGCGTGGACCGCGGCGCGCTGCTTCACGCCTTGTCCGGGCTGGGGCTCCACGGGTGGCGCCTCGAGGCCCAGCGGGCGGAGCGCCACCACATCGGCGGCACCCACGTGGACATCCGGCTGGATGGCCCGCAGCAGCCCGAGCGCCACCTGTCCGACATCCAGCAGCTCATCTGGAACTGCCCCACGCTGCCGCAGCGCGCGAAGGAGCGCGCGGTGGCGGTGTTCCAGGAGATCGGCCGCGCCGAGTCCAAGGTGCACGGCATCCCGCTCGAGTCCATCCACTTCCACGAGGTGGGGGCGGTGGACAGCATCCTGGACGTGTGCGGGGCGGCGGTGGTGCTGGAGCTGCTCGGCGACCCGGAGGTGTACGCCGCGCCGCCCCCGCTCGGCAGCGGGCTTGCGCACATGGCCCACGGCCACGTCCCCATCCCGCCGCCCGCCACCGTGGAGATCCTCACCGGCGTCCCCGTGCGCCACGAGGGGGTGGGAGAGCTCACCACGCCCACCGGCGCCGCGCTCTTGAAGGTCCTTGCACGCGTGCAGCCGCCGCCCACCTTCGTGGCGCAGGCGGTGGGCTACGGCGTGGGGACGAAGGACTGGCCGGACCGGGCCAACGTGCTGCGCGCCACGCTCGGCGAGACGCACGAGGGGCGCGGCGAGCTGCCCGGGGCCGAGCGCGCCTACGAACTCGCCGCCAACCTGGACGACTGCAGCCCGCAGCTGCTCGGCTACGTGCTCGAGCGCGCGCTGGAGCTGGGGGCGCTGGACGCCTGGGTGGTGCCAGCCACCTTCAAGAAGGGGCGCCCCGGCCACGTGGTCCACCTGCTCTCGGACGGCAGGCACCGGGACGCCCTGCGGGCGCTGCTGCTCGAGGAGACCCCCACCCTGGGGCTCCGGGAGCAGCCCATCACCCGCGCGGTGCTTCAGCGCCGCCACGACGAGGTGCACACCCCCTGGGGCCCGGTGCGCATCAAGCTCGGGCTGGACGGCGAGCGGGTGCTCAATGCCCAGCCGGAGTACGAGGACTGCCGGCGCCTGGCGCGCGAGGCCTCCGTCCCGCTGAAGGTGGTGCACGCCGTGGCCATGGCGGCGTGGATGAAGCGGTGAATCTGTTCCCCTCCGGGCCCGTCCGGCGGTAGCTTTTCGAGCCGTTTCCCCCACGCTTTCCAGGAGGTCTCCGAATGTCCCGCGCCGCTGCTGCAGCCGTCGCTGCCCTGTTCCTCGTCCCCTCCGCGTTTGCGCAGTCTGCGCAGCAGCGCCGGAACCGGCAGGAGGTCCAGCAGGGCAAGGCCGAGATGGCCCGCACCGTGGCCGAGCACGCGGACGACAAGCTGGACTTCGAGCGGGCACGCGGGTTCGAGGCTCGGCTCGCGGCGGCGCGCTCGGCCAGGGACTTGAACGCGGTGGCCGCCCTGGACGTGGAGGTGGAGCGCTTCCTTGCCGGCGAGCGGCGCGAGGCCCAGCGCGAGGTGGCCCAGGCCTCGGGCGAGGTCCTGCGTTCCGCCGGTGAGGCGGTGGCCGCTGCCGGGGAGGCCCGGCAGGACGCGGCCCGCGGCCGGGGCGCGGCGGTGCGTGCCGACAGCCGCCGGGACACCCGGGACGACGTCCGCGACCTGAAGGACGACAGCCGGGATCTCCGCGCCGAGAAGCAGGGGCGCGCCTTCCTCGCGCGGCTGCACGGGGACTGGCGCGTGGTGCAGGGCCGGTTCGACGCGCCCGCGCTGGACGCGCGCGCCGCGGTGCTGGCGGCGCTGGTGCGCGAGCAGGGCCGGGAGTTGCGGCGCAACGCGGAGGAGTTCCGCGAGGACCGCCGCGAGCTCCGCGAGGACCGCCGCGAGCAGCGCGAGGACCGCCGGCAGCGCAAGTAGGCGCGCGGCTCAGCCCCGGCCGGGCGCCAGCCGCTCCGCCGCGTTCAGGATGCGCAGCGCGGCGCAGGCCGCGCCGAAGCCGTTGTCGATGTTCATCACCGGCACCCCCTGGGCGCAGGACGACAGCATGGAGTTCAGCGCCGCGTGGCCGCCCGTGGCCACGCCGTAGCCCACGGACGTGGGAACCGCCACGAGCGCCGAGCCGACGAGCCCGCCCACCACCGTGGGCAGCGCCGCGTCCATCCCCGCCACCACGATGACCACGGGGTGGCGCCGGATCTCCTCCAGCCGGTTCACCAGCCGCCAGATGCCCGCCACGCCCACGTCCACCACCACGGTGGCCTTTTCGCCGGCGAAGGCGAGCGTCCGCACCGCCTCGCGCGCCACCTGCGCGTCCGAGGGGCCCGCGGCCACCACCGCTACGCGCCCCTCCCCGCGCGCGGGCCGCGGCGGTCCGAGGATGGCGGTGCGCGACACCTCCTCCAGGTCCACCCCCGGGAACTCTCCCCGGAGCGCGGCCTGCTGCTCGGCCGTCAGGCGCGTGAAGAGCATCCCCTTGCCCGAGGCCTGCGCCTGGCGGGCAATCTCGAGCACGTGGGGGACGGTCTTTTCTGCGCAGAGGATGGCTTCGTCCAGCCCCACGCGCTCGGCGCGGCGCAGGTCCAGCAGGATGTCGTCGGAAGGGCCCATGGCGGGACGAGGGTTAACCAAAAGGCAGGCGCGGCGCTAGAACTGCCCGCGGGAGGCGGCCCATGGCGGAGTTCAACTGGAAGTCGCTCGAGCAGCTGGGGGAGGAGTTCAAGAAGGAGGCAGAACGTCTCGCCGCGAAGCTGCAGGACCCGGCCACGCAGGCGCGGCTGAAGGAGGGGGCCCGCGTGGTGGAGGCGCAGCTGCGCACGGCGCTCGGAGAGGTGTCGGCTGCGGCCGGGGAGACGCTGCGGCGGGTGGACGACGCCCTGCGCGCCCAGCGGGCCGCTTCCCCGCCGCCCCCGCCACCGGCCGGGCAGCCGCGCGGGGCCGAACCTGGAACACCGGTGCCGCCTGCCCCGGTGGAGAACCCAGCCCCCGCGGGAGAGGTCCCCGGCCGCCGGCCGCGCAAGACGGTGGGGCCGCGCAAGAAGAAGGCGGAGGGGGGAGCGGAGGCCCGTCCGCCCGCCCGCAAGACCGCGGGGCCTCGAAAAAAATTGGGGGACCCGGACGGACAAAAGTGATCCTTTTACGGGATGTTGCAGGGCGACGCGCCGTGCCATAGTGCTGGGCCCGTGTCGACTCCCGATGACCAGAACGAGAAGGGCAACTTCACCATCGACGTGGGTGAAGAGGCGATCCAGGCGGCGCTGAAGAGCGTCGAGCGCGCGAAAGGTGCGGACCCCTCGCGGGAGCTGTCGGAGGCCCGCGCAGAGGTGGAGACGCTCAAGGCGCAGCTCGCGGACGGGCTGCAGCGCGGCAAGGACTGGATGGAGAAGGCCCGCGAGGCGCAGGAGGCCCTGAAGACGGCCACCGCGGAGCTGGCGGACTTCAAGGACCGCGCCCTCCGGGCGGCGGCGGACCTCGAGAACGTGAAGAAGCGCGCGCAGAAGGAGCGCGAGGACATCCAGAAGTTCGGCAGCGAGAAGCTGCTGAAGGACTTCCTCCCCGTGGTGGACAACCTGGACCGGGCGCTGTCCCACGCGAAGAGCGCCACCGACTTCGACGCGCTCCGCGAGGGGCTGCTGATGACGCGCAAGCTCTTCGAGGACACGCTCGGGAAGCACGGCGTGAAGGGCTTCTCCGCGGAGGGGCAGCCGTTTGATCCGCACCGCCACGAGGCGATGCAGCAGGTGGAGACGGGGGACGTGCCGCCTAACACCGTCGTCCACGAGGTGGTCCGGGGCTACACGTTGAACGACCGCCTCATCCGCCCGGCGCTCGTGGCCGTGAGCCGCGCGCCGCAGGCCTCTCAGGATTCGGGGAAGTAAGGGACAAGACATGGCAAAGGTGATCGGAATCGACCTCGGGACCACCAACTCGTGCGTGGCCGTCATGGAGGGCGGCGACCCGGTGGTGATGCCCAACGCGGAAGGGGCGCGGACCACGCCGTCCATGGTGGCCTTCACCGAGTCCGGCGAGCGGCTCGTGGGGCAGATTGCCAAGCGGCAGGCGGTCACCAACCCGGAGGCCACGCTCTTCGCGGTCAAGCGCCTCATCGGCCGGAAGTTCGACTCGGCGGAGGCCAAGAAGGCCATCTCTGCAAGTCCGTTCAAGGTGGTCCCGGCCCAGAACGGGGACGCCTACGTGGAGGTGCGGGGCAAGCCCATGAGCCCGCAGGAGATCTCCGCCATGGTGC
>JBDLRJ010000082.1:0-4764 GCA_039800145.1 Pseudomonadota bacterium | reverse complement strand
GTGGAGGACCGCAGTGCGGCAGCGGACTCGAACGTCCGGGAGATGCCCACCAGCAGCCCAGCCATGAACCCATCCCCCGCCCCCGTCGTGTCCACCACGGCCGCAGGCGGTGCGGCCACGCGGTGCTCCTCGCCTCGGAACCGGAAGAGGGCTCCGGCGGGGCCGAGTGTGATCACCGGCAGCATCACCCCGCGCGCCTCGAGCAGGCGCAGCGCCTCCGAGGCGCTGCCTTCCCCCGTGATCCACGGGAACTCGTCCTCCGCGAGCTTGAGCACGTCCACCTGGGGGATCAGCCCCTCGAGCACCCCCCGCAACACGGAGGTGTCCGGCCACGCGTGGAGGCGGAGGTTGGGATCCATGCTCACCACCCGGCCGGCCGCGCGTGCCGCCGCCACCCCGTGTGCGACGGCCTGTTGCGCCTCCGGCAGCAGCAGCGAGTTGGTGCCCACGTGCACCACCCGCGCCCCCGCGAGAAACGCAGCGTCCACGTCAGAGGGGCGGAGCAGGTACTCCGCGCTGCGCGTCCGGTGGAAGGCGAAGCTGCGCTGGCCGGCCGCGTCCACCGAGACGAACACGAGCCCCGTCTTCCCCTCGCGCGTCTGGCGCACCCGGTGCACGTCCACGCCCTCGGCCCGCAGCGCCTGGACCAGGTAGTGCCCGAACTCGTCCTCCCCCACCACGCCGAGCATGGCGGACTTTCCCCCGAGCCGCGCCACGCCCACCGCCACGTTCGCCGGAGATCCCCCGCTGCAGCGGATCCACGTCTCCGTGTCCCGCACGCGGCTCCCCACCTGGCCGGGCAGGAAGTCCACGAGCGCCTCACCCACGCACACCACCATGGCCCTCAGTCCAGTCCCAGCTGCGCCATGAAGTCCACCGCGTTCAGCTTCCGCCCCAGCTGGTGGGCGATGAAGCGGTTGAGCAGCTCTCTCGCCCGCGCCCGCAACTCGGGCGGGAGTGGCGTCCGCGCCCCGGCCTGCAATCCCGCGAGTCCCTCGGCGAGTATCCGCGAGATGCCCACCCCGTGGGGAGTGCGCGCCCCGCACGGTCCGCACACGCACCCGCCGTGCTCGGGATCGAACCGGATGGGCTCAGACAGGCCCCCGCCGCAGACGGCGCACGCGGCGAAGCGCGGCATGAAGCCCGAGAGGGCGAGCGCCGACAGCTCGAAGGCGATCAGCGACGTCGGCCCCGCCCGGTTCGCCTCGAGCAGTCCCAGGTACTCCACCAACTGGTGGAACAGCGCTGCGTGCGGCTGCTCGTCCCTCACCAGCTCCCGGCAGAGCTCCAGCGCGTACATCGCGCGGGCGATCCGTGGGAGATCCGTCCTCAACGCCAGGTGTGCGCGGTCCACGTCTACGCCGTCCAGCCGCCAGGTGCTTCCACGCCGCGCCACCAACTGCGCCCGCAGCAGCGTCCCCGGCTCGAGCGCCCCGGCGAACCGCCGCCGGCTCTTCCGTGCCCCGGCAGCGAACGCGGACACCCGCCCCCGGTGCTCCGTGAGGAGCGTGACGATCCGGTCCGCCTCTCCGTAGTCCACGGCGGACAAGACCACCGCCGGCTCCACCACCCGGTCCATCAGCGGAACCGCGAGCGGTTCATGACGAAGAAGGCCACCAGCCCCGCCAGCGCCAGCGCACCCGCGATCACTGCGTGGAGGAGGGCCCGGCGCCGCCGCGCACGCTCCAGCGCCACCGGGTCGATCTCTTCTGCGCGCCCATATGCCGCCTGGAAACGCGCCTCGAGTTCCGCGAGCGGCAGCCCGAGCTCCGCGGCGTAGGCCTTCAGGTAGTTCGCCAGGAACACCCGGTCTGGGAGCCGCTCGGCGTCACCGTATTCCAGCGCCTCGAGCAGGCTCGCGGGGATCCGCGTGGCCTTCGCGAGCTCGCGCAACTCCCGCCCACGCTGCTCTCGCTGCGCGGCCAGGTACCGGCCCAGCTCCGCCCTTTGTTCCTGCACTCCCGCCACGGTCCGTGCCCCCGCCGCCTCAGTTCATCAGCCCGAGCAGGCTCTTGCAGTCCTTGCCCACCTCGGTGCCCGGCCCCGCCTTCGCCACGCACGTCTCGAAGTTGGCCCGGGCCTTCTCCTTGTCCCCCACCTCGACGAGGCACCGCCCCTCGCGGTAGAGCGCGTCCGGCACATCCGGGCACGCGTCCCGGTAACGGCCGAACTGCACGCACGCCTCCTTCGGGCGCGTCGTCTCGGCGTAGATCAACCCGAGGTTCCGGAAGCCCTGGCAGAAGCGGGGATTGGTGGTGACCGCCGCCTTGATGCGGTCAACGGCGCCTTCCACGTCCCCCTTCTTGTAGAGCGCCCAGCCCAGGTTCCCCTGCGCGATGAAGGGCGTGGCGTAGAGCATGTCGTTGAGCGCGAGTTCGTAGTGCTGGATGGCGGCGTCGTACTGCTCCTTGTCCATGAGCAGGTTGCCGTAGTTGGTGTGCGCCTCGCTGAAATCCGGCCTCAGCTCCAGCGCCCGCTTGTAGTGCAACTGCGCGTCCTCCCACTTCGCGAAGGAGAGGTGGAGCACCAGGCCGAGCGCGTTGTGGACGTCCGCGTTGAACGGGTCCAGGCGCGCCGCCTCCTTCAGCTCCTGGTAGGCCTCCTGCGCACGCCCGGCGAGTTGGGCGTTCAACCCCAGGTCGTAGTGGATCTGCGCCCCGAGCCGCTCCTTCTCCGTCGGACGGTGGACACAGGCGCCACACGCGAGTGCGGCGAGCACGGCAACCAGGCGAACGGCAGGGGCAGTCAAGGCGTGGGTCCTCCAGGTGGCGTCGCCGCGGGGCGCGCACACGCACATCGCTGTGTACGGCAATCCGGCCCCGTGGTCACGTCAAGGAAAGGGTTGACGGGCCGCCAGGGCCCAGTCCCCGTCCAGTCCAAGTCCCTCGCGGAAGCGGCGGTACTCGCGCTGCACGCGCCGCGCGTACCCACGCCCGGGGGGCTCTCCCTCTGCCTCCTTGAGCGACAACCGGACCCGGCTCGGCCCCGCGTTGTAGGCCATGAGCGCCAGGTCCAGGCTCCCGAACTGGTCATGCAGCATGCGCAGGAGCCGCACGCCCAGCCTCACGCAGAGCGCCGCGTCCGCGGACACCTCCTCGCCGGAGAGGTGGAGCCCCTCGCGCTCTGCCACGTGCGTGAGCGTGCTGGGAAGCAGCTGCATCAGCCCCCGCGCCCCCATGGGGGAGCGGGCCCCCTCGTCGAAGTCGCTCTCCACGTGGATCAACGCGAGGATGAGCAGCGGATCGTAACCCGCGGCGGAGGACTCCTCGGAGATGGCACGGGCCAACTGCCGCCGGAGCGGGAGCCCGAGCCCCGGGGCGTGGGACGCGAGCACCGAGTCGATCAACGACGCGTCGGTGGGCCGCGCCGGGGCACGCTTCGGCGCAGGGGGAACGGGCGCCTGCTCCCCGGGGGTTCCCCGCGCAGCCCACAGCGCACACAAGGCCGCCAGCGGCAACAGCGCCGGGTGCGTGCACAGGACATAGAGCCGCCGGGACCAGGACATCCACCGGCGAACCCACCACAGCCGCCCATGGCCGGACAAGGGCCGTGCGTCCCAAACAACAGCGCCCGCACCTTCCGGGTGGAAGGGCGGGCGCCGCACACCTCGAGTGAGCCTCCGGCTCCTCGCTTACGCCAGGCCGGACTCGGTGCGGAGCGGCTCGGCGGAGGGAGGCATCAGCGCGGCGGCGTCCCCGTGCGTGGCGGCCAGGGCGGCCTCCATGTCGTCGATGGCGTCCGCCGGGCTCTCCACCTGGATGTCCAGGTGCTTGTAGTTCGGCAGGCCCGTGCCGGCCGGGATGAGCCGGCCCATGGTGACGTTCTCCTTGAGGCCGCGGAGGTAGTCCACCTTGCCATTGATGGCGGCCTCGGTGAGCACCTTCGTCGTTTCCTGGAAGGACGCCGCGGAGATGAAGGACTCCGTGGAGAGAGACGCCTTGGTGATGCCGAGCAGCAGCGGCTCGCCCACTGCCGGGCGACCACCGGTGCCCATCACGCGCTCGTTCTCCTCCTCGAACATCCACTTCTCCACCTGCTCGTCCACGAGGAAGGTGGTGTCGCCCACGTCGGTGACGCGCACGCGGCGGAGCATCTGCCGCACGATCGTCTCGATGTGCTTGTCGTTGATCTTCACGCCCTGCAGCCGGTAGACCTCCTGGATCTCGTCCACGAGGTAGTTGGCCAACTGCTTCTCGCCGAGCACCTTGAGGATGTCGTGCGGGTTGGCGGGGCCGTCCGTCAGCGCCTCGCCTGCCTTCACGCGGTCACCCGAGTGCACGCTGATGTGGCGGCCCTTGCTGATCAGGTACTCCTTGGCCAGGTCCGCGCGGAGCTCCCCGCCGACGTCCGGGGTGATGATGAGCTTGCGCTTGCCCTTGGTGTCCTTGCCGAACGACACCACGCCGTCGATGTCCGCGATGATGGACGCGTCCTTCGGCTTGCGGGCCTCGAACAGCTCCGCCACGCGGGGCAGACCGCCCGTGATGTCCTTGGTCTTCGCCGTCTCGCGCGGGACCTTGGCAATCACCTCGCCGGGCGCCAGCTCGTCGCCGTCGTTGACGGTGAGCATGGCCCCCTGCATCAGGAAGTACTCGCGCGGGGTGCCCTTGCCGCCCTGGATCACGATGCGCGGCCGGGCATCCGGGTCCTTGGACTCGATGAGGGTGCTGCGGGACAGGCCCGTCACCTCGTCCGTCTGCACGGACATGGTCACACCGTCGATGATGTCCTCGAACTTCACCGTGCCGCCGTGCTCAATGATGA
>JBDLRJ010000081.1:0-23064 GCA_039800145.1 Pseudomonadota bacterium | reverse complement strand
ACGGCTCCGCCACCAGGCCACGCTGGCGCCCGCCGCGACGAGCAGCAGGACGGCAACGGCAGCGAGGACGCGGCGGGACGACATAGGGGGCTGGACGTTGCCACGAACGGTTCCCCCGAGGGACTCAATTCATCGACCGCGCCACGGCCTCCGCCACCCTCACGCCGCCGAGCGCGGCCGCGAGGATGCTCTGCCCGGGGAATACACTGTCTCCCACGAGCCAGAGCCGGTCGGCCGCCTGCACGGGCTGCAGCTGGGCGTAGTGGTGCAGCCCCGCGCGGCGGGGCACGCCGCCCACGTATCCCCCGGTGCGCCGCGTGAAGCGTTGGAACGTGCGTGGCGAGCCCGGCAGGACGTGGCGAAGGCGGCCTGCCCATTCAGGCGCCATCGCCGACAGCGTCTCGCGCATGCGCGCCTGCACGCCGCCGACATAGGCCGCCTGCGCCTCCGTTGATTGCCCCTCGAGCTTCTGCGGATACACGTGGGTGGAAATGGTGAGGGTCCGCTGCCCCTCGGGGGCGCGGTGCGTCTCCCCGGCAGCGCTGATGGACACGAAGAGGTGGTTTCCCTCGAGAAAGGGGCGAGCGGGATCTGCGACGAGCTCGAGGTGGTGAGCGGACGTGGGTGCCCCCTCCGGTGCGTCCGCCACCGCGTACAGCATGGCAGCGCCCCAGCCCCGGTGGACCTCTCCCTGCAGAGACGACAGCACTGCGGCCTCCCGCGCCTCGCCGCCGAGCAGCGCACCCACGTCCCCCGGGAGGGCGTTGGCGGCCACGACGGGGGCCTCGTACGTCCCGCGCGTGGTCTGCACCCGCCAGCCGCTCCCGGTGCGGACCAGCCCCTTCACGCGCTCGGAGAAGCGCACCTCTCCGCCCGCGCGCCGCACCGCCTCCACCATCCCGTCCGCGAGCCGGCCAATGCCCCCCACGACGTGGCCGGTCCCGCGCCAGGCGTAGTCGAGCGTGGCGAGCGCGAACGGGGCCTCCGCCTCGGCCACGCCACACTGCACGGTGATCTGGCACAGCGCGTTGGCCCAGGTGCGCAGCGGCGCCACGTCCGCCACGCCGAAGTCCTCCATCACCTCGAGGAGCGGCCGCCCCACCCAGCGGGCCACCGGGAGGTAGCGGGGGAGGCGCGCGGCGTGTTGCAGCAGCGTCTTTGCGGTCCAGGGAGGCAGCAGGTCCGGGGTGTCGAGCAGCTCCCAGAGCACGTCCGCCACGCCGCGTTGGAGCGCGAAGAAGCGGCGCACCGCCTCGCCGCGTTCACCGGCCCGCTGCACCATGTGCGAGACGAACGCCTCCCGGTCCCTGCAGACGGAGAGGTGGAGGCCCGGTGCGCGGAGCTCCACGAGCGGATCCAGCCAGTCCACGCGCACGTCCAGCCGGTGGCGCGTCACCCATTGCCCGAACAGCTGCCGCTCGCCCAGGCCCGAGAAAAGCGTGGCCCCCGCCTCGAACGCGTAGCCGTCCCGCGTGAAGGTGCTGGCGCAACCGCCGGGGTACTTGAGCGCCTCGAAGACGAGGGGACGGAGTCCGCGCTCCGCGAGCGACAGCGCGCAGCCGAGGCCACCGAAGCCGCTTCCCACCACGATGACGTCAGGGCCTGCCATGAAGCCGGGGTGGATAACGGCCGGAGGTCCCACGCGCACGCCGGGCTCGGTGTAAGCAGTCCTGACGCAACGGCTTGGAAATCGGGCAGTCTCCCCCGCCGATACCTCTCTGTTCCCGCCACCTCCCGGAGTCCCCATGTCCGTGTCTGATGTGAAGAACGCCTTCGCCCGCGTGGTCGCCGACGGGAAGCTGGACGTGAAGGACGTGGACACGGTGCTCTCGAGCGCCGGCTCCATCAGCGTGGAGGAGGAGAAGGCGCTGAAGGCGGAAGCCGACAAGTACGTGGGGATCACCGACGGGGCAGCGGCCTCGAAGCTCCGGGAGAAGCTCGGGGAGATCTCCACCCTCCGTACCGAGGCGGCGCGCATCAACCGCTCGGTGGAGACCAAGGCCGTCTCCCTGTCCGCGGACGCGAAGGCGCGTCTCCAGCCCGGCAAGGCCACGAAGAGCTACGGCGGCTCCTCCATCCCCGAGGCGGTGAAGGCCGCGGTGAGCCGGGCGATCGCCGGTGGGGCCACCGCGTACGACGTGCGCGAGATGAAGGCCGACCCCGTGTACGACACCACCCACGGCGAGCCGGAGATGACGCTGGACGGGAAGTTCAACCCGTACGCGCAGGACCAGAAGGCCACGGGCTCCATGGCCTTTTCGCACACGGAGCTCACCCCCGCGAAGGTGAAGGCGGACCTGGAGACGGCCCAGTCCGTCAACGTCCTCAAGGGGTATAAGACGGTCAATGGCAACCGGGTGGCGGAGTACGAGCGGCAGACGCTGAAGGGCAACGGCCGCATCACGGATCTCTACGACGAGGCCTCCTGGCCGGACACGATGGCGCGCGCCCCCGGCGGCCAGAAGTACGCGTCTAACTTCGCCATCCTCGCCGACGGATCGCTGCACTGCGTCCCGGCGTCCCGCCGCAGCGCCGCCGAGCCCTGGCGCATCCTCACCACGGCCTCGCTCGCCCGGGGCAAGCAGATGCTCTTCAACGGACACCTGCACATGGAGAACGGCGTCGTTACCTACGTGGGCATGTCCGGCCGGCTCTGCAAGCTCCAGTCGAGGGGGGAGGCGACGTTCGTGGACCCCGTGGAACTCATCAAGGCGTGGGGCTTCGAGGTCGCGCCCGGGCTGAAGGTCACCCAGGAGGGATGAACACACCATGCTGAACGCCCTGACGTTGTCGCTCGCGCTGGCCGCCGCACCCGCTGCTGCACCGGCGCCCGCGCCCGCACCCGCACCTGCCGCTGCCCCGGCCCCCGCCCCGAAGGCAGGCGCCACCGCCGAGATGAAGGACGCGAGCGGGAAGGTGATCGCGAAGGCCCGCTTCACCCAGGCGCCGCGCGGCGTGCTGCTCTCGCTCGAGGTGGTGGACGCCCCGCCGGGGCCGCACGCCTTCCACGTGCACGAGAAGGGCGTGTGCGACGTGAAGGAGAAGTTCAAGACCGCGGGCGGTCACTTCAACCCCACGAACCGCAAGCACGGCTTCCTCGCCTCGGAGGGCAAGCACTGCGGCGACATGCCGAACGTCGAGGTGCCCGCCTCCGGGAAGATGACGACGGAGTTCTTCCTCGAGGATCTCACCCTGGAGCCGGGCCAGAAGACCTCGCTCTTCGACGCGGACGGCAGCGCGCTCGTGCTGCACGAGAAGGGGGATGATCACCGCTCGGACCCCACCGGCGAGGCCGGGGGGCGCATGGCGTGCGGCGTGGTGGAGGCGGCGAAGTAGTCAGCGAGCCGAAGGGCGCCCGCCGAGCCGCGGCAGCAGGGAGGGCAGGTCGAACAGCGCCTCGCCCCCCTGCAGCGACTCGTTGACGGCCACGTTCCAGTACTGCTGACCCGCGCGCAGCGCCGCCTCGCGGCCGAGCGGTGTCACGCGCACCGCCGTATCCGCGGCGGAGATGACCCGCCGCAGCACCGGCAGGGCCAGCCCCACCGGGGAGCGCGGCAGCCCCAGCGCCTCCGCGCGCTCCGTTCCCACGAGCAGCCGCGTGAAGGCCAGGTTCAGCTGCACCGCGAAGGGGGCCACCCGCTCCTGGAAAGCGGTGCGTGCGTCGCGCTCGGGCCCGCGGATGATGGCCCACGCCAGCTTGCGGCTGTCCTCGTCCGGCTCGCCCTGCGTCTCGCCGATGATGCCCCACAGCGCGTCCGCCTCCGCCGGCGTGGCCGCGAGCAGCTCGTCCTCCACGCCCAGCTGCCAGGACACCGCGCGCCAGAGGTGGACCGCCGCGCCGTGCTCACGGTCCGAGACGTGGAAGCCCAGCTGCCGCAGCCCCAGCACCAGCACGTGGCCGAACAGCAGCCCGGTGGCCGCCATGTCGAACTGGTTGATGGGAAGGCCCCACCGCGCCGAGTCCCACTTGTCCGAGCGCAGCAGCATGCGCCGCACCTGCGCGTGCACCAGCCGCACGCGGAACGTGGCGCGGAAGCCGGGGCTGCCGGGCAGCAGCCCCGCAGGCTGGCACACCGAGTCCATGAAGCGCCCCGTCTCGCCGAGCCGCCGCTGGGTGTCCTCCTCCAGCCGCGCCGAGAAGGTGAGCGGCTTGTTTCCCGCGGGCGCGCAGTAGGCGCTCATGAGCGACTTGAAGGCCAGCACCACGCCGCCGAAGAAGCCGCTGCGGCGGATGAGCTCGCCGCCCTCCTCGGCGCGCCGCACGTCCAGCCAGAAGGGGCGCTCGTGCAGCAGGGCCGACAGCGCGTCCAGCCCCGCGAGCCCGGTGCGCTCCCCGGCGATGGCGCGGTCGATGGCCGCCTCCCGCTCGGGGCCCTTGAGCCCGGACAGCGACTCCACCGCGGCATCCCCGGCCGGATCGCTCCGGGTGAGGAAGCGCGCGGCGCGGTCCACGCGGTCGCCGTAGCGCTCGCGGATGGCCGGGGTGGGCAGGTGGCGTGAGGGGATGGACATGGCGTTCACCAGCTCGAGCGCACGGGGCGCCCCTCTTCGTAACCGGCGAGCGTCTGGAGCCCCACCACGGCGCGCCCGTGGAACTCGGCGAGCGTGCGGGCGCCCGCGTAGGTGCAGGCGCTGCGGACGCCGGCCACCACCTGGTCGAGGATGTCCTCCACGCCGGGGCGCTCGGGGTCCAGGTACATGCGGGAGGTGCTGATGCCTTCCTGGAAGAGCTCCTTCACCGCGCGGTCCAGCAGCCCCTCCGCGCGGGTGCGGGCCTTCACCGCGCGCTGGCTGGCCATGCCGAAGTTCTCCTTGTAGAGCCGCCCCTCCGCGTCCCGCTGCGCGTCCGCCGCGGCCTCGAACGTCCCGGCGAACCAGCTGCCCACCATCACCGTGCTGGCCCCTGCCGCGAGCGCGAGCGCCACGTCCCGCGGGTGCCGCACGCCGCCGTCCGCGCAGGCGTGCTTGCCGTGCTTGCGGGCCTCGTCCGCGCAGTCCAGCACGGCGGAGAGCTGGGGGCGCCCCACGCCCGTCATCATGCGCGTGGTGCACATGGCGCCGGGCCCCACGCCCACCTTCACGAGGTCCGCGCCGGCGGAGAGGAGATCCCGCGTGGCCTCGCGCGTCACCACGTTGCCCGCGAGCACCGGCGTGCGGCCGGCCACCTCCCGCACCGCCTCGAGCGCGGAGAGCATCTTCTGCTGGTGGCCGTGGGCGGTGTCCACGACGAGGAGATCCACGCCCAGCTCCACGAGCAGCTTCGCCTTGGCCCGCACGTCCCCGTTGATGCCGATGGCGGCCGCCACCCGCAGCCGCCCCTGCGCGTCCAGCGCGGGCTTGTAGAGCGTGGAGCGCAGCGCCCCCTTCCGCGTCACCAGTCCCACGAGCTTCTTCCCACTCAGCACCGGCGCGGCCTTCAGGTGGTGGTGGGTCAGCCGCTCGAAGAGGGCCTCCAGCGGCGTGCCCTCCTGGAAGCAGACGGGATCTCCCACCATCACCTGCTGCAGCTGGGTGAAGCGATCCAGCCCCTCGCCGTCGCGCTCGGTGAAGACGCCCACGGGCTCGTCCGCGTCGTTGACGACGATGACGAGCCCGTGCGCCCGCTTGTGGATCAGGTTGAGCGCCTGCTGCACGGTGTCCGTGGGCCGCAGGGTGATGGGCGTCTCGTAGACCGGGTGGCGGGACTTCACGTAGGCCACGTTGGAGGCCACCACGTCCGGGGGGAGATCCTGCGGCAGCACCGCGAGCGCCCCGCGCCGGGCCACCGTCTCGGCCATGCGCCGCCCGGCCACCGCCGTCATGTTCGCCACGAGCAGCGGCACCGTGGTCCCCGTGCCGTCCTGCGGCGCCAGGTCCACCTCGAGCCGGCTCGTCACGTCCGAGCGGGACGGGGCGAGGAAGACGTCCGAGTAGGTGAGATCCTGCGAGGGGGCCTGGCCGTTCAGGAAGCGCATGCGGGACGGAGACGTATCAGAGGACGGGCCAGCCCCGCACCCGGACCGCGCAGGAGCGTTCAGCGCGCCGAGGCGGCCTGGGGCTGCTTCGAGAGCCGCTCCACCACGCCGAGCGCCTCGGTGACGTGCGCAGAGGCGCGCAGCTGCGAGTCGAACGCGTGCTGCACCACGCCCTGCGTGTCCACCACGAAGGTCACCCGCCCTGGCAGCAGCCCGAGGAAGGAACGCTTCACGCCGAACGCGGCGGCCGCTGCGCCCGTCGGGTCGCTGAGGAGGGTGAAGGGGAGCCGGTGCTTCGCCTTGAACTTCTCGTGGGACCGGGCGTCGTCCGCGCTGATGCCGATGACCTCCGCCCCGGCCTGGACGAAGGCCTCGTGGCTGTCCCGGAAGGAGCAGGCCTCCACGGTGCAGCCGGGGGTGTCGTCCTTCGGGTAGAAATAGATGACCAGCGCGCGCTGTCCCACGCGGTCGTGGAGGCGCACCTGCGCGTCGCCCTCTCCGGGAAGGGTGAGGTCTGGAAGTCGGTCGCCGGGCTTGAGCATGGCCGCAGGGACTAACGACGCCGCCAGGGCCCTGCAAGGGGGCGCATGTGGCACACTGCCCGCCGCCGTGCACCACAAGGTTTCCCTCGTCCTCAGTTACCGGTACCCCGGGAAGTACGCATTCAACGTGCTCGCGGGGGCATTGCAGGAAGACGAGCTCGCCGGGCGGGTGGAGGTCCACTTCCCGAGCAGCTTCGAGACGCTGAAGGCCGCCACCGAGCAGGCCGCCGCGCACGGGGGGCCGGTGGTGGTGGCGTGGAGCTTCTATTCCATGGGGCTGCCCGAGGCGGAGGCCGAGCACCGGGCGCTGCGCGCGGCACTGCCGGGCGTGCGCTTCCTCTCGATCGCCGGCGGCGTGCACGCCACGGCGGAGCCCGAGCAGACGCTGCGCGCGGGGTTCGACTTCATCGCGGTAGGGGAGGGCGAGCACACCCTCCGGTCTCTCGTGGACCGGCTCGGGCGCGGCGAGGACCCGGCCGGGACGCACGGGCTCTGGCGGCTCGTGGACGGGAAGGTGAAGAGCAACGGGCGAGGCGAGGGCGTGGACTTGAACGCCTTCCCGCCGTTCGCCTCGCACCGGCATCGCTACGGGGCCATCGAGCTCACGCGCGGCTGCATCTACGCGTGCCGCTTCTGCCAGACGCCCTACATGGCGAAGGCGCGCTTCCGGCACCGCTCCGTGGAGAACACTGCGCGCTGGGTGAAGGTGCTCCGGGACGCGGGCAAGACGGACGTCCGCTTCATCAGCCCCACGTCGCTCTCCTACGGCTCCCAGGACGGGAACGTGAACCTGGACGCCGTGGAGGCGCTGCTGTCCGCGGTGCGCGAAGCGGCGGGACCGGAGGGACGCGTCTACTTCGGCACCTTCCCGTCCGAGGTCCGCCCCGAGCACGTGACGCCGGAAGCGTTGGCGCTGCTGAAGAAGTACGTCGACAACGACAACCTGATCATCGGTGGCCAGTCGGGCTCCGACCGGGTGCTCACCCAGAGCAAGCGCGGCCACGACGTGGAGACCATCCGGCGCGCGGTGGACATTGCCGTGGGGTGCGGCTTCGTCCCCAACGTGGACTTCATCCTCGGCCTGCCCGGCGAAGAGGCAGAGGACCTGCGCGCCACGGTGGAACTCATGCACGCGCTCGCGGACAAGGGGGCACGCGTGCACGGCCACACCTTCATGCCGCTGCCGGGCACGCCCTTCCGCAACGCCGCGCCCGGACAGGTGGACGCGCCCACGCGGCTGGCCCTGGAGCGGCTCGCGTCACGCGGCCTGCTGTATGGCCACTGGAAGGCGCAGGAGAAGACCGCGGCGGAGCTCGCCGAGCGGCGCCCCAACCGTCAGGGCTGAGCGCGCCACAGGTAGAAAGCGCCTATCCCCATCACCGAGACGGCGAACGCCGCTTTCAGCGCGCGTTCCGGGAGCAGGTGCGCGAAGCGTGCGCCCAGCTGCGCGCCCACGATGCAGCCGGGGCCGGTCCAGATGATCACCGTGGGATCGATGTTCCCCACCACCAGGTTCACCGCGGAGATGATCACGTTGGCGAACGCCTCGGTGGCCACGGCGGAGGCGTTGGCCTCGCGGAGAGGACGCGCCCGGAGCCGCTCGAACCACGGCTGGTGGAGCTCGCACACGCCCGTACCCGTGCTCGCAGACCCAACGCCTCCGAGGATACCCACCGCTGCGCGCGCGAGCGGACCGGCCGGCACGTCGCGTGGAACAGGCGGGTGGCGCAGCTCCCACACCTTCAGCGCGGCCACGCCCACGAGCACCAGCCCCAGCACGCCCTGCAGCACCTTCACCGGCGCGAAGAGCAACACCGGCGCCCCGAGCCCCACGCCGAGCGCCACCCACGGCAGCCCCGGCCACACCTCCCGCCACGGCACCTGCCGCTGCAGGTGGTAGCGCAGCGCCCCGCTGGACATGCCGAGCGTCTCGGACGCAATGCCCGAGGCGATGCTGGCCGCGAGCGGCAGTCCCTGGGTGAAGAAGATGATCGGCTGGAACAGCACGCCGCCGGAGAAACCCGAGGCGTTGGCGAGGAAGGCCACCACCAGGGAGATGGGGAGGAGTTCCACGCGGTCCAGCGCGGAGGCCATCAGGTGCCCGGAGGAAGCAGCGGCGCCCACCGGAGCAGCAGCGTTCCCGCGGTGCCTGCGCGCGCGTAGTAGTTCTCGAGCCGCAGCTTGAAGTACTGCTTGGAGTAGACGTCCGGGAGGTGCAGGACGTAGGTGACGTCGCGCGGCATCAACTTGTGGACGCTGATGTCGTACTCGTACCAGCCGTCACCCTCGAGGAAAGCGGAGTCCACGTCCTGGTTTCCGTCCGGGCCGTCTGCGCGGTCGGTGACGTAGCCGCTCGCAGGGGCCTGCGTCAGCGTGTCGAACGGCTGGCCGGGGAGCACCGCCGTCTCCACCACGCTGCTGCCGGACACGCCGGAGTTGGTGATGATCTTGAAGCGCTGGAACCCGAGGTGCCACGCGCTGGTGCCCACGGCCTCGGACGCAGGGACGTCCTCCTGTCCCACCATGTCCACGTACACCCAGGACTCCTTCTCGGTGGCCTCGATGTTGACGTTGAACGAGCCGTCCGCCTGCGGGACGAACGTGGCGTAGGTGCCGGGCGGGAGCTCCCCGTCGAACGGGAAGTCCTCGCGCAGGTCCGGCGCACAACCGGCGAGCAGGGCGAGGGCAGGCAGCAGAAAGCGCAGGTGCATGGTCGTCACCCCGGGTACTGGACCGTCACGCCCGCCTGGAGGTTGCGGGGCTGGATGGGGAGGTAGAGCGCGTCGCCGGCGTTGAGCAGGTTGTTGCCCATGACGAAGACGGTGAGCCACGGCAGCACGGGCTTGCCGAGCCGGAGATCCACCACCGCGAACGGCGGCGCCACCGTGCGCCGGATGCCGTCCGGGTTCTCCTCGTCGAACGGGCGGATGCCCTGCACGGCCACGCGGAGCGCGCAGTCGAGATCCAGCGGACGGTACTTGCCGGACAGCTGCGCCGTGCCGCGGTGCTGTGCGCGGCCGGGCAGCAGCTTGCCGGTGGCGTCGTCCCGCGAATCGGTGAAGGCATAGCCCACGTCCAGGTACATGCTGCGCACCAGCTTGAAGCGCGCGGTCAGCTCGCCGCCCTGCGTGGTGGCGCGGGACACGTTGCCGTAGCCGAAGGTGAGCGGCGCGTCCGGGCTCGCCTCGCGCAGCGTGAGGACGGTGATGAGATCCGAGAGCTCCGTGCGGAACAGGCTCGCCGAGACGCTGAGCCCTTCGCGCACGCGCCAGTCCGCGGAGAGGTTGTAGCCGCGCGAGAGCTCCGGCTTCAGCGTGGGGTTTCCCTCCACCACGTAGCCCACGGAGGGGTTCTCGAAGCGGAGGAAGAGCTCCTGGAAGTTCGGCGCGCGGAAGCCCCAGCCGTAGCCGGCGCGCACGGCCAGGTTCTCCAGCGGATCCCACTTCATGCCCACGCGCGGAGAGGGCGCGGTGCCGAAGCGCGAGTCCACGTCCACGCGCGCCCCGAAGGTGACGGAGAGCTTCCCCGGCAGCACCTTCCAGTCGTCCTGGAGCATCACGCCCAGCCGGCGGCGCTCGCGGAAGCCGCCCACGCGGTCGCTGCGGAGATCCTCGAAGAGCCCCTCCACGGCCGCGGACACCAGGTGCGCGCCTGCAATGGATTGATCCAGCTGCAGGCCAACCTCCCACAGCATGTCGCGCGCGTCCTGGTACTGGTCCTGGTCCCGCGCCTGGCGCTGGTCCTGCTGGAACTGGTCGCGGAAGAGCGAGCCGTGGACGCGGGCACGGACCTCCGTCCCTGCCCGGGGCATGAGCCGCGCGGAGAGGCTCGCGTCCGCGTACTCGTCCCGGAACCGGCGGTCGGACACGGCGCCGCCGGGCGTCTGGTCCACCGCGGCCTGGTCCTTGCGCGTGTAGGCCACGCGGCTGCGCACCGAGAGGTTCTCGCTCGCGGCCCAGTTGAGCACGCCGCTCGTGTCCAGGAGCGTGGTGTCCGAGCCGTTGGTGGCCGCGTTCGCCGGGTTCCAGTCCCACGCGTTGTTGTGGCGGTAGCTGGCCTGCGCCCGCCCGTCCAGGGTGCCGAGCTTCCCGCCCACGCCCCCGCGAACGTCTCCGAGCCCCACGCCCCCCACGTCCGCGGCCGGCGCCCCGAGCGGCCCCACCCCTCCCGAGCCCAGCCGCCCAACCGCCTCCAGCGGCTTCTGCGGCCGGCGCGTCACCAGGTTGATGACGCCGCCGATGGCGTCGCTGCCGTAGAGCACGGAGGACGGCCCCTTCACGATCTCCACCCGCTCGATCTCCTGCAGCGAGAAGCGGCTCACGTCGAACGTGGTGCCCACCCGGCCACCGATGCGCTCTCCGTCGATCAGGATGAGCACGTACTCGGGATCCAGCCCCTGCAGCCGCACCCCCGAGCCTCGGAACGACTCCACGATGTCGATGCCGGGGTGCGTGGTGAGCAGCTCCGCCAGGTTGCGCGCCCCGGACCGATCGATCTCCACCCGCCGGATGACCTCCGTGGCCACCGTCACGTCCGACGCGCGCTGCTCGGTGCGCGTGCCGGTCACCACCGTCTGCATGCGCCGCTCGTCCTTCTCCTCGGCGGGGGCAGGGGGAGGCGGCAAGGGGGTCTCGGCGGGCGGGGCCTCCGGGGCGGGCACCGCGGCCGTGGGCTCGGGGGCGACGGGCGTGGCCGCCCCTTCCTCCGCGGCGGCGGGGAGGGACAGCATCAGCGCGAGCGTGAGGGCGGACCGGGGCGTCACGGGGCCGGATCTGCCCCAGCGGCCGCCCCGCCGGCAGCGCCCATGACGAAGTTGTGACAGACGCGCAGGGATTGCGCGGGAGACCGCCTGCCGGTAGCTCTCACCCATGACGGCGGACACACTCCTCGAGCGGGCGGACGAGCAGCGGCGGCGCGGGAACCTGGAGCTGGCCGAGGCGCTCTACGTGCAGGCCATCGAGGCCGGAGACGAGGGGGAGGGGATCGTCACCCTCACGCGCGCCCGGCTGCGGCTGGCGGAGGTGCTCCTGGAGCTGGACCGCCCGGAGGAGGCGGACCCGCTGCTCGGCAAGGTGATGCGCACCGAGCGGGACGGCGGGATCGTCCGCGCGGAGGTCAAGGCCGCGGCGCGCCTGATGTCCCAGGTCCGCGGCTGGTCCGCCTGAACGGCCCCTCAGCGGGCGGGCAGCTTCCGCTCCCGCAGCATCCACCCCAGCCGCGTGGCGAGGGTCATGATGGACAGCTGGGGATTCACGCCGAGGCTGGTGGGCAGCACGCTGCCGTCTGCGAGGAAGAGCTCCTTCACCTCCCAGCACTCGCCGTCCGGGTCCACCACGGAGCTGCCCGGCTGGCGGCCCATGCGGCACGTGCCCAGCGGGTGCTGCGAGGCGCACTCCACCCGGGCGCGGGGAACGCGGTCCAGGTCCAGCGCGCGGAATTGATCCGGCGTGAGCCCCTCCATCCCGAGGATGGGCAGGAAGATCTCCTTCGCCCCGGCCGCGAGGAACGCCTCGCCCATGGTGCGCATGGCCTCGCCCATGGCGTGCGCGTCCTCCCGCGCGAGCCGGTACGTGACGAAGGGCTCGCGGCCAATCCCCCGCCGCACGCGCCCGCCGCCGTCGTCGTGGATGAGGCCGCCGAACACCGCGAGGTGCGCCACCTCCCGCGCGCGCTCCACGTGGCGGGGCCCGATGCCGGGCATGGTGGCCGCCAGCACCCCCGCCGGCGTGAACATCCCCGTGAGCTGGTAGCGCTCGTCGTTGTACGCGTCCGAGTAGGCCGTCTGCATCGCGCCGCGCCAGCCGTGCACCGGCTGTTCGAAGCGGGCCATCACGCGGAAGCTCGGGTGCAGCGTGAGGTTGCGCCCCACCTGGTCCGAGGCCCGGCCGATCCCACTGCGCAACAGCAGCAGCGGCGAGTGGTACCCGCCCGCGGCCACCACCACGCGCCGCGCGCGCACGGTGAAGCGCCCGGTCCGCCGTCCCTCCGGGCCGTTCAGCCAGCGGCCGCGCACGCCCACCGCGCGGTCACCCTCCACGAGCACCTGCTCCACCAGGGCGTGGCTGTAGATCCGCGCCCCCTTCTCCACCGCGTGCGGGAGGTAGGTCCGGTCCACCGACAGCTTGGCCCCCGCGGGGCAGCCGAAGTTGCAGCGGCCGTGGCCCTGGCATCCCTCCATGTTCCGCTTGAGCGGCTTGAGCGAGTGGCCCGTCGCCTTCTCCAGCCCCTCGCCGAAGATCCGCGTGGAGGGCGAGCGCATCCACGCGGGCACCTCGGTCACCTTCACGCGCGCCTCCACGGACTGGAACGCGGGCTCGAGCGCCTCGGGCGTCATCCCCGGGAGGCCGTGCTCGTGCGCCCAGGTGTGCAGCACCTTGTCCGGGATGCGGAAGCAGACGCCGCCGGTCAGCAGCGAGCTGCCGCCCACGGCCTTGCCCATCATCACGTTGATGACCGGCGTGTCCCCGAGCGGCACCGCGAAGCTGAGCCCCGCGTCCCGCCACAGCGTGCGCATCTGGGTGCTGGGGCGCAGGGCGCCGTACACCTCGGGCCGGACGTGCGAGCCCTCCTCGAGCACCAGCACGTCCTGCCCCGCCTCCGCGAGGAGGGAGGCCACCACCGCGCCGGACGCGCCCGAGCCCACCACCACCACGTCCGCGTCCAATTGGACGTCCTTGCCCTGCGCCGTCCCGTCGAAGATCTTCACGCCTCACCCCCGGCGCCGGCCGCGGGGGGCTTCTCCCAGAAGCCCACGCCCACGTGGCCAATCTCCTCGGCCGCCCCGGGCTCCTCGTAATAGACGATGCAGAGGATGGCCTTGCAGAGCATCACCGGTGCGGCGAGCAGCCCCGTCGCCTCCATGGCGCCCACGGCCCGCACCCGGTCCTGCAGGGGCAGCGTCCAGGCGGAGGGCAGCTTGCCGATCAGCAGCGGCGCCACCCAGCCGATGGCGTACAGCGCCACCGTGAAGAGGAACCGCGCGCGGAGGCCGCCGTGCATCACCACCTGCGCGAACGCCTCGGTGGCGCGGTCCAGGCGGTCTGCGGGCGGGGGGCCGGAAGGGGAGGAGAAGAGCGCCTCGGCGAGCGAGCGGGCGCGGAACAGGAAGGCGGGGGAGGGCGTCAGCGTGGACACGGTGCCCGGGAACATCCCCCGTGGGCCTTTCCATCGTCCACTGGTTCACGCCCGCGGGACCGGGTGCTCGACGAGCGTCCCTGCGTGCGCTGGCCCTTCGCTCGCGTAGAAGCGCGTGTCCGCGGCGTCCCGCCCGAGCATCACCACGGTGGAGGAGCGGGTGCCGTAGTGGAACGAAGGTGCGTGGATGCAGGTGCCCGCGAAAGGATCCCCCTCGTCGTGCCGCCGCAGCAGCGAGAAGAGTCCCCCGGGGGAGGCGCAGTCCGGGAGCCCCTCGAACCCAGCCGTGAGCGCCCGAGCCCGCGCCACCGGCTCCTCCCGGAAGCTCTGCTCCGTCACCACGTGCAGCCCCGGCCCGAGCCCCTGCTGCGTGAGCGTCGTCCCGTCCGTCCAGGTGACGAAGGCGTGCTGCGCGTCCGCGTACAGCAGGTGGAAGGGGTTGAACGCGCGTGGCTCCAGCCGGGCCATCCAGGCGTGGAGCGCCTCGGCGGAGCGCTGTCCGAGCACCTCGACCACCAGCGCCCCCCGCGAGCGGCGGCTGTCATCCCGCGGCGCGCCGAACCGGTTGGTGACGGCCACGAAGAGCCCCGCCGCGTTGAGCCCCACCCACGTCCCACCCGCCACCTCGTCCCGCGGGGCGACGAACGGCAAAGGTCCGCTGCGCCACTCGAGCGGCCCGGACGCAGGGCGGTCCAGCCGCTCGTCCCGGTTGGCGGCCACGAGCAGCGGGTAGCGGGGGTGGCGCTGGACTGCGGCAAGCAAGGTGCACATGGGCGGCTGGTATAGCGTGGGCACCATGGAGTGCACCCGCTGCGGCGCCTGTTGCGTGGCCCCGGACATCGCCGCGCTGGACAAGCCGCTCGGGCTCCGCTGCCCGCACCTCGGCGGGGACAACCTCTGCACCGTGTACGACCGCCGCCCCGAGGTGTGCCGCAGCTACACCGCGGACGCGCTGTGCGAGGCCATCGCGGCGCCGACGCTGGAGCAGCGCGTGCAGCGGTACCTCGCCCACTTCGACCTGGAAGCGGAGGCGGCAGCCGTCCAGGAGAGCGGCTGCCGCTCGCTCGCGGAGTTCAGGCGGCGTCGTCCCACTCCGCCGCGCACCAGGCCTTGAAGGAGGCCTTCTGCTGGGCCGTGGGCGTCTCCACCCGCTCGAGCCACGCGGCATCCGAGGGCTTCGTGCCGAGCGTCACGGGGACGTCCACCAGTTGCTCGCGGCGGAAAACGGTGACGCGCACCTTCTCCCCCGGCGCCTTCTCCTCGCAGCGCGAGACGAGCCCCGCACCGTCCACGCGGTAGCCGTCCAGCGCCAGGATCTCGTCCTCGGCGTAGAGCCCCGCCTCCATGGCCGGCGAGTCGGCGGCCACCGCGGCGAGCGTGCTGCTGCCGCGCAGCGAGAGCCCCAGCCAGCCCTTCGGCTTCTGCTCCTTCGACTTGCCCGGCGTCCCTCCGCGGTCCGAGCCGGACTCCCGGGCGCGGAAGCGCAGCTCCAGTCCCACGTGCGAGAGCACCGAGTAGTCCAGCTCCCCGGTGGTGCGCAGGGCCGCGTCGAAGAAGGGCTTGAGCGGCATCCCTGCCACCTCTTCCGCTGCCTGTTCCACGCCCTCCTCGGGCACGCCGCGCCCGTCGCCGTACCGTTGCCAGAGCAGGCGCATCACGTCGTCCAGCGAGCGCGCGTCCGCCGTGGCCTTGCGGATGTGCAGGTCCAGGAGCCAGCAGACGACCTCCCCCTTCAGGTAGTAGCTGATGGCGCTGTTGGCGGTGTTCTCGTCCGGCCGGTAGTGCTTGATCCACGCCACCAGCGAGGCCTCGGACAGCGTCTGCACCTTGCGTCCCGGCGTCCCGTGCAGCGAAGTCAGCGCCTCGCCCATCCGCTGCAGGTAGCTCTTCGCGGGCATCAGCCCCGCGCGCCGGACCACGAGGTTGTCGAAGTAGGACGTCCCGCCTTCGAAGTGCCACAGCAGCGTGGTGAAGGACTCCTGCGCGTAGTCGAACGGGACGAGCACCTTCGGCTTGATCCGCTTCACGTTCCAGAGGTGGAAGTACTCGTGGCTCGCGAGCCCGAGGAAGTCCTCGCGCCCCGTCTGCGTGGCGAGCCCCGTGCGCGGGTAGAGCAGCACGGTGGAGGCCTCGTGCTCGAGCCCGCCGCGCCCCTTGTCCGTGAAGTGGACGATGAACAGGTAGCGCTCGTGCGGCAGCCCGCCCATGAGCCCCGCCTGCGTCTCGACGATGGCGGTGAGCTCCTTCACCATCCGCGGCACGTCTACGCGGCCGTCGTCCCCCCACAGAACCAGCTCGTGCGGCACGGAGGCGGCGGTGAAGCGGTGCGCCTCGGCAGGGCTCACCTCGAAGGGGCTGTCCACGAGCACGTCGTAGTCGCGCGCCACGAAGGCCCTGTCCTGCCGAGGCAGCGCCACGTGGACGTTCCAGCCCACGGGCGCGTCCACCACCACGTGGTGCGGCACCGCGCGCAGGGACTCCTGGTACAGGAACAGCGTGGCGCCGTTGAAGTAGCCGTGCGTGCCGTCCAGGTGGCTGGTGCGGACGGTCAGTTCGTGCGCGTAGACGCGGTACTTGAAGGTGCAGGGCCGCCCGCCGGTGCGGACGCGGAAGGTGCGCTTGTCCGGCCGCTCCACCGGCAGGGGCGTGCCGCGGTCGTCCGAGCAGGTGACGTCCTGCAGGTGCCGCGCGTACTCGCGGACCAGGTAGCTGCCGGGCGTCCACACCGGCAGGACTGCGTCCACCACGTCCGCGTGGGCAGGGAAGTGGGCCTCCACCTCGAAGAGGTGGGAGTGCGGACGGCTCATGCCCACGCGGTAACGAACGCTCTTGCTCATGGTGTCTGTCATCCCTTCCGCCGCACCAGGAGTGCGCCGAAGAAGCCGTCGGTGCCGTGGCGGTGCGGGTAGAGGCGGAGGTAACCGCCCGAGGTGGTGTCTGCACCTGCCACCGGGCCGAGCCGCTCGGCCGCGGGCTTCAGGCTGAAGTCCGGGTGCTGGGCGAGGAAGTCCTCCACCACCGCCTCGTTCTCCGCGCGCAGCACGCTGCAGGTCCCGTACACGAGCTGCCCGCCCGGCTTCACCAGCTGGGCGAAGCGCCCGAGCAGCACCTTCTGCCGCTCCACGTGCTCGGCGAGCAGCGCCTCGGTGAAGCGGTAGCGCGCGTCCGGCTTGCGGCGGAGCGTCCCCGAGCCGGTGCAGGGGGCGTCCACCAGCACCCGGTCCGCGCGGCCGTGGAGATCCTCCAGCTGGGCGAGCGACGTGTCGTCCGCGGCAATGGTCCTCGCGCGGGCGTTGTGCACGCCTGCCCGCCGCGCGCGGCGCTTCAGCTCCTCGAGCCGCCCCTCTTCTACGTCCAGGGCGAACAGCTCGCCGCGGTTCTTCATCTCGGCCGAGAGCTGCAGCGCCTTCCCGCCCGCACCGGCGCATGCGTCCACCACCCGCGTGGGCGGTGGGTCCACCAGCATGCCCAGCAGCTGCGAGCCCTCGTCCTGCACCTCGAAGAGCCCCTCGCGGAAAGAGGGCAGCGCGAAGGCGTTGGCGCGTCCGTCCAGGACCAGCCCCAGCGGAGAGCGGGCCGTGGGCTCTGCCTCCACGCCTTCGTCCTTCAGCCGTGCCTTCAGCGCGGCGCGGGAGATCTTCAACGTGTTGGTGCGCACCACCAGCGGGGCGCGCTCGTTCATCGCCTCGGCCGCGGCCTCCGCCTCCTCGCCGAACTCGGAGAGGAAGTGCGCGGCGAGCGCGTCCGGCAGCGAGGCCGCCAGCGCGAAGCGCTCGGCGCGGGGGAGCGCCTCGAGTGCGCGCGCCGCCTCGGGCAGCTTGGCCACGGCCTCTGCGTCCGCGGCGTCCATGCCGAGGGAGCGGCAGACGGCGCCCGCGGGCTCGCCGTGGAAGACGCGGGAGATGCCGAGCCGCAGCACGTCCTGCCTCGAGGCCGGGAGGTCCGCGAAGCCCGCGCGTCCCCGGGAGGCCAGGAAGTCCACCGTGCGCAGCCGCCGCAGCAGCGCGTACACGCGCTCGGCCACCGCGCGCCGCTCGTTGGAATACAGCTGGGTGCGCTTGCGGAGCGTGGTCTCCAGCGCGCGGTCCGCGAGGCGGCCCTCGCGGTGGGACGCGCCGAACGCCTCGAGGCAGGCCTGCGTCACCAGGTCCTCGCGGAGGGGGCGCTCGCCGAGGCGCGTGGCGCCGCGACGGCGCGGGGAAGGGACAGCGGGAGACGGCGGAGCTCGGCGGGGGGGGCGCGGTGCCATGGAGGGGGCGCAGTATTCGTCAAAACGGCGGAGCTGCGAAGCGTCCCGGCCCCATTCCCCCTGCCCCTCGCCCATCCCGAGACGCCTGCAGCTCCGCCGCGGCGGCACGGCTGCAACCGCCGCGCCGCCGCCGGGCGCGACCGCGAGCCGTTGCGCCCCCGCACCGGGTGTAGCCGCGGTGAAAGTCCAGCCGGACGCGGACACGGACTGGACGGCGTGGCGAGGCGACCGCGGGGCTCCGGTTTTTACCGGGCTTCCGGGGGCGAGGGCTCCGTGGTCGCGGGCGCCGGCGGGGCGTTGGACGCGGTGGCCCGGTAGAGCCAGGAGGCGAGCGCGCCTGCGATCAGCACGATGATCACCAGCTCCGCCCACGGCACCACGAAGCCCGCCTTCACCACGAGCGGCGCCTGGACGTGCTTGTTGCGGGTGGTGCGGAAGCGGACGTCCACGGTCCACTCGCCGGGGCGCTCGGGCGTGGCGCTCCCGGCCCAGCCGCCCGCCTGCTTCTCGAGGGGCACGCTCACCACGGGGCTGCTCGCGTCCGGGGGGCGGAGCTGCAGGACGACGGGGCCGTCGTAGGCGGGGCCCTGGAAGCTGCCGACCTGGAGATCTATCCGGAGGGGCTTGCCGGCCACCGGCTCGCCCGGCAGCACCGTGGCCTTGACTCGGTCCTCGGCGTCCGACCAGTCCAGCGCGGCCCCGAGCGGGGCCTGCGCGAAAGCGGCCTGGTCCATGGCCCGCGTCTCCGCGGGATCGTCCGAGTGTGCGAGCAGCAGCAGCAGCAGGGCGGAAGGGATCATGGGGAGCGGGGCATCTCGCGCATTGCAGAGGCCGGGGGGCTGGCCTACGTTTTCAGTTCTCTGGGGCCGCGTGGCCCGGCAGCGTCGCGAGCGAGGATGAACGCACAGCCACAGCTCATCGGCAAATACCAGCTGCTCAAGAAGATCGCGACCGGCGGGATGGCCGAGGTCTGGTACGCGAGGCAGTCCGGTATCGCCGGCTTCCGCAAGGAAGTGGTCCTGAAGCGGATCCTCCCGCACCTCGCGGACGACCCGGACTTCGTGCGGATGTTCCTCAACGAGGCGCGCATGGTGGCGCGCTTCACGCACCCCAACATCGCGCAGATCTTCGAGTTCGGACGGGACGACCACTCCGGGGCCTACTTCATCGCCATGGAGTACGTGCGGGGCGAGGATCTCGGGCGGGTGCTGCGCCAGGCCTGGGACCGCGAACAGTGGCTCTCGCAGGCGCTCGCCATCCGCGTGATCGCCGCGTGCTGCGACGGGCTCCACTACGCGCACTCCCAGTCGGACGAGCAGGGCCGCCCGCTCCGCGTGGTCCACCGGGACATCTCGCCCCAGAACATCCTGCTCAGCTTCGACGGCGGCGTGAAGCTGGTGGACTTCGGGATCGCCAAGGCGGCGGACCAGGGGAACCACACGCAGTCCGGCGCCATCAAGGGCAAGTTCGCGTACATGTCCCCGGAGCAGGCCTCCGGCAAGCCGCTGGACAACCGGAGCGACATCTTCGCGCTCGGGCTGGTGCTGTACGAGCTGCTCACCAACGAGCGCCCGTTCAAGCGGGACAGCGAGATCGCCACGCTCTCGGCTGCGCTCGAGTGCAAGATCGATCCGCCGTCCCACGTGGCGGAGATCCCCTCGGAGCTGGACGACGTGGTGATGCGCGCGCTGGCGCGCAACCCGGAGGACCGCTACCCGGACGCGCGCGCGTTCCAGATGGCCCTGGAGGAACTGCTGCTGGAGATGCGGTGGGTGGCCACCAGCGTGCAGCTGTCCGAGCTCATGCGCCTGCTCTTCCCCGAGCGCGAGGAGGAGGACCGCCAGCTCGCGCGGCTCGGGGACGACGAGGGGGCCCCCACCCAGGGGTTCATGGCCGTGAAGTCCTCGCCGTCGCTGCCCGCGGCAGCGGCCCCGAGCGCCTCCACCTCCGTGCTCCCGCCCCCGGCCGGTGCGGCCCCCCTCCCGGACGAGACCTGGGACGCCCCGCCCGGCGCGCCCCCCACCGGCTCCGGCGTGCGGCGCCGCACCACGCAGTCCAACGCGCCCGTGCGTGAGCGCACCCCCTCGCGGACCGGCGCGCGGCCGGCACCGGTCCCGAGCCCCGCCCCCTTCGCGGACGAGGACGAGGAGGAGGCGCTGACGGACATGGACCTCCCCCCGAGCAAGGGGGTGCGCCGAAGCGTGACCACCTCCCAGCCCGGCATCCGTGCGCGCAGCTCCACCACGTCCGGGATCCGCGCCTCGGGCCGGCGTCCCACCGGCGGGACCGAGAACTCGGCCCCGGGCCGCCGCGTCATCCGGGATCCGCCGCCGCTCGCGCCCCCGCCGGTCCGCTCCGACACGCCGCCGACGGTGGATCTCCCCGCGGGGGACGGCCTGCCGCGCGCCGTTCCGAGGGCCGAGCCCGCGCGTGCGCCGGTTTCGCCGGTGATCCTCAAGGTGCTCAAGGCCGCCGTGGCCCTGGGGATCGTGGCCGTGCTCGCGGCGGCTGGCTGGCGTTACCGAGACCGGCTCTCGGAGCTCCTCGAGCTCACGCTCGTCGTGGACACCACCCACCCGGTGGAGTTCTTCGTCCGGCCAGCCGCCCGTGCAGGCCAGCCTCCCGCCGAGCTGCGAGGCCCCTTCACCCCCGACAAGGCGCCGGCCGTGTTCTCGGGGGACGTGCTCGTGGTCGACGATCCCGCCACGGGCTTCAGGTTCGAGCAGGAGATCGTCCCCGCGTGGCCGAGCCTGGAGGTGCACGTCCCCATCAACCCGAAGCTCGGCGGGGTGGAACTGCGCGTCTCCCCGGAGAAGTTCGCGGAGGGCTGCCGCGTCGCGCGGGTGGTGGGCGACGGCCGGGAGGTGGACCTCGGGTCGTGCCGCAAGCCGCTGCTGCTCCTGGAAGGTCGGCACGTGCTCGCCGCGAGCGTGCAGAAGAAGCGCGTGGTGTTCGACGTGGACGTGAAGGGCGCCGTGAACGCGGAGCCGCTGGTGGACTTCTCGCGCGTGGCGGAGTGAGCCCCGCGGCTCAGTAGCGCGGCACGGACGGATCCACCCGCAGCGACCAGGCGTCGATCCCCCCGCGCAGGGAGACGGCCTCCACCCCCAGCTGCTGGAGCCACGCCGCACCGTGGAGGCTGCGGATCCCGTGGTGGCAGTAGACGACCACGCGCCGGCCGCGCAGCGGGGTGAGCCAGTCCGCGTGCTCCTCGAGCTCGTGCAGCGGCGCGAGCCGCGCGCCCGGCAGCGCGGCGAGCGCGAACTCCCCCGGCGTGCGCACGTCCACGAGCACGGGGCGGTCCGCCTCCGGCCCCGCCATCCAGGCCGCGCACGTCTCCACGTCGATCTCCGGGATGGGCACGTGGCATTACCTCCCGGCCACCGCGCACGCGGGGGCCTCCGGGACCGGCCCGGCGCCGGTGCCCGCACAGCCCGGACACCCTTCCGCCCGGCCCACGCGCAGGGTGCGGAACGCGGTGGACAGCGCGTCGTAGAGCAGCAGCCGCCCGGACAGCGGCTCTCCGGTTCCCAGCAGCAGCTTCAGCGCCTCGGTGGCCTGCAGCAGCCCCACCACGCCGGGCAGCACGCCCAGCACCCCCGCCTCTGCGCAGGAGGGGGAGAGCTCCGGCGGGGGCGGGGCGGGGTAGAGACACCGGTAGCAGGGGCCGTCCGGGAGGAACGTCGTCACCTGTCCCTCGAACCGGAACACCGAGCCGTGCACCAGCGGCTTGCGGTGGCGCCGGCACGCGTCGCTGAGCAGGTAGCGCGTGGCGAAGTTGTCCCCGCCGTCCAGCACCAGGTCGTACCCGCGGACGAGCCCGTCCACGTTGGAGGCCTCCAGTCGCACGCGGTGCGGCTCCACCACCACGTGCGGGTTGAGCGCGTTGAGCGCGTGGCGTGCGCTCTCGGCCTTGGACATTCCTGCGCGCGCCTCGGTGTGGATCACCTGCCGCTGCAGGTTGGAGAGCTCCACCACGTCCGAGTCCACCACGCCGAGCCGCCCCACGCCGGCGGCCGCGAGGTACAGCGCGGCCGGGCTCCCGAGCCCCCCCGCCCCGAGCAGCAGCACGCTGCCGGCCGCGAGCTTCGCCTGGCCCGCCTCGCCCACCTCCGGGAGGGAGAGGTGGCGGCGGTAGCGCTCGCGCTGTGCCGCGGACAGCACGCGGGGGCGCTCCACCGGGCCCCCCTCGTCCGTCCAGCGGTTGTACCCGCCGGCGAGCGAGCGCACGTCCGAGTAGCCCAACTGCTGGAGCGTGTGCGCCGCGAGCATGCTGCGCACGCCGCCCGCGCAGTAGACGACCAGCCGCTCGTCCCGGCGGAGCTCCGCTTCCGCGCGCAGCTCCAGGAAGCCGCGGGGCAGCGAGTGGGCGCCGGGCAGACACCCGGCCGAGAACTCCTCGCCCTCGCGCACGTCCACCAGGCGGGGAGGGGTGGGGGAGGTG
This sequence comes from Pseudomonadota bacterium, assembly GCA_039800145.1. GTDB lineage: Bacteria > Myxococcota > Myxococcia > Myxococcales > Myxococcaceae > VGRA01. Next base: position 741 of record JBDLRJ010000081.1, on the reverse strand, counting down.
AGCTCCCCGCGGAGCGCCGAGGCGGTCACCTCGCGCACGGCGGCGCGCGCGCGGGCCAGCAAGTCCGAGGAGGTGTCCGCCATGGGCGACTCCTCTACCGCCCCCCCCGGTTGGAATTCCAGTCCGGGGGCCGCTATAGACTCAGGGCACCTTTCACCCGCAGGAGCACTCCATGCAGACCGAGACCAACGCCCCCACCTCCACCACCCCCGCCACCGGCGCGCCCCTCACGCTCACCCCCGCCGCGGTGATGCAGGTGAAAGAGGTGATGAAGCAGAACAACTTCGAGGGTTTCGTCTTCGCCGTGAAGGTGGTCCCGGCCGGCTGCAGCGGCATGGGGTACGATCTCAACCTGGTGAAGGACGCGGCGGCCGGGGACCTCGTCTTCGAGCAGGACGGCATCAAGATCGCCACGGACGCGCTCTCCGCGCAGTACCTCGGCGGCACCGTGGTGGACTACGTCACCACCGTGCAGGGCGCGGGCTTCAAGTTCGAGAACCCCAACGCCAAGTCCACCTGCGGCTGCGGGACGTCCTTCTCGGCGTAGCCCGCCGCACCGTGCAGGTCCCAGCTGCCCGGCTGCTCGCCACCCCGTGGGGGCGCGCGCCGGGCAGTTGCCGTTTGTGCGCCCAGCATGGGCGCGACCTTGAGGGTGCAAGTCCCTCCGCGAGGAGACCATCTCGAGCGAAGCGAACTGCAACTGCGGAAGGGTGACCGACCGTGGGGAGGAAGCAGGGAGCG
>JBDLRJ010000080.1:0-2568 GCA_039800145.1 Pseudomonadota bacterium | reverse complement strand
TTCGACACGGACGATCTCCCGGACGAGATCGACCTCGCGTCCTCGGAGTACGCGCAGTCCATGGTGTTCCGCCTGCGCGACCGGGAAAAGTTCCTCCTCAAGAAGATCGAGATGGCGCTCGCGCGGATCGATGACGGCACGTTCGGCGTGTGCGAGCGCTGCGAGGAGGAGATCTCCCCGAAGCGGCTGGAGGCGCGGCCCGTCACCACGCTCTGCATCCGCTGCAAGGAGGAGCAGGAGAAGAAGGAGAAGTCCTACGGCTGAGCGCACTGAGCGTCCGCCGCGGTGAAGGAGTCAACAGGGAGCCGCCTCCGCGTGACGCGGGGCGGCTCTTGCTGTTCTGGGAGTCGAGGTCAGCGGCGGATGGTGTCCTCGGTGCCGCGCTCCACCCGCAACAGCTGGCGACCCACGAGCAGCTGGTCCCCCCCGTCCACGAGCACGGGGCCGGCGAGCCGAACGAAGGTGCCGTTGGAGGAGCCCAGGTCCCGGATGGTGATCCGGTTGCCGGCCAGGTGCACCGAGGCATGGCGCCCGGACACGAAGCCGTCTCCGCGGAAGGTGATGTCCCCTGTCTCGCGGCCCACGAGGTTGGTGCCGTCCCTCAAGGGGAAGGCAGATGCGCGGACGCCGCCCTCGAGAAGCTGGACGAGGCGGAAGCGGAAGCCCGGGTCCGGGGAGCCCCATTGTTCGAGGCCACCGGGGCCGGGCACGCGCGGGGGGACGGACTCGGCCACCAGCCGCTGCCGGCCTACGCGGAGCTCTCCTCCCGGCGGGAGTTCCCGCTCGTCCCGTACGCGCAGGAAGACGCCGTTGCCGCCACCCACGTCCTCCACGGCGAGCTTGTCCCCGGAGAAAAAGAAGCGGGCTTGCACGGAGGCCACGAACGGATCGTCCGGGAGCTTGAGATCCCCGTCCCGGCCGCACGTGAGCGCGTCCGAGGTGATCTCCACCACCGCTTCCCGTCCGCCGTCGGTCCGCACCACGCGCAGCGCGAACCAGGGGCGCGAGCGGTTGGCGTGGGTCATGAGCAGGGTGGAGCCCTTCAGCGAGGCGCCGCAGTGTGGACAACTGGTGGCCCCGGCAGGCGGGACGTGCGCACAGGATGGACAGGCCATGGAGTCGTCTCCTTTCTACACCGGAGATGCGGCGAGGTGTTGAAGCAAGCGTGGGCCCCGTGACATCCTCCACGGCTCCTGGCCGACCACCGTGCTCTGTCCTTCCTGCCATGCCGACGCCGGCGATCACTCCACGTACTGCCCCGCGTGCGGCACGATCGTGGTCCGCCCGGGCGTGAACGACGAGCACATCGGGCAGGTGCTGCAGGGAAAGTACAAGGTCGAGGCGCTGATCGGTGAAGGCGGGATGGGCAAGGTCTACCGCGCCCGCCAGACGGTGTTGGACAAGCCGGTGGTGCTCAAGGTGCTGCGCTCCTCGCTGCTCTCCGACGAGCGGACGGTGGCGCGGTTCCAGCGCGAGGCCAAGGCCGCGAGCCGGCTGAACCATCCCAACAGCATCTCGATCCTGGACTTCGGCCAGGACGCGCGGAGCGGGGCGCTCTACATCGCCATGGAGTACGTGGCGGGGAAGGATCTCCACCAGGTCCTGAGCCGCGAGTGGCCGCTGCCCGAGGCGCGCGTCATCAAGATCGTGGTGCAGGTGCTCTCGGCGCTCGCGGACGCGCACGGGGCCGGGGTCATCCACCGGGATCTCAAGCCCGAGAACATCATGGTGGAGAACCGCCGCGGCGAGGACCTGGTGAAGGTGCTCGACTTCGGCATCGCCAAGATCCAGGACGCCTCCGGCGAGGAGGGACCGGCGCTCACCCGCGCGGGCTTCGTGTGCGGGACCCCCGAGTACATGTCCCCCGAGCAGGCGCGCGGCGGACCCATCGACAGCCGCTCGGATCTCTACGCGGTGGGCGTGATCCTCTACCAGTTGACCACCGGCGTGCTGCCGTTCGAGTCCGACTCGGCGGTGGGCTTCGCGACCAAGCACCTGACGGCCGAGCCGCCGCCCCCGAGCCGCCGCCGGCCGGATGCACGCATCTCGCAGGGCCTCGAGCGGGTGATCCTCAAGGCGCTTGCCAAGGATCCGAACGACCGTCCCCAGACGGCAGATGCATTCCGCACGGAGCTGCAGGGGCTGCTGGAGACGCGCCCCCGCTCGCAGCCTGCGCGCAGGGCTCCGCCGCCCGCGGCCGTGGCGCGGAAGGGAACACCCGACGAACAGGCTGCCACCAAGGTGGACGCTCCTCCGGCAGGACGGCGCAAGCAGCAGACGGGGGACGCCGAGTCCTCCATGGTCACCGTGGCCGGTACCGCGGTGACGGACCCGGCCGGACGTGGGCGCGAGCCGAAGACGCGGATCGAGGCGGTGTTCGGCGGCCCGATGAAGTGGGTGGTCGCCGGGCTCGGGGTGATGGGGCTGGGGGCGGTGTTGTTCCTGGTCTTCGCAGGCGAGCCCGAAAAGCCACCCGCTCCGCCGCCGGGTGACTCGCCCATCACGGCGCAGCAGGCCGTGCCGCTGTCGACCAAGCCGGGTGACAGGCTGTGGGAGGCGGCCCCGCCC
>JBDLRJ010000079.1:0-4316 GCA_039800145.1 Pseudomonadota bacterium | reverse complement strand
CGGCCGCGCACCCGCTGGAGACGTGGGGAGACGCGCGGGCGCAGGACGGGACGGTGAGTCTCCAGCAGCCGCTCACGCAGCCGCTCTTCGGCGGCGTCTCCGAGAACGAGCTGCTCGCGGCCTTCCTCGGGGAGGGGGAGCGCTCCGCGTACCAGCTCCTGGAGGAATCCTGGCGAACGCGGACCCACCGTCCCCCCCACTTCGACCGCCAGTTCCAGCAGTGGCTCGCGGATGGGGTGGTCCCCGAGAGTGGGAAGATGCCTGTGCTCCCGGTGAAGGTGGACGGTGACCGCGTGGAGTCCGCGGTCGCCGCCGCGAACCGGGCGCCCGCGTTCGCCGGCTTCGAGGTGGTGTTCGCGAAGGATCCGAAGGCGTGGGACGGGCGGTATGCCAACAACGCCTGGATGCAGGAGCTGCCGCACCCGGTGAGCAAGCTCGCGTGGGACAATCTTGCGTACGTCTCGCCCGCCACCGCGGCTCGGCTCGGCCTGCAGCCCGTCCGTTCCGGGCGGGATGCACCCGCGGAGGTGGACGTCTGCCTGCTGGAGCTGGGGGGGCAGAAGCTGGAGGTCGCCGTGATGCCGCTGCCGGGCCACGCGGACGACTGCGTCACGCTGCCGCTCGGTTACGGGCGGACGGGCGCGGCGGAGAAGGTGGCGCTCGGCGTGGGCTTCAACGCGTACCTCGTTCGGCGCGCACGGGCGCCGTGGCTGGACGGCGGCGCCACGCTCAGCCGCACGGACAAGCGGCACGACGTGGCGCTCACGCAGGAGCACTGGGCGCTCGAGGGTCGCTCGCTCCTCGTGGAGGCCTCGGCTGCGCAGCTGCAGGCACGGCCGGAGGCACTCCAGCAGAAGCGCAGCCCCGGACAGCCTCCGTCGGGGCCGGGCGCACACGCCTGGGGCATGGCGGTGGACCTGTCGCGTTGCACCGGCTGCAACGCCTGCGTCCTCGCCTGCCAGGCGGAGAACAACATCCCGGTGGTGGGCAAGGCGGCTGTACAGCGCGGCCGCGAGATGCACTGGCTGCGGATCGAGCGCTACTGGAGCGGGGACCCGGACGCTCCCCGCACGGCGCTGCAGCCCATGCTGTGCCAGCACTGCGAGGCGGCCCCGTGCGAGGGCGCCTGCCCCACGGCGGCCACGCGCCACTCGGACGAGGGGCTGAACGAGATGCACTACGACCGGTGCGTCGGCTCCCGGTACTGCGCCAGCACGTGCCCCTACAAGGTGCGCCGGTTCAATTTCCTCGGCCGCTCGGCGACCCCGACGGTGCCGGGGCAGGTGAAGGTGAACCCGGACGTCACGGTGCGCGCGCGCGGCGTGATGGAGAAGTGCACCTTCTGCGTGCAGCGAATCGAGCGGGCGCGCAACGATGCCCGCGAATCGGGCGGCGCCATCCCCGAGGTGGCGCTGGTGACCGCGTGCCAGCAGGCGTGCCCCACGCAGGTCTTCACGTTCGGGAACCTGAAAGACGCCTCCCAGGCGGTGACGAAGCTGCACGCGGACGCGCGCCGGTACGACGTGCTCGCGGAACTGGGGACGCGGCCGCGCGTGGCCTACCTCGCGAAGCTTCACAACGCGGGGCCGGAGCCGGCGGGCACGTCTCCCTCGGCGGAAGGCGGGAAGCCATGAGGCGCAGCGCAGGGGTGGCAGCCTGTCTGCTCGGGCTCGCGGTGCTCGGGTGCGACTGCGGCGCGCGCGCACCCGAGACGGACGCCCCTCGCGTTTCCGCACTTCCGCCGGCGGGCACGGTTCCGCGCGAGCAGCGGAAGGAACTGGTGCTGCTCGACTGGAAGGACGACGCCGGGAACTTTCGCTCCACCTTCCCCAGCGGGCTCACCGTGGACGAGGCGCTGGTGCGCCGCGGCCAGCGCCGCTACGAGTCCGCGTGCGCGTCCTGCCACGGGGTGAAGGCGGATGGTGTACCCCTCGGGACACGGCCTACACCGCAGCCAGGACCTTCGCTGGTTGCGCCGGACGCGCTGGCCGTGGGCTACCTCTTCGAGGTGATGACCGCGGGGAAAGGCCAGATGGCGTCTTCCGCGTCGGAGCTCTCCATCAAGGACCGCTGGGCGGTGGCGGCCTACGTGCGCGCGCTGCAGCTTGCCCGCGTCCCGCTGGAGGCGCTGACCAGCGAAGAGCAGCGGGCGCTCCTGCTGCGGCCTGCAGGTGGACCCGCGGTGGAGGCGACGGTGGAGTCCCAGCGCGCCTCGCTCGAGCAGTTCGACTGGGCGGACCGCGCGCGCAACCGCGCGCAGGTGCCGCTGGCCCGGGGAATTGCCCGGCTGCTCGCAGGCGAGGGACAGCGCTGAACGGAGCGGCCCCTTCGACGGCGGGCCGATCCCACTGCATCACCGCGAACGGTGCAGCGGACGCGGGTGGGGCTTCCCGGTCGGCCAGTTCCCAGGCGCTGCTCCCGAGCGTCCGCTGAAGGGCAGGTGAGTGGGCGGGCCGGTGGATGGCCCGCGGCGGTGCGCACATCGTCCGCGCCCCTCGCCCATGGCCCTCTTCCCGCGTTGGACCAACCCCCTCGCCCGAACCTCCGTGCTGCTCGCGGCGGTGCTTCCCGCGGCCGCGCTGGGGGGGCTGTGGGTCTTGCAGCGGACGCCGTGGGTCACGCGCGCGGACACGCCGGTGGTGCAGCCGGTCCAGTTCGATCACCGGCACCACGTGCGGGACGAGGGCATCGACTGCCGCTTCTGCCACACCTCCGTGGAGCACTCGCCGAAGGCCGGCATCCCCTCCACCCAGGTGTGCATGGGGTGCCACGCGCAGGTCTGGAACAAGGGCGCGTACCTGGCGCCCGTGCGCGAGGCCTGGTTCACGGACCGGCCCATCGCCTGGGCGCGCGTCCACGATCTCCCGGACTTCGTCTATTTCAACCACGCCATCCACGTGAACAAGGGCGTGGGCTGCGTCACGTGCCACGGGCGCGTGGACGAGATGCCGTCGGTGCAGCAGGCGAGCCCGCTGACCATGGGCTGGTGCCTCGACTGCCACAGGGATCCCGTGCCCCACCTGCGTCCACGCGAGCAGGTGATCTCCACCACCTGGACCCCCACCGAGGAGCTCGTCGCGCGGGGAGTCCTGGGGGAGATGCCGCGCTTCCCCACGCCCGAGCAGCTCCAGTCCCACGCCCGCACCGTGGGCGAAGCCGTGGCCTCGCAGAACGCCGTCCACACCCGCACCAGCTGCAGCACCTGCCACCGATGAGCAAGCGTCCGAAGCCCACGCGCCACCCGCTCCCGGTGGTGCAGCACAACCCCTTCGCCGAGCCCGGTGCGTACGACGCGGGCGTCGTCTACTGGAGGAGCCTCCAGGAACGCGTGGACTCCGAGGCGTGGCGGAGCCGCGTGGAGACCGAGTTCCCCGCGGGCGCCTCCGAGCTGGATGGGGTGTCCCGACGCAATTTCCTACAAGTGATGGGCGCGGGCCTGGCGCTCGCCGGTGCGGCGGGCTGCAAGGTGGCGTCGCCCCGGGAGAAGATCCTCCCCTACACCCGGAACCCCGTGGGGCTCTCGCCCGGCACCCCGAGCCAGTACGCCACGGCCTCCTCGGTGGGCGGGTACGGCGTGGGACTGCTGGTCACCTCCTGGGACGGGAGGCCGACGAAGGTGGAGGGAAACCCGGACCACCCCAGCTCGCGCGGGGCCTCCGGCACGCTGGACCAGGCGTCCATCCTGTCCCTCTACGATCCCCACCGCGCGCGCGAGGGGAAGCAGGGCGGCGAAGGGAGATCGTGGGCGGCGTTCCTCTCCTGGCTCGCCACCCAGGCGCCCGAACTGCGTGCAGACGGCGGTGCGGGCCTGCGGCTGCTGCTCGAGCCCACGGCCTCGCCCACGACGCGGGCGCTGCGGGACCGGGTCCGCCAGGCCTTTCCCAGCGCCGGGGCGTACGCGCACGAGCCGCTGTCGCGGGACGAGGTGTACGCGGGGGCGGTGCTGGCGTTCGGACGCGCGGTGGAGACGCGGTGGTCGCTGGAGCGGGCGAAGGTGGTGCTGTCGCTGGACGCGGACCTGCTGGAGCCGGTGGGAGAGGGGCTGCGGCACGCGCGGGAGTGGGGAGGCAGGCGGGGCGACGCGGCGCAGATGAACCGGGTGTACGTGGCCGAGCCGATGCCGACGGTGACGGGGATGGCGGCGGACCACCGGCTGCGCGCGAGGCCGTCGGAGCTGGCGGTGCTGGCGCGGGCGGTGGCAGCGGAGCTGAAGGCGGCAGGGGTGGAGGTGCCGGTGGGAGGCGAGGCGCCGAGGCTGGAGGGTGCGGCCGGAGCGTTCGCGAAGGCGGTGGCGAAGGACCTCGCGGCGAACCGGG
>JBDLRJ010000078.1:0-3273 GCA_039800145.1 Pseudomonadota bacterium | reverse complement strand
GGGCCGCGCGTGCACGGGGGCGCGCTCTCGGCGGGCGAGCTGTCGGCCCTGCTCGCGCAGCTCGCCTCGCTCCCCGTGGCTGGACGCGCGGTGCTGCCCGGACTGGATCCCCGGCGGGCGGACGTGGTGGTGGCAGGCGCCTGCATCCTGGACGCGGTGGTGCGGAAGCTCGGCGTCCCTTCTCTCACGGTGAGTGACCGGGGCCTGCGCTGGGGCCTGCTTGCCGCCCGCTTCGGCCCGGAGTCCCTCCCATGACCGCCGCTGCTGCCGTCCGCGCTTCACCGGCCGTGAAGGGGGCCACGTTCGGCCTGGCCGTGCTCACGTTCATCAACCTGGTGAACTACCTGGACCGCTACCTCGTGGCGGGGGTGCTCCCGCGCGTCCAGGCGGACTTGAACGTGAGCGACACGCAGGCCGGGCTCATCGGGAGCCTGTTCATCGTCGTCTACATGATCGCCTCGCCGCTCGGCGGCTGGCTCGGGGACAACTTCCCGCGCAGGTACTTGGTGGGCGGCAGCGTGCTCTTGTGGAGCCTCGCCACCGTGGGCTCGGGCCTGGCGAAGAGCTACCCGCAGCTGCTCGCGGCGAGGTCCATCATCGGCATCGGCGAGGCGGGGTATGCCACGGTGGCGCCGGCAATCATCGCGGACCTGTTCGCGCGCGAGAAGCGCGTGTCCATGCTGTCCATCTTCTACCTGGCCATCCCGGTGGGCTCCGCGCTCGGGTACGCGCTGGGCGGCTACATCGGCGAGCACTACTCGTGGAACGCCGCCTTCTTCGTGGGCGGGGCGCCCGGCCTCCTGCTTGGCGTGGCGGCGCTCTTCATGCCGGAGCCGGTGCGGGGGGCGTCCGAGGACGGTCCCGTGGAGAAGGTCCCCGTGCTCGCGGGCATCGCGGCGCTGCGCACCAACGGGCTCTTCTGGTTCAACACCGCGGGGCTCACGCTGATGACCTTCTCCATCGGCGGCCTCGCGTTCTGGATGCCCAAGTACCTCATCCAGTCGCGCGGGATGGCGGACGGACAGGCGGGGTTCTGGTTCGGCGCCTGTACCGCGGGGGCCGGCATCCTCGGCACGCTCGCAGGCGGTTGGCTCGGGGACCGCGCGGATCGGTGGCGGGGCAACGGCAGCATGTGGATCTCGGGCGGCGGGCTGCTGCTCGCGGCACCGTTCATGGTGCTCGCCACCCTGGCGCCGGGGACGCGCTCCATCTTCGCGGCCATCTTCGCCGCGCAGTTCTTCGTCTTCCTCAACCAGGGGCCCATCAACTCCGCGCTCGTCAACGCGGTCTCCCCCGGCTTCCGCGCGTTCGCCATGGGGCTCAACGTGCTCATCATCCACCTGCTCGGGGACGCCTCGTCGCCCACCGTCATCGGGTGGATCAGCGAGCACTCCTCGCTGCGCACCGCCATCCAGGTGAACGCAGTGCCGGTGGTGCTCGGCGGACTGGTGCTGGTGGTGGGCGCCCGCAAGCTCGCCGCCGCCGCATTGCCCGCGCGCTGACGCGAGGGCCCCGGGTCAACCGGCGACGGCGTCCTTCACCACCCGCGCGCGGTACTCGTCCGCGAGCCCCTCCACCTCGGCGCGGAGGCGCTCGCCCTCCGCCACGAGGCCGGACTTGAGGCGCCGCCGGCTGCCGAGCGAGAAGAACACCGCCACGTCCTGCCGCACGTCCGCGAGCCGCCCGAGGAAGTAGGCGGTGAAGCCCGCGAGCGGCAGCGCCACGGCGAGCACCGCCAGCGCCGCCGCCCCCCCCGCGAACCACGCGGTCGCCCCCGCCACGAGCGCCACCCACGGCGGCGAAAGCCCCAGCAGCGCGAGCAGCTTGAAGGTGGCCTGGAGATCCCACTCCACCCTCCTGGCCCGGATGGCCCACTTCGCCAACTGGTACGGCACCGCGTAGAGCAGCGCGCCGCAGAGGTAGAGCGGGAACCCGAGCCCCAGCACCGCGCCGTTGCGCAGGACGAAGCGCACCACGGGCCACGCCCGGTACTCCAGCGAGAGGTGATCCGTGGAGGCCTGCACCAGGTCCAACCGCCGCTGGAATTCCAACATCCGCCGCCGCAGGGCCTCGAACCGCTCCGGCTGCTCGTCCCGGAACAGCTTGATCCCGCCCGCGAACCTCCGGAGCCGCTCCGCGTCGTTCGGCGCCTCCTTCACCGTGAGGGCGTAGAGCTGCTCGGCCAGCCGGACCAGGGGCAACTCCTCCCACTCGGAGAGGTTGAGCGTCACGGCACGGAGATCCTCCGCCATCCGGTCCGTGAGCGCCCGCACGCGCGCGGGCTCCTCCGCCTCGTCGGACGGGAGGAACTCCGAGACGGGAAGGGGCGCCCCGTACTGCACCACCACGTGGCTGCGGAAGCGGTGCTTCTCCCCGTAGGTGAGGCCCACGGGAACCACCACGAGCGGCGCACCGCGCCGGGCCACCCGGAAGGCGATGCGCGCCGCCCCGGTCTTCAGCTCCGCCAGCTGCGGCTCGCTGTGGCTCTTGCCCTCGGGAAAGAGCGTGATGGCGCGCCCGGCCGCCAGCGCCTCCGCGGCCGCCTCGAGCGAGCCCTCGTTGCGGGACATCTGCGAGGGATCGTCCTGCTTGCGGTACACCGGCAGCGCCCCGAGCCCGCGGAGCAGCCACCCGAGCACCGGCAGGGAGAAGAGCGTGGACTTGGCCAGGAACGTCACCTGCCGCGGGAGCAGCGCGAACAGGATGGCCGGGTCCACCATCCCGTTGGGGTGGTTGCCCACGAACAGCACCGGCCCGGAGGCAGGCACGGGCGCCCCCGGGGCGGGCCTCACCTCCAGCCGGTAGAAGCACCGCAGCGCAAAGGACACCAGCAGTCGCAGGGGCGTGTAGATCACGCCGCGGGACACTAACACTGGGGCCGGTTGAATCGATCGCAGAGGCGTGATCTACGGTGGTCGATGCGGCCACCGACTCCACCGAAGGTCCGAGAGATTGTCGTCCGACTCCGCGCAGAGGGACGGACGTACCGTGAGATTGCAGACCTGACCGCCTTGGGGACGGCGACCGTCACACGGATTCTGCGCCTGCACCGCGAGACGGGTGGGACTGCGCCCAAGGCTCCGGGCGGGGGCAACTTCAGCCCAATCCGGGGGAAGATTGAGACGCGGCTCAAGCAGTTGGTGGAGCAGCTCCCTGACGCCACCGTGCGGGAGTTCGCGGAGGCACTGGCGAAGGCGGAGAAGCTCCGGACCAGCAGGTCCTCGGTCCAGCGCGCACTGACGCGGATGGGGTACTCCCGAAAAAAAAGTCCTT
>JBDLRJ010000077.1:0-6791 GCA_039800145.1 Pseudomonadota bacterium | reverse complement strand
CGCCGCTCTTCGACAGCACCTTCGTGATCGCCGCCGTCAGCGTCGTCTTCCCGTGGTCCACGTGCCCGATGGTGCCGACGTTCACGTGGGGCTTCGTCCGCTCAAACTTTTCCTTGCTCATGGTTCTCCCTGTTTCAGTGAATGGAGCCCAAAACCGGGATTGAACCGGTGACCTCATCCTTACCAAGGATGCGCTCTGCCAACTGAGCTATTTGGGCTTGTGACGTTTGACTGCTTGTAACTGGAGCGGGCAATGGGACTCGAACCCACGACATTCAGCTTGGAAGGCTGACGCTCTACCAACTGAGCTATGCCCGCGACTTCTCCTGGTGAACTTGGAGGGGGTTGGATTCGAACCAACGAAGGCGTGGAGCCGGCAGATTTACAGTCTGCTCCCTTTGGCCACTTGGGTACCCCTCCGTGTGCACTCCTTGTCTGCTGCGACTGCGTCCTGACTTCCTGACCACTTCTTCCACCGGGGCTTCCTCCCTACCACCGCCCCACAGGCCCTGACTGCGGGCAACTAGCCGGTGGCGGGATTCGAACCCGCGACCTTCTGTTTACAAGACAGGTGCTCTACCAGCTGAGCTACACCGGCGATGGAACTGTCCCGGATAGAAGGCGCGCCCTCTTAAACGAGGGTACGGCGAGACGTCAAGCACCTTCCGTTTGGATCCGCTGCCGGGCGATCTCGTAGAGGAGCAGCGCCGCGGAGACCGAGGCGTTCAGCGAGGCCACTTTCCCGAGCATGGGGATGCGCACGCGGTGATCACACGCCTCGAGGACCCCCTTCCGAACGCCCGGCCCCTCGGCTCCCACGACGACGGCCAGTGGTCCGTCGAGCTTCGCCCCAGGCAGGGAAAGCGGCCCCCCGGGATCCGCGGCGACGACCCACAGCCCTGCATCCTTCAGTTCCTCGAGCGCCCGGCGGATGTTCACCACGCGCGCCACGGGGCAGTGCTCGGTGGCACCGGCCGAGGCCTTGGCGACGGCGCCCGTCACCTGAGCCGCCCGGTCCTGGGCAATCACCACGCCGTGCGCCCCCAGTGCGTGCGCAGAGCGGATGATGGCCCCGAGGTTGTGGGGATCCTGGATCCCGTCCAGCACCACGACGAGCGCCGGCCGGCCGGACCTCTTCGCCGCGGCGAGCACCTCTTCGAGCGACGCGTAGTCGAACTGCCGCATCCGGGCCACCACGCCCTGGTGCACTCCGCCGGCTGCAAGGCTGTTCAATTTCTCGCGTGGAACTCGGTCGACGCCGAGGCCGAGCTCCTGCGCGCGCGAGAAGATCTCCGCGGCCGCGGAGGCCGCCACGTGCCCTTCCGCGACCAGCAGCCGCTCGACCTGGGCCGGCCGCGCGCGCAACGCCTCGAGGACGGGGTTGACGCCGTAGACGTGCCGGTCGTCCTCGGGTGAGCGCTCGCGGACCTCGCCGTGCCGCCCTTCCCTCCCGCCTCTTGGATGCCTGGACATGGGGGCTGCGCTTAGTCCACCGCCACCGGCACGGACAACACCTTCTGCTGGCGCTCGCAGAGGTTGGCGGTGCAGACGAAGAACGTGGCCTTCACCTCCACCGCGCCCGCGCCCGCGGCCTCCGCGGTGAACGGGACCTCGAAGCGGGGTGCGCTGGGGGTCGCCGCGTCGGCGCGGGCCAACTTGTCCTTCGCGAGCTTCAGGTTCTTGCCGGCCAACTCGACCTTGAGCGGGGCTTCCTCGGAGATGTGGGCGTCTCCCCGTGGCCGGATCTCCAGCTTGAATGTCCCCTTCGATCCCGCCTTCACGCGCGCGGGTGTGCCGGCCGCGGACAGCTCGTAGAGCGACCCCACGTCCGTTCCAGCGGCAAGCGCCCCGGTGCAGGCGAGGGTGGTGACGAGGGCGAGCGGCGGGAGGAGAAGGCTGCGCATGGTGACTCCAGTGTGGACCCGGCCGGCTGGACGAGGCGCCGGGTGCGGATCTTCACTTCACCCTACCGCCGAGGGTGGGGGGGCGCCACCGGTGCGTCCGGTCCGGGTTTCTCCGGGAAACGGGATGCTTGCCGGGTCCCTCGGTGTCGCACATCCTCCGCCGCCTCATTCCCCGGAGTCTCCCATGCGCCGTCCCCTGCTCTCCTCGCTGGTGCTTGCCATACCCCTCGCCGCCTCGCTCGGCTGCGGCGCGGCCGAGACGTCCGTGGTCACCGGCGGCAAGAAGGACGGCGGCACGGCGGCCGGGGGCGACGGGGGGACCGCGTCCACCTGCCTGCCCATGCCGGAGTTGTGCGACGGGCTGGACAACGACTGCGACGGGGTTGCGGACGACGGGTTCGACGCGGACGGGGACGGGTACAGCGTCTGCGTGGAGGACTGCAACGACAACGATCCCACGAGCCACCCGTTCGCCGTGGAGGTACTGGACAGCCGGGACAACGACTGCGACGGCAAGGTGGACAACAGGATCTCGGGCGTGGACTCGGACGGTGACGGCTACCAGTACGGGACTCCCACCAACGGGCTCCCGCCGGACTGCAACGACGACGAGGCCTTCGTGGGCCCGGCCGCGATCGAGGTCACCGGGGACAACACGGACAACAACTGCAACGGGCAGGTGGACGAACCCGTGGGCGCGTGCGACGCGAACGTCGCGCTCTCCACCACTGCACCCGGTGACTTCGCGCGTGCCGCGGAGATCTGCTCCGGGGTGTCCTCTTCATCCTTCGGGGGCGTGAGTTCCACCGAGCCGCGGGCGGTGCGCGAGCGGTTCGGGAACAGCTGGGTTCCCAAGGCGGGGAGCCGCTTCTTCATGCTCTCCACGGGGCGGGCCAGGGACGGGAACGAGGGCAACTCGCCGCAGAACGGAACCGACTTCTACGCCACGGGCGCCAGCCCCTCGGACGGCAGCTCGGTGAACGATCTCTCGGTGCTGACGCTCACGCTCAAGGTGCCCTCCAACGCGCAGAGCTTCAGCTTCGACTTCGCCTTCTTCTCCGCGGAGTTCCCCGAGTTCGTCGGCACCCAGTTCAACGATCGCTTCGTGGCGGTGCTGACGTCCCAGGCGCTGCCGGCCAAGTTCAACGCCGCCGCGTGCGCAGTTGCCTCCGAGTCCGGGTGCCGCTCGGGCAACATCTCCTTCGACGGCAACGGCAAGGAGGTCTCGGTCAACAACAACTACTTCGTGGTGTGCCAGGGGCAGGCGCCCTGCAACCCGTCGCTCTTCGGTCAGCTCGCGGGTACGGGGTTCGAGGCGCAGGACCCAAACGGTCGGCCGAAGGGCGGCGGTTCCGGGTGGCTGACCACGAAGGCGCCGGTCAAGCCGGGCGAGACCATCAAGCTGCAGTTCGCCGTCTACGACGTGGCGGACGGCATCTACGACTCGGCGGTGTTGGTGGACAACTTCCGGTGGGAGGCCCAGTCCGTCCAGGGCCCCACGACGTCGCCCATCAACTGACGCACTACAGCGCCTGGATGATCCCGAACTCCACGTCCACCGGGTTGGTGGGCGTGGCCCCCATCAGCTTCGTGCACAGGGCGCCCTGGAACTTCACCTTGCCCGAAGCGTAGGCCCAGGTGTCCGCGCCCGCGGTCTGCACCTGGCCGTTGACGATCACCTGGAGCAGCTCGGGCTGGGACGGGAGGGAGTCCAGCGCATACTCGCAGGGATCTCCCGCACCGACGAGCGTGGTGATCTTCGCGAGCGCCTGCGCGAGCTCCGCCGCGTTCTTCGCCTTGTAGAAGCGGGTGGCGCACAGCTGGGTGGTGGTGTCACAGGACTCGGCGCCGCACAGGGACGCGTCCACGGTGCCGTCCGCCTTCACGCACTTGCGGGGCATGCCGCCGGCCTCGGCCATGGCGTTGAGCGGCAAGAGCGCGAGCCCCGCGGAGGTGGCGGCGCCGAAGCCCACCACGATGGTGCGGATGCCGCGCGCCGCGAGCGCTGAGACCTGCTGGACGGTCGTGGACTGGTCCAGGCAGTTGCGGGCAGAGGCGCAGGACGTGGAGCCGTCCACGCAGGTGCAGGTGGTGCGGTCCAGTGAGCCGTTGCAGTTGGGGAGCCCGTCCGTGAGGAGCAGGATGAAGTCGTCCCGCTCTTCCGTCACGAGCGACGGGACGGTGCCGAGGAGCGCGAGAGACGCCGCGGTGGGCGTGCCGCCGATGACGAGCTGGTCCGGGTCCGTCCCCGGGGGGGCCGAGCTCGCGTCCACCATCCCGTTGATGAAGGAGGCGATCTGCTGCGAGGCGGTGGCCAGCACCGCCTCGTCGTCCGTGGGCGAGTTGACGATGTCGTACTTGATCTTCCCCTGCTGGCAGGCGCTCACCTCGTTGGTCGCGCTGGTGGCGGTGGGGAAGACCGCGAGCCCCATGCGGGCCACGGTGGCCGTGGCAGGGTTGGTGAGGAAGCCGTCCCCGCCGGTGCCGACCATGGCGCGCTTGAGTTCGCTCAGGCGGTTGGGGTTCTCGGACGGGTCCACCATGGACCCGGACTTGTCCACCAGCAGCATGAGGTTGGGCTTGCTCTTGCGCGCGACGACCTTCTTCACCTGGTTCGTCTTGGCGAGCGCGAGCGGCTCCACCGGCTCGAAGTCGTAGGTCTGGCAGGCGGCAACGCCCAGGAGCGCGGCAAGCGCGGCGGAAGCGGACAACAGGGACGTCTTCAAGCGCATGGTGGAGGGACCTCGAGACCGGGAACGGCGACGGCGCGAACCCTACCCGTGGCGGCTTTCCCCGCCAAGCGGCGCCCCACGCGAGCAATCCGCGGGCGCCACGTCCGTCACAGCGAGACGGTGCGCGCCGCCCGCGCGAACCGCCAGATGGACGCGAGCCCGAGCGGCTCATCCAGCTGCGGAACGGAAGAGGCGTCCAGCCCGGCCAACTCCACCAGGGTGTCACAGGCCACGCAGCGGGCCCCGAGGGAGCGGGCCTCGGCGAGCAACTGCGCCGGGGACGGGAGGTTGAGCGCACCGGCACGCGCGGCCTCCTCGTGCTCCAGCCCATTGGAAGCAGCCCCGAACCGGCCCTGCGCGAGTGCGCGGAGCGGCTCGAAGCCCAGGACGATCCACACCTCGTCTCCCATGGCCGCGGCGGTGAGCGCGAGCGTGGAGGCCTGGTAGGCCGGCTCGAATGACGCGGACTGGAGGAAGACGGCGACGCGCTCGGGCATGGCGACGAATGCTAGCGCTGGCCTATAGAGGAGATCATGAACTTCCGCCTGACCTTGATTGCCCTCGGGGCGCTCGCAGCCGCCCCCCGTGCAGAGGCCACCGTGGTGCTGAAGCAGACCTTCGAAGAGATGGCCGTGGAGGCGCACACCGTGGTGCGGGGCAAGGCAGGTCCCTCGGTGGCGCGCTGGGACGACGGGGGCCGGCGGATCAACACCTGGACCGAGATCCGTGTCAGCGAAGTGCTCAAGGGGAGCGTGGGCGCCACGGTGAAAGTGCGCCAGGCGGGCGGCGTGGTCCCCCCGGTGGGGCAGACCGTGGCGGGCGCGGCCGAGTTCAAGGAGGGAGAAGAGGTGCTGCTCTTCCTCGAGCACCCCGGTGACGATCCGCGGAACTACGTCGTGGTCTCCATGGCCATGGGGAAGATCTCCCTCGAGCGCGACGGGTTTGGCGAGCTGCGCGCGTACCGGGACGGGCGCGGGATGGGGCTCTACGAGGCGCGCGGCGGCTCGGTGCGGGTGGTGGAGCAGAAGGAAGATCTCGGCAAGGCGAGCGCGTTCCTCGCCCGCCTCCGCAAGGCGTGCGGCGTCCGCGGAGGTGGCAAGTGAGCGGCGTGCTGCACGCGGTGGGTGCGTTCGTGGCGCTGGCCTGCTCGGTCGCGGGAGCAACGCCCTCCGGTCACCGCTGGTTCAACCCGACGACGGGGGGCGTCCCGTGGCCGCCGACGTACGTGGTCTTCCAGCACACGGGGATCAACGGTCTCCCGAGCGGGTTCTCCACGAACGTGCTCCCGGTGATGCGGCGCTCGTACGCACACTGGACCTCTGCGGAGGTGGCCTGCACCAACTTCCAGGTGGGCTACACCGGCACCTTCACCTCCCCCAGCGGGACCGCGGCCGTCGACGGGAGCGACGGCGTCAACCGGACCCTCTGGCTCGGGGGGGCGAACTGGCGCTACAGCAACTCGACGCTCGGGGTGACCACGACCAGCTGGTACCAGGGCTCCGGCCAGCTGTTCGACGGTGACATGGAGATGAACAACAACATCACCTGGAAGCTGGGTGGCGCAGGGCAGGCGTACGACGTGGAGAGCATCGCCACGCACGAGGCGGGCCACTTCACGGGCCTGGACCACACGCCGCAGACCCAGGCCGTGATGACGCCCTACTACAACATGGGCGACATCAAGGTCGTGCTGGACGCGCTGGACGTGAACGACATCTGCACCGTCTACCCCTCCACGGGCGCGGGAACGGGAACGCAGGGGCGCCCCTGCACCTCGGACGGCAACTGCACAGGCGGGTTGAAGTGCCGCGGGGCATCCGCCGGCAGCGGCTTCATCTGCACCACGGATTGCGCGGGCGGCGCCACGTGCCCCGCGGGGCTGACGTGCCAGGCGGCGAAGACCACCGGCGGAGCGAACACGCAGGCCTGCCTCGTGCCGGTCGGCTCGCCGGACCTGTGCAAGTTCTGCACGTCCGGACAGGACTGCAACTCCGGCATCTGCCTCACGACGGGGCGCGAGAACTACTGCTCGCTGTCCTGCACGACGGACGCGCAGTGCGGGACGGGCTTCGAGTGCTACCAGCAGCAGTACTGCGTGCCGTCCGGTACCTCGTGCCCGGTGGCCCAGTGCACGGGCAACGCGCAGTGCCCCGTG
>JBDLRJ010000076.1:0-10078 GCA_039800145.1 Pseudomonadota bacterium | reverse complement strand
TCCGCGCGTGGAACGCGGCGGTGGTGCTGAACGTGCTCGGGGCGGGGCTGGGGCGGATGGGCAGCACGCTCGAGCGGCTTCCGCGCTGAGCGGCAGGCGGTGCCGGGCGAGCACGGGAGGTTGCCCCGAGCGGCGAGCTTCACGGCTGGAAACGCGGAGGTGATCTGCAACAGACGCGGGCGGCCTCATGGCGCTGGTGACCGTCCTCGGCTTCGCGGTCCGGAGCCGGTGTAGGAGGGTTGCACCCGTCATCCCCGGTGCATCCGGGCCCCCGCTGGCAGCCGGCGCGCGGGCTGGTAGATTGGCCCCCATGTCACTCAACGTCACCGCCCCCTCGTTGGACTCCGTCACCCGTCCGCTGGACCGCCCGGCAGGACCGGCGCAGGGACGAGGGGTGGGGGATGCCGTGCGCGTGAGCGAGGGGACACGGGACCTCCAGTCGCCGGGCGGCCCGGAGCTCAAGGCGGCCGTCGCGTCCGCGCGCGGGCTCGGCGAGCGGCTCGCCGCGGAGGACGCCACGGGCGAGGCACTGGGCCAGGCAGCCGAGGCACTGCGCGCCGCACAGGTCCCGGAGCAGCGCGCCGCGGCGCTGGCGAAGTTGGACGAAATTGCCGAGGCGAATCCGGGTGCCGGCGTGGACCGGGAGCGGCTCGGCGTGAACGGGACCCCGGACGACGAGGCCCTCGCTCGGGCACAGGAGGCCGTCGCCCAGGTGCGTGCCGAGGCGGACGCCCGCCGCGCTGCGCTCGTCAAGGAGGCAGAGGCCGCCGCCGAGCGGCTCTCCGGGACGGGCCTGCCGAACGGGGAGAAGGCGCTCGAGGCCGCGGAGCGGAGCCGCCAGATGATCGCCTCGGACGCCGTCGCCGCGATCCAGGCACAGGCGAACCAGGCACAGGCGTCCGCCCAGTCGCTGCTCGCGTAGCCCCGCGTAGGCGGGTGCTGGGGCACGTTCCCGTAGGGGCCACGCATCCACGCACGGGCTGTTGACGTCCGAGCGTCCCGGCGGGGCCGAGTTCCCTGGTCGAGCGGATGCACGGCGCGATGTGGGAGGCGTGGCATCGGCAGCACCGGGCGCTACAGAGGGTGTTGCCCTGCCGTGACATCGATCTGATCTCGGTGCGCATTCGGGCGACATCGACGGGGGCCGAGCCCCGGTCAGAGACTTCACCTGCGCCACTCTTGTCGTCCGCAGCGCCGGCGGTCCCCGTTCTTTCCCGTGCGAGGAGATGCGGCGGCGTGGCCCCGGTGGTCGGCGAGGAGAGAACGTCCGCACAGAGACACGCCGTCCCCTCGGCCCGTCGTTCATCCGACGCAGCTTTGAACCCGTGAGAAGGCACGGGGCCACGTGCGGTCACCGGCTCACCTCCGATCGCTAGGGTCGGGGCCTTGAACCGGGAGAGCGATTCGGCGCACGGCCGCCAGGGGTTGGGGGTGGCCGTGGCCACCCTGGGGCTCGGTCTCGGGGGGGCGCTGTCCCTGCTCGGCCAGGCGCACGCGGCGCGGTGGATCTTCGCCTCGTCCACTGTCGCCGTGCTGGTCCCCACGGCGGTGAAGGGGCTGGGAAGGGTTGTGCAGCGCCAGCCCGGCGTGGACCTGCTCGCCGTGTTGGGAATGGGCGGTGCGCTGCTGCTGGGTGAAGCCTTCGCGGGCGCAGTGCTGGCCCTGATGCTCACGGGTGGAGCGGCACTCGAGCGTTACGCCGCGGGACGTGCCCGGCGCGAGCTGCGCGCGCTCGTGTCCCGGACGCCCCGCTCCGCGCTGCGGTTGGGCCCTTCGGGAACCGAGGAGATCCCGCTCGAGCAGGTTCGCCCGGGAGACGTGCTGCGGGTGTTGCCGGGCACCGTGATCCCCGCGGACGGTGTCCTCGTGGACGACGGGGCCACGCTGGACGAGGCGGCACTGACGGGGGAGTCGCGCCCCGTGCTGCTTCCGCCCGGCGCACAGGTGCGGAGCGGCGGAACGAACGCCGGTGGTCCCCTCGCGCTCCGCGTCACCGTGCTGCCGTCCGAGGGCACGTGGGCTGGCATCGTTCGATTGGTGAGGGCGGCGGAGGCGTCCCGTCCTCCCTTCGTGCGCTGGGCGGACCGCGCGGCGCGACTCTTCGTGGCGCTCTCGCTCGGGCTGGCGGGCGCGGCATGGCTCTTCGCAGGACCGGAGCGGGCGCTGGCGGTGCTTGTGGTCGCCACGCCGTGTCCGCTGCTGCTCGCCGCGCCCGCGGCCTGGACGGCGGGCCTCTCCCGCGCGGCGCGGCGAGGGGTCCTTGTGAAGGGCGGCGCGCCGCTCGAGGCGCTCGCCGGGGCGAAGGTCCTGCTGCTCGACAAGACCGGGACGGTGACGCGCGCCCGGCCGCAGGTGGTGGCCGTGGAGCCGCTCGCGGGTGTCCCGGCGGACGAGGTGCTGCGGGTGGCGGCGTCGCTGGAGCAGGCCTCGTTCCATCCCTATGCCCCCGCGCTCGTGGAGGAGGCCCGGGCGCGGGGGCTCTCACTCGTGTTCCCGGACGGCGTCGAGGAGGTGCCGGGACAGGGCGTCCGCGGGCGCGTGGGGGCGCTCCGCGTGGCCGTGGGACAGCAGCCGTTCGTGGCTCCCGCGGGAGCGGCGGTGCCGGGCGCGAGGGCGGTGGCGCTGCGCAACGCGGTGGAGGGCTCTTCGGGCGTGTACGTGGCCATCGACGGGGTGCTCGCCGGGGCCGTGGTGCTGCACGATCCTGTCCGCCCGGAGGCCCCGCGCGCCGTCCGCGCGCTGCGCGAGGCCGGCATGGCGCGCATCCACATGGTCACCGGGGATCACCCGGACGTGGCGGAACTCGTCGGGGATGCGCTCGGGGTGGACCGCGTCTTCTCCCAGCGCACGCCGGCGGAGAAGGTGGAGGTGATCCGGCGCGTCCGGCAGGAAGGGCCCGCCATCATGGTGGGGGACGGGATCAACGACGCACCTGCGCTGGCCCTCGCGGACGTGGGCGTGGCCATGGGGGCGCGGGGCGCCTCCGCGGCGTCCGAGGCTGCCGACGTCGTGCTCACGGCGGACCGGCTGGATGGGCTCGTGCACGCGGTGGAGGTGGCGCGCCACACGCGGCGGATTGCCCGGCAGAGCGTGGGGGTGGGCATGGGGCTGTCGCTGCTCGCCATGGCGTTCGCCGCGGCCGGGTACCTGCGTCCCGCGGTGGGGGCCGTGCTGCAGGAGGGCATTGACGTGCTGGTCCTGCTCAATGCCCTCCGGGCGCTCGGGGGGCGGCGCCGGGCAGGGGGACGGCGCGCGGACCGCGGGAAGCAGGCAGAGCTCGCGCGCGGGCTCGCGTCCGAGCACCGGGTGCTCCAGCCGAGGCTCGCGGAGCTCGTGTCGCTCGCGGCCGAGCTGGAGCGGCTGCCCCCATCGGAAGCGCGACTCCGGCTCCAACGCGTGCGGGAGATGCTGGAGCGGCACCTGCTGCCGCACGAACTGGAGGAGCAGCGCACGGCCTACCCCGTGCTCGGGCAGCTGTATGGGCGCGAGGATCCCACGGGGCTGCTCGTGCAGACGCACCAGGAGATCCGCCGCCGCGTCCGACTCTTCTCGCGCTGGGTGGAGAGCCTGCCCAACGAGGGGCCGGGCCCCGCGGATCTCCCGGATCTCCGGCGCGCGCTCTACGGCCTGCACGCGGTGCTGACGCTGCACTTCGCGCAGGAGGAGGAGGTCTATTCCGCGCTGGAGGGGACGGGCGTGTAGGCTCGGTGTCCGCATGGTGCCCCACGCTGCGCTGCTGCTGCTGCTGCTCGCCCTCGGTGGAACCCCGCGCGGTCCCGCGCCCCAAACGTGGGAAGCCCCGTGGGACGGCGAGTCGTTCCGGCGGCTCGAGGATGCCGCTTCCGGTCTCTCGCTCGACGTTCCCTTCTCCGGGTTCCACTTCGAAGCGCGCCATTTCCCGAAGGCCACCGAGGAGGCCCCGCACCGCGCCCGCCACCTGCTCACGCTCTCCGGCCCGTTCGGGGCGGAGATCACCGTGGACGCGTGGGATCTCCCGGACGGGCAGGCGCTGGACGCTTGGGTGGAGGCGCACCTGCCCTTCCTCTACGAGGGGAACCCGGCGCTCTCGTCCGGGCGCGCAGGGCGGCGCGGCGTGGCGTCGCTCGCGTTCTGGCACCCGCGCACCGGCCAGTCGTTCTCGCGGCGCACCTCGGTGTTCGCACTCGGGCAGCAGGTCATCCGGGTGACGTGTGAGAACGCGGAGGATGCGAGGGCCGCGCGGCTCTACGAGCGGATCCTCGAGAGCGTGGACGCCGCGGAGGCCTCCCGGTGAGCACCGTGCTGCGGGCAGGTCTCCTCGCGCTGGTGCTCTCCAGCGGCCAGGCCTGGGCCGTGTACTCGTGCGGTGGTGTGAACGACACCTGCCAGTGCGGCCGGAACAACCCCTACCCGTGCTGTGACAACGGCGGCAATTGCACGTGGTGGGCGTGGCACGCGGCCTGTTGCAACTGGGGGATCGGGTTGCCGGGCTGGGGCAACGCCAACCAGTGGGCGGGCAACGCGTCCGCCAACGGCAACTATGCCGTTCTCGGGTACGCGGTGGCGGGGGCGGTGACGTGCCGCACCTACGGCGCCTACGGCCACGTGGCGTACGCGACGGGTGTGAACGGCTCCACGCTCTACGTCACAGAACAGAATTGCTGGGGCAACTACGGCACGCGCAATTGGACGTACAACTCCAGCTACTTCAACACCTACATCCTGCCGAACGGCCACCTGCGGGAGTGCAACTCGGGGGACACGCAGGTGCAGGGGTGCGGCCTGTGCGGCACCCAGTCCCGCGGGTGCGGCAGCGATGGGCGCTGGGGTGGGTGGAGTGGCTGCTCCGGGCAGGGCGTGTGTGCGCCGGGACAGGAGGAGGCGCGCGCGTGCGGGGACTGCGGGCAGGAGCGGCGCACGTGCACGGGGCAGTGCCAGTGGCCCTCGGGATGGACCGCGTGCGAGGGGAGTGATCCGCCGGGACCGCCCGCGTGCGACTCGGGGCTCAAGGGCGAGTGCCAGGAGGGGCGCGTCCGGTGCGTCCAGGGGACCCTTGCCTGCGTGGCGCTGCGGCCCCCGCGGCCCGAGGTCTGCGACGGCACGGACGACGACTGCGACGGCGAGGTGGACGACAACGCGCCCGTGCAGGCCGGTACACCGGCGCCTCCCCTGGCCGCCGAGTGGAAGGACGGCGCGTGGCCGAGAACGCTCGCGGACGGAGAGCGCGGCGAGGCGTGGCTCACGTTCCGCAACGTGGGGAACGTCACCTGGCGCCGCGGGGAGGTGTCCGTGCGCCCGGACGCGGTGAAGGTCGGCGGCCCGAGCAGGCTTCAGCCCCCCGAGGGTTGGCCGGCCGTGGACGCCGCGGCGGTGCTCTCCGAGGACGTCCCGCCGGGGGCGCTCGCGGTGTTCCGCTTTCCCGTGGCGCGAAGTTCGGGCAGCGGGGACGTGACGGAGCGCTTCACGCTGGTGGGCCCCGGTGGACGCGCGGTGGCGTGCCCCACGCCCACCGCAGAGCTCGCGGTGGCCTCCGCACCGGCTCCGGACGACGGGCCGGGGCACGCATCGGCCCGTCCCTCGTCCTGCGCCGGGGCTCTGTTGCTTCCCTTGGCTCCGCTCGCGCTGAAACGGCGCCGGCGGAGGTGAGCCAGGCTTGCGTCAGAGGCTGAAGGCGTAGGGGGCGGGAACGGGGCTTCCCGGCGCAATGGAAGTCACCTCGTGAAGCATCCCGTCCGAAAGCCGGTACACCCATGCGTGCAGCCACGGCCCGGAGCGGGTGGCCCAGGCGCGCTGGATGATGCCGGTGGCAGCCAGCTTCTTCACCTGCTCGATGGCGTTGAGCTCGATGAGCCGGTACTCCCGCTCCTCCGGCGAGGAGATGGCGTGCAGCTCTTCGTAGTGGGCCGCGTACACGTCCTTGATGTTCCTCAACCAGTGGTTCAGCTGGCCGAGATCCTTGTCCGACATGGCCGCCCGCACGCCGCCGCACTCCGCGTGGCCACAGACGACGACGTGCTCCACCTTCAGGACCTCCACCGCGTAGGTGAGCACGCTCAGCAGGTTCAGGTCCGTGTGCACCACGGTGTTGGCGATGTTGCGGTGGATGAAGATCTCCCCGGGCTGTGTGCCGGTGATGGTGTCCGCGGGAACACGGCTGTCCGAGCAGCCGATCCAGAGAAACCGCGGGCTCTGCCCCTTGGCGAGCCGGGAGAAGAACTCCGGGTCCTTCTCCTTCATGGCGGTGGCCCACTGGCGGTTCTGGGTGAGGAGCCGCTGGGCGCTGTCGAGGGTGGGAGCGTCGGGACGGGACGAATCGTTGGACGGTGCGGACATGGGGATGGGAGGGCTCGTGGACGGCAAGGGGAGGGGGGAAAGACGGGTTCAGGGAAGGCTCACCGCGCGGTCAGGCGGCGTGGGGCGACTCCTGCCGCGGGACCACCAACTTCCGGTACGCGAAGTAGAGCACCAGCGCGGACAGCACGCCGGTCAGGAAGTCGGTGAGCGGTACCATCACCGCCGTGTAGACCATGAAGCCCGCCTCGACACGGCCCTCGGCCACGGTCTCGCGGATCTCCGAGGGCTTGATCATGTTGGAAGAAACCCAGAGCAGGATGCCCCCGATGGCGGCCATGGGCACCTGCTCGAGCAGGCTGGCAATCAGGTACACCATCCCCAGCTTGAGCACGCTCTTGAAGTAGCCGGCCAGGGGCGTCACGGCCCCCGCCTTGATGCTGGTGGCCGTGCGCGCCAGGGCCCCTGTGCAGGGGAACCCGTTGATGAGCGGGGTCACGACCTGCACGAGCCCCTGCCCCCAGAACTCCTTGTCGGGGTTGAACGGGGTGCCCTTGTTGTCGGCGAGCCGGTCGGCCATGGACGAGCACAGCAGGCTCTCGACCCCGGAAACGAAGACAATGGCGACCACGTAGTAGGCGACGTCGATCATGACCGAGGTCGACCAGGCGGGCAGGTGCGGCGGGGTGAAGACGAAGAAGTCCGTCGGGATGCTGCCGAAGCGGTCCTTTACCGCCCGTACTCCGCTCGAGGCGAGCACGGTCGAGGACAGGGCCGTGGCGGTCGCGAGGGACAGGAGCGGTGCCGGGATGAAGACCGAGATGCGGAGCAGCCCCTTGGTGATGCCAAAGGTCAGCAGCGCGATGAGGACCGCCCAGGGGTTGACCTCGCCGAGGTGCCCCGCCACGGTCACCAACTTCGCCACCAGGTTCCCCTTCAGCTCGGTCGTCATGCCGAGGACCTCGCCGAGGTTGCTGACGGCGATGGACACGGCGATGCCGACCGTGAAGCCCACGACGATCGAGTTGGGCACCACTCGGGCGTACTTCCCCGCTCCCAGCAGTCCCAGCACCATCAGGACCAGCCCGGCGAGGAGCGACACCAGGACCAGGAAGCCGTGGGCCTCGGCGAAGGTGGACCCATTGGAGGTGTACTTCGCCATGAGGCCGGCGATGACCGGGATGAAGGCTGCAGTGGGGCCGTAGACCTGGTACTTCGATCCGCCGAACGTGCGTCCGACGATGCAGGACAGGGCCCCTGCGATGATGCCCTGCTCGGGCCGCAGGCCCATGGCCATGGCGAACCCCATGGCCATGGGGATGGCGGTCAGGGCAACGATGAGGCCCGCCGATAAATCCCGGTAGACGATGGACTTCCACCGGTCAGGCTTCAGATCCTCGAAGCGGCTGTCGCGCAGGGTCATGAACAGCTTGAAGCGCTCGCCGAGCGTGGTGGGGAAGGGGGACGTCGGAGTGGGGAGGCCCTGCGGGGCAGCGGGTTGCATGGGTGTCCTTTGCGCGGAAACATCTCGCGCCGGGGAAAGGGCGGGACCGGGTCGCAGACCCGGATGCGGTGAGGCGAAAGGAGACGTGCCCCCCGTCGCACCCGAGCACAAGGCCCGCGCCCGTCACGGGGCGCGGCGTTCGCACGGAAGCCACGGTGGGTGGGGGGACAGGCCCCCCGGAGGTGTTGCTATTCCCCGTAGCGCGGCACGAGGTGCCGCACCGAGAGGAACGGTGGCGCGGGGGCGAACTGGCCGGCAGCTCCCACGGCGCAAGCACCCGAGACGCTGACGCCCGCCGGAGTGCCCGGCGACCGGGATGGCTGCTCGGGCCTGTCCACGCGGCGGCGGCAGGACGACGGGAGCGAGGCCGCTGCCTCGGTTTCCGAGTCCTCCTCCTCCGTGGGCCCGCACGGGGCAACCGGAGAAGCCGCACCGACCCCCGCCGACATCAGCCGCCATCCGCCGAGAGCGGGGACCGCCACGAGGGTGGCGAGCCACAACACGAGCAGGTGGGCGGGGAAGTTGGAGCGCAAGAGAGCCCAGTACCTACCAGCGGGCCGTGCCCACGGCAATCATGGACTCCTCCATGTGCGCAGGTGTCGCTTCTTGCGCACAGGGCGCGTCAGCTTGTCCGATGGGGGCGGCGGACAATCTGGAAGAACATACCGTCCATGGGGGCGAGCAACCAGCGAGGGCAGGCCACCGTGGAGCAGGCCCTCATCATGCCGATGATGGTCTTCCTCGTGCTGGGCATCCTCCAGATGGGGACGATGCAGCAGGCGCGCCTGATGACGGAGTACGGCGCCTACCGCGCGGCGCGCGCCGGGATCGTCAACGGCGGCGACTGCACCATCATGCGGAACGCCGCGACCCTTGCCCTGCTGCCGACCTTCGAGGACCGCGTGGACGACGCGGTGCGCGCCATCACGGCGTCCAAGCTGTACTTGAGCACCGTCAATTCCCAGACGGGCAAGGTCACCCAGGGGCTGAAGTCCAACTACCCCGGCGGGCTCGAGCGCGTGCGCGTGGAGGTGATGAACCCCCGGAAGGGCCAACTCTCCTCGGTGTTCTCGAGCTACGGCATCAGCGGCAGGGAACTGGACTGGGACGACGTGCGCAACAGCGCGGTGGTGGAGGCCAACCTGCTCACGGTCCGGGTGACGACGTTCTACGAGCTGAGGATCCCGTTCGCCAACCTGCTCATCCACAGCTGGTACGTGGGCTTCAGCCAGCTGGACAACGTGACCGGCGGGGTGCTCTTCGCGTCCCCGCAGTTCAAGAACACGAAGATGCCGGCCACGCAGGTGCTCGAGGGGCAGGCGGTGTCACTCGGGAAGACGGACCGGGAGAAGTCGGACTTCAAGCTGATCGCCGGACTGGCGCAGGC
Source organism: Pseudomonadota bacterium (assembly GCA_039800145.1). GTDB lineage: Bacteria > Myxococcota > Myxococcia > Myxococcales > Myxococcaceae > VGRA01. The sequence continues at coordinate 917 of JBDLRJ010000076.1, read as the reverse complement.
CAGGCGGTACGTCATTCCCATGAAGGCGACCTTCAACATGCGGATGCAGTCCAACCTCCTGTACCAGTCCGGGGCGGGCAACGGCGGCGTGGATGACTGCGCCATCGACCCCTGAGGCACGGCATGCACGCACTCGTCAGGAAGCTGAGGGAGGATGAGCGGGGCCAGGCGTTGGTCGTGGCCGCCGTCTCCATGCTGGTCCTCGTGGTGATGGTGCTCGGCACCGTGAGCGTGGGCAGCGCGGTCTACGAGAAGATGAAGCTGCAGGACGCGGCAGATGCGCAGGCCTATTCCACCGCCGTGAAGCAGGCGCGCGCGTACAACTTCATCGCCTACCTCAACCGGGCCATGGTGGTTCACTACAACGCCATGCTCACGTTGATGGGCTACCTGAGCCACGCGCTGTACCTGGACGCCACCGTGGGCAACGCGGCGAAGTTCTTGAAGCTGATCCCCTACGTGGGCTCCATCTTCGCCGCGGTGGAGAAAGCGATATCCGCCTGGAAGACGGCCGTGGACACGGTCACCAGCGTGGTGATCCCCCTCCTCACGTTCTTGAACGTCGCCCTCTGGGTCGCCGAGGAGGCGGTGCTCACGTCCACGTTCCTCGACATCCTTTCAGGTGCGGCAGAGGCCCCCGTCACCACCACCGACAAGAAGGCCCAGTGGGGGTACAAGGCAGCGAAGACGAACTTCGGCAGCGTGGCGACGTTCGCGTTCCAGGCGTCCAACGCGGTCAGCTTCCTGTTCCCCGTGGACGACGGCCCGCACTCCCAGGGAACCATGATGAACACGCTCATGAAGATGAACTGGACGGACCCCACGGGACTGGTCACGCGCGCCAGGCAGTTCGGACAGACGAAGCTCAGTGACCCGGACACGGCGAAGTACCGGTTGCTGATGAACAACATCGTCAA
>JBDLRJ010000075.1:0-5714 GCA_039800145.1 Pseudomonadota bacterium | reverse complement strand
CTGGGCCAGTTCGACAAGGCCGCCGAGGTCCTGCATGGCGCCGCCACGCTGATGCCGAAGAGCGAGATTCCCCAGCTGGCGCTGGGAACGCTCGAGCTGTCCCAGGGGCGCGCAGACAAGGCGCTCCAGGCCTTCCGTGCGGCGCAGAAGCTGGCCCCGAGGTCCGCGCTCCCGCGGGCCCACGCCGGAGAGGCCCTGCTGTTCATGGGCAAGGGGCCCGAGGCGCTCAAGGAGCTGAAGGCCGCGAGGGACCTGGACGGAGAGGGGGACGGCGGAAAGCTCGCCGACGCCCTGCTGCAGGCACACGAGGCGGGGGCGTTCTCCGCCGCGGGCAAGAAGAAGTAGTCACGGTTCGAGGAGCGCCATGTCCGTTGGTGGAATCCGAGGAGGCGGTGGCGGACCGAAAGGCCCGCGCGGGGCGTCCGGCAAGGGCGGTGCCTCGAAGGCCGGGGGCGCCACGTTCGGGAAGATCGACAAGTCCGAGAAGCTCGCGGGGGCCTCGGGGCTCGTGGGCAGCGGCAACGTGGGCGAGGCGGGCGCGGCGGGCCCGGCCGGGGCCGCGGACCCGGTGGCGAAGCAGGCCCTGGAGATTGCCCGGCAATTGAAGAGCGGCCAGCTCAAGAGCCGCGAGGAGGCGACGAAGAAGTTCGTGGCGGAGATTCTCAAGGAGAAACTCCACATGCAGAGCAAGGCGCTCACGCAGAAGATCGCCGAGTCCCTGCAGGACGATCCACGCCTCAACCAGGCGCTCGAGCGCATCTGGGACCATGGCACTCGCTGACGACAGGGAAGAACTGCTCGAGAAGTACGGGCCCTACGTGCGGAGCCTGGCGGCCCAGGTGCGCCGGCAGTTCTCCATGCAGTTCGAGATGGACGAGCTGGTGGCCTGGGGCCAGGTGGGCCTGCTCGAGGCCGCGGACCGGTTCGATGAGAAGGTCGGCGCCAACTTCCTGACGTTCGCCCATTACCGCATCAAGGGGGCCATCTACGACGGGCTCCGGAAGATGGGCGTGCTGCGGGGATCGGACGCCCGGACGGCCTACGCCGGGGAGCGGAGCGCCGCCTATCTCGGGAATTTGGCAGATCGTGACACCGGGGGAGGAAACCGCCGGGGGTCATTTGACGATGATGTGAGAGACATCTCCAGCGCCGTGACGGGGCTCGCCGCCCTGCTCGGCCTCGCCTCGGACGCGTCCGAGGGGCTGGGGATGGACGAAGGGTTGGCGGCGGACGAGCGGCTGGAGTTGGAGCAGCAGAAGAAGCGGTTGAGGGCGGCGTTGGAGCAGTTGCCGGAGAAGGAGCGGGCCCTGCTGGAGGGCTACTACTTCCAGGGAAAGACCCTGGAGGACGCCGGCGCGGAGATTGGGCAGAGCAAGAGCTGGGCGTCCCGGTTGCACGCACGGGCGGTGGAGCGGTTGAAGGACATCCTGGCGGAGGACGACGAGTCCCCGCCCGCAACAAGGAGGCAGCAAGATGGCGGCACCACTCACGGGCATCGCATCGCAGGCGGCGCAGGGCGCACAGCAGAAGGCGCTGGAGCACGCGCAGCCTCAGAAGCAGGGCGCAAGCAAGTTTGACGGCGTTCTCGCGGACAAGTCCCAGGGGGCTGGGGCCGCCCAGGCCACCCAGCACGCCCAGGCCGCGCAGAAGGCCTCGCAGGTGGAGCAGGCCCGCAAGGTGGACGCGGCCCAGAAGGTGGACAAGTCCACGCTGAACAAGCTGCGCCCCGAGCAGCAGGGGCAGGGTGGCCTCACCGCGCGCGCCGTGGACCCGGTCCAGGCCCGCTCGGAGACCTCCCGCGTCACCGGGATGCTTTCCAAGATGGTAGGGGACATCGAGAAGGGGCAGGGCGTGATGGACAAGCTCATCAACGGCGGTCTCGCCGGGAAGAGCTTCAACTCCACCGAGCTGCTCGCGCTGCAGGCCGGCATGTACAAGTACACCCAGGAGCTGGAGCTCACGGGCAAGGTGGTGGAGAAGGCCACCTCGGGTCTGAAGGACACCCTGAAGACCCAGGTCTGACGGCCCCGCGCGGGACCCTGGAAGCGGAGACAGGCGCCCCTTGGGGCAGCTGTCTCCGCTTTCGCGCTTTCTGGGCTAAGGTGTCGATCCTCATGACGCACCACACCCGGATCCTCCCGCTCGCCCTGGCGCTGCTCGCAGCGTCCGCCTGCGTGGAAAACCTCCAGCACGATCTCCCCGAGCAGGACGCCAACGACATCATGGTGCTGCTCAACGAGAACGGCATCCACGCGCGAAAGGAACGGGAGGAAGGCGGCAACGAGCCGCGCTACGTCATCTCCGTTCCGCGCGCGGACTACGCGCAGTCGGCCAAGCTGCTCCGCGAGTACTCGCTGCCGCGCCCCGCGCAGGGCGGCTTCAGCGACTTCCGCAAGGGCAAGGGGATGATCCCCACGCAGACCGAGGAGCGCGCCATGTTCCTCGAGGCGGTAGGCGGGGAGATCTCCAACGCGCTCAACAAGGTGGACGGGGTGCTCGAGTCGCGCGTGATCGTCATGATCCCCGAGGCCACGGATCTCACCCAGCCGGAGAACCGGCCGCGGCCCTCCGCGTCCGTGTTCGTGAAGTACCGGCAGGAGGGGGACAAGCCCCCGCTGGACGAGGCGCAGGTGAAGGCCTTCGTCTCCACCGCGGTGGAGCAGATGGATCCCCGCAACGTCACCGTGATCATGACCGCCGCCGCGCGCACCACCGTGGACGGCAGCGGCAAGGGCCGGCTTCAGGACGTGCTCGGGCTGCGCATGACGGCCGAGAGCGCAACGACGTTCAAGATCCTGCTCGGCACGCTCAGCCTCATCATCCTCGCGCTGGCCGGCTACACCACCTGGTCGCTGCTCGGGGGCGGTGACAGCGCACCCGCTCCGCCGCCGCGCACCCGCACCCGCCCTCCGGAGGCCTGAGCGCCCGGCGCGGCGCCTGAACGCGCACCGTGGAAGAGCTCTTCGCCTCCCTCACCCGCCGGCAGTCCATGATGCTCCTGACCGCCGTGACGTTCGGCGGGCAGGAGGCGGCGGTCCCGGTGCTCGCCCACCTGCCGGACGAAGAGGCGGCGCTGCTCCGCCACCGTGCCGAGCGGCTGCTCGAGATCCCCCGCGAGCGCCGCGTCCCGCTGCTGGTCCAGGAGATCAAGAAGCTCGTCACCGCGCGCCGCTCGCACCTCTGGAGCGCGGAGCCCGAGGCGCTGGCGCGGATGCTGGAGAAGGAACGCCCGGCCCTGCGCGAGCTCATCCTCCGCGCGCTGCCCGTGGCGCTCGCGGATGCCGTGAGGCTCCACCTCCCTGCCGTGGCCGTGGAGGTCCGCGAGGAGGTGTCCCCCGGCGTGCTGGGGGTCATCCGCTGGAAGCTCGAGGGGCTGTTGCAGGAGGCCTCGGCCGGGACGCTCTGGAAATTCTCCGACCTGCTGATGCTCAAGCCGCGCGAGCTCTACACGCTCGCGGACCGGCAGGGCTGCCGGGCCCTGGCCACCGCGTTCGCGGCGCTGCTCGCGGAGGAGCAGGCGCAGCTGCTCGGCACCTTGCCACCGGAGATCTCCCAGTTGGCCCAGCGCGCCATCGCGGCGGCCGCGGGGCGTGAACTGCCCCAGGCCGATGCCCGCGCACTGCTCTCTCAGCACGGCGTGGAGAGCTCGCCCCTGGAGGGCATCCGGAGCGCTGGCATCCAGCGGCTCGCCCGCGCGTGTCTCGCGCAGGGGCCCGAGTTCGCCGCCCGGCTCCTCGAGCGCCACCGGCCGCCCTTTGCCCCCGTCTTCCAGAAGTGGATGAACGACGAGCGGACGCGCGCCGCGGCGAGGGGGGACGGTGGGCGCACCGAGGTCGTCGCGGACCTCGAGCGGCTCGAGGCACGGGGACTCGTGGAGAAGCCGTCGCGTCTCCCCGCCATGAGCCGCAAGCCGGTGGTGCCGCCGCCCGCAGCTGCGGCCCGGCCCCCGCCGGCAGCCCCGCGGCCGGCGATGCATGCCGGGGCGTTTTCCCCCATTGCCCCGCGTCCGCCGCAAAGCGGTCCCCATCCCGCCGAGGGGCGGCGGCAGGAGGCGCCCGCGCGCGCGGACACCCCCCCGTTGCCTTCTCCGGCGGTGGGGCCCGGTGCAGGCCGTCCGAGGCCGAGCGTTCCCGCGGGAGATGCGACCTGGGAGGCCCCTCCCGGACCGCTCGATCCACGCGTGGTAACCGCGGTGAAGCGCGCCGGGATCCGCGCAGAGGCCCCTGCGCCCGAGCCTTCTCCCGCGCCGGGGCAGGACGCCCTTCATTCCGACTTCCCGGCAACGCCCATGCCGCAGCAGCGGACGAGCAGCCTGCGACCGGCCCACGAGCAGGCAGAGGGCTCGCCCCCGCGCCGCGCGGAGGCCCCCGCGCCGGACAGGCGCCCTGGCACGGGGGCACTCCGGGGCGAGTTCCGCCCCGCACATGAGCAGGACGCACACCGGGGCGCGGACGCGTCCGAGGAGGGGCTCGAGCCGGGGCCCACGTCTCCGCAGCGACCCGGCCGGATGCGGCCTCCGCCGGATGCGGCTGCGGGGGCCGAGGCGCCCGTCGGACACGACGACGACGAAGCCACCCAGGCGATCCGGGCGCCCCGTCCTCTGCGCGGGGGCGAGCGGCGCATCTCGGGGAACCTCGACCGGGCCGGTGAGGAAGCCGGTGCAGGAGCCTCCCGCGGCGGGGAAAGACGTGTTGCCCCCGGCCGTGGCGTCAGGGTGGGCGGTGCCGCAGAAGACCCGAGCACGGCACCGCGCCCTGGGCACCCGGACGCGCTGGACGCGGAGGTCGCCCGGACGGATCTCCCGCATGCCTCGCGAGACGTGGGGCGTCCCCTGCCACGCGCCGCGGACGAAGGGAGCGCGTCTCCTCGCGGGATGTCCGACCGGGGTGGCGCCGGTCTTGGAGGTGAGGGACGTCCGCGCCGGTCGGGAGATGCAGGTGAACCGCAGCTACCGCGGACGGGTGGGGCCGCTCACCCGTCCCGAGACGGTCGGCGAGCCGGCCATGGGCGAGCCACCGAGGCGGACGCGCACGGTGCGGCGGGCGGGCCGGCGGGCCCATCGCGGGACTCGGAGCCGCGGACCGAGGCGCTCGAGCGGGTCTCCCGCGACGGCGCGCGCCCGAGTTCAGCACGGCCCGGGGCTGGACCCGGTGCGGAGGCGCCGGTGGCGGACGCGGTGCCACGCCCCTCCCGCGAGGGGGGCCGACCAGGGCCGGGAATGGACCCTGGGCCGCGCGTCCCGCGCGACAGCCAGCGGCCGGCGGCCGCGGGACGGCCGACAGAGGGCAGAGAACGACGGGGCGTCGACGCGGCGAGCCGCGCTTCGAGGGACGCTGACGCGCCGGGAGTGGACGCTGGGCCGCGCGTCCCGCGAGACAGCCAGCGGCCGGCGACCGCGGGACGGCCGACAGAGGGCGGAGAACGACGGGGCGTCGACGCGGCGGGCCGTGCTTCCAGGGACGCTGACGCGCCGGGAGTGGACGCTGGGCCGCGCGTCCCGCGAGACAGCCAGCGGCCGGCGACCGCGGGACGGCCGACCGAGGCCGGAGAACGACGGGGCGTCGACGCGGCGAGCCGTGCTTCGAGGGACGCTGACGCGCCGGGAATGGACCCTGGGCCGCGCGTTCCGCGTCCTGAAGGGCGGCCTGCCTCGGGACGTCCGGCCGAGGGAGTAGAACGGCCGGGCGTCGATGCGGCGGGCCGTGCTTCCCGGG
>JBDLRJ010000074.1:0-8243 GCA_039800145.1 Pseudomonadota bacterium | reverse complement strand
GGCCCAGGAGCAGTCCCGTCCAGGCCCACCAGCGGGGTTCGGACTGGGCGCGCGCGAAGGCGTAGACGGTGAGCACCCAGAAGGCGGCCACCGGCATGTCGAAGCACGAGAGGTGGGCGTCGAAGAACTGCCGGGGGACGAGGAGGAAGCACGCCGCGGCGAACAGCCCCGCGGTGCGGCCGGAGAGGCGGCGGCCGAGATCGTAGAGCGCCGGCAGCGCGAGCGCAGAGACGGCGAAGGCAGGGAAGCGGAACGCGGCGGCGGGGCGCATCCAACCGAGCGTCTCGTGGAACAGCCACGCGGACAGGCCGAACAGCGACTTCATGAGCGCCGGGTGCTCGTGGTTGAAGTCCCACGCGCGCACGATGGCGGCGTCCTTCAACGCCGCGGTGGGATCCTGCAACAGCAGCTTGAACCAACCCGCGTACAGTTCCGCCGCCCGGAAGTAGACGCTCTCGTCCCGGGTGAAGCCTACCTCGCGCTCGGTGAGGTGGAGCGCGGCGACGCCGGCCACGAACAGGCCGAGACCCACGAGGCGGTCCTTCTGCCGTCCGAGCCACGCGCTCACGGGGCACCTCGCGGGGCGCGGACGAAGAGCCCGAGGCAGCTGTCGCGGTCCCGGCCGCCGGGCGCGGAGAGGGACAGCCGGAGGGGACCGGCCGAGGACGGGGCAGGTCCCTCGCTGCGGCCGAAGGCCTCCACGCCCTCCTTCGCCACGAGGACAACGGGAGGCGTGCCCGGCGCCTCGGCGCGCGCGGTGACGTCTCCGTGCTCGGGGCCTGCGCGGACCGCGCTCTCCCAGGCGACGCCCCCCTCGAGGACGAGGGCGTCACCGGGAGACGAGGAGACCTCGGGCCACTCGAGCACCAGCTTCGCGCCGCCTGCCCCGGGCCGGACGAACAGGCAGCGGCGCGGCACCTGGTCCACCTCGTGCCAGCCCACCGTGGCGAACAGTTCCCCCGGGCAGCTGAAGGCGCGGCCATTCCACCCGCACGGCGCGCGCGTCCCGTCCGGCGACTCCACCCAGGCCTGTGCGCGGCCCAGCTCCGAGGCGGCGGAGAACCGTGCGGGCCGGTACAGCCCGTTGTTCCAGGGCGAGAGGGAGAGCTTTCCGAGGCGGCGCTCGTCCCCCACGCGCGCGCGGTCCTTCATGTGGGTTCGTTCGAAGTCCGGGAGGTCCGCGCGCGGGAGCCCCGGGACGGAGAGCAGCCAGACGCGGGGGTGATCCTCGAGCGGCTCTTCGTCCGAGTGGAGGTGCCCGACGGCGGGGAGGCCTGCGGGGACGAACAGGCGCGCACGCTCCGTCCACCACGGGTACAGGAGCACGACGTCCCCGGGCCGGGCCTCGCGCGCGAGCACCTGGGCCGCGGCCTCGTAGTCCGTGTCCGGGACGTGCACGCCGGAGAGCCGCACCTGGAACAGGGCACCCCACGCGGCGGCGCCCACGAGCAGAACCAACTGCGCCACCGCGAGCCGGCCGCGGAAGGAGTCAGGACTTCGCGAGGGCAATCTTCCGCTCACTCTTCTCGCGGCAGAACGTGCAGAACGTGGGCTCGCCCCGCGCGAACGAGGGAGTCCACGGCGGGTACATGGCGCAGCGCGGATCCAGGCAGTGGTACAGGTCCCAGAGGTGTCCCACCGCGTGGAGCGCGTGGCGGGAGACGACCGGGAGTCCCGCCTCGAGATCCTTCACGCCGAAGGTGGTGACGAGCGCACGGTCCCGGCCGTAGCGGCAGTGGCCGTGGGTGGGGACGGTGCCGGTCCCGAGCACCCGGTCCTTCAGGCGGGCGCGCGTGAGGTAGAGGACCTTGTCGTCCTGGAAGGCGCGGACGGCAGGGACGGCCTCGAGCAGCTTCTCCGCGTCGAACGGTTCGGCCATGCCCGACGGGGTGCGGACCGGGTCGGTCAACTCCGCGCCCACGCCGAACGCGGTGTACAGGTGCTTGCAGAGTCCCTTGAGGAACTGGGGATCGAACTCGTCCAACGCGGCAACGCGGATCACGCCTTGCCTCCCTTCGGCTTCGCCTTCTTCGCTGCGGGCTTCTTCGCGGGGGCCGCGGCCTTCTTCTCCGCGGCGCCGGACTTCTTCCCCGGCGGACGGCCGCGCTTCTTCGGCTCGGAGGGCGCAGCGGCCGCGGCGTTCTTCTTCCCCGGCGGGCGCCCGCGCTTCTTCGGTTCCGGGGGGAGGGCCACCGCGCGCGCCATGGTCATGGTGACCTCGTCGTCCGAGAGCACGGGCCGGCGGACGGGGGCCGCGGACTTCGCCTTGCCGCGTGCGGCAGGCTTCTCGGGGGCGGCCGGGGCCTCTTCCTCGTCCTCGGGAGGCGGCTCGTCCGTGGGCAGGCCGTCCAGGTCGCCCTCCATGCCGAGCAGGTCGTCGCCGAGTGCGTCTTCGTTGCCGGCGCTGCGCTGGAACTCCTCCACCGTGCGCCGCGGCCGCTCGCGACCGGGAGGTGAAAGCGCCACGTCGACGGTGTCCTCGGCGTCACACGCGGTGCAGCCGAGCGAGGCCGCGAGCTCGCCCACGAGCAGGACGCGCGCGGTGTCGTAGAGCTCGCGCTCCTTGGTGGGCAGGGGACGAAGCTCCGAGAGGACCTGGAGCCCCTTCACGACCTCGGCGAGCCCGAGCAGTCCGCCCAGGGCCATGCGCTCGGTGTTGGTGCGCGCGCGCTGCTTCCAGTCCAGCGTGGCCTTGTCGGACTCCGAGGCGAGGAAGCGGTAGACCTCGGCGACCTCGGACTTGCCCGCGAGCCGCCGGACACCGGTGGTGGCGAGCTTGTTCTGGGGAACCCGGACCACCGAGCCGTCCGTCTCGCGCTTGAGCGTGACGAAGACGGCCTGTTGGCCGGCGATCACCAGCGTGTCCACGCCGGTGACGCGGCAGACGCCGAGGTTGGGGTAGACGACGCGGTCGTTGACCGCGAATGGGGGCTGCGCGGCGGGGTCGGCCATGGCCCTCTCCTCGAACGAGAGGCGCGGGTCGTATCAGGTTCCCGCGCGGCCGGCCCGCCGAAAATGCGAAAGGCTCAGCGGGTGAGCAGCGCCTGCTCGGACTGGGCGCGCAGCAGGCCGGTGAGCACCTCTCCCAGCCGCTCGTCCATGCGCGCCTCCACGGCGGCCTCGTCCACCTCCGCCGTTTCCGGCGAGCGGGCGAACTCCACGACGGTGAACAGGACGGCGAGACCGAACAGCGTGGCAAGGATGCGGGTGGACATGGGCTCCTCCGGGAAGCGGTGCCGCGGCGCCTCGCCACGGACCGCTACAGGGTAGGAGCAAGTTGCAGCGGATCAATTTTTCGGCGCGATCTGCACGTCCCATCCCTCTGCGCCCGCACCCGAGGCCGTGCCCGGCAGGATCAGCCGCAGGCCCGACGCACCGGAGATCGCCAGGGGGCGCCCCGGTTCCGGGATGAGCGTCTCCAACCCGCGCGGCCCGGAAGCGAGTGCGAGCAGTTGGGGGAGGGGGCTGGCCGCGTCCGCGCTCAGGGCGTAGCGCGCAAGGGGATCCAACCCGTTGACCTGGATGCCCGGCAGGGAGCTGGGAGCGAGCGCGTGCTGCGAGGGGTCCACGCGGAGGGGCGTTGCGGCCCCCTCGTCTTCAGGCTGGATGCGGACCATCCGCGCGGGGGCGGCGCGCAGGTCCGTGGGCTCGCCGTGGACCCAGGCGAAGAGCGCGGTGGCACCCGTGAGGATCCACGGCTCGGTGGCCTGTTCCGGGCAGGCCCGGACGCCCTGCTTCGCTCCCTCGGCGTGGACGAGCACGCGCGGCGCGGAAGCCTCTGCCGGGTCCACCCACACGCGGTAGCGGCGGGAAGGATCCAACCGGATGCGCGCGGCGCGGGTGGGGGCGAGCCCGAAGGCGTGGCGCGAGGCGACGAGGCGGAAGGGGCCGGAGGACCAGGCGCGGACGTCCACGTCCAGGGGAGGGAGGGCGGGGCGCGGGGGGGCGGGGGGCGCCGGGAGGGGGCGCTCGGCGACGACGACGGCGGGAGGCGGCGTCTCGTCCCACCGGCTCCAGCCGAAGACGGCCGCGGCAGCGAGTCCCGCGGCGCCGAGCGGCAGCGCGATCCACGGCCAGCGACGAGGCGTGCCCGCGGCCCGCACCATGGGGCGCGTGGGACGCGGGGCGGCGGCCTGCTTCGGGGCGGCGTCCACGCCCTCGCCCGTCGTGGGGACGTCGTCGCCGGTCTCCACGGGCACCGGGGGCGGGGGCCGGCGGGAGTGGCCGACGGGCGCGGGGTTCCCGTCGGTCGTGGGATCCGAGAGCTCGCCCGAGACGGCTGCGCGCGTCACGCCCGCGGGGGCGGGGCGCGAGGCAGCCTCCGGGTGGGTTTGCCAGGAGGCCACCTGCTCGAGGAACTCGCGCGGGAGTTTTGGAGCGCGCCCGTCTGCTCGGAGCTCCTCCTGGTAGATCCACCCGAGGAGCCGGACCACCTGCTCGGGCCCGAAGGTGGGGGCGTTCGCGTAGAGGTACCCGGAGAGCGCCTCGGCGAGCGCCTGCGCCGTGGGGTAGCGCTCCCCGCGGTCCGTGGCCATGGCGGTGAGGATGAGCCGCTCGAAGGCGGGGGTGAGCGCGGGGTTGAGCTCGCGCGGGCGCTTGAAGTCGCCCTTCACGATCTTCCCGAGCACTTCGATCATCTTCCCCTCGAAGGGAAGCCGCCCGCAGGCCATCTCGTAGAGGAGCACGCCCACGGCGTACACGTCTGCGCGCGCGTCCAGGTCCCGCCCGCGCGCCTGCTCGGGGGCGAAGTAGAGGTACTTGCCCTTCACCGCGCCAGTCTGGGTCTCGTCCCGGCCCGCCATCCGCGCCTTGGCAATGCCGAAGTCCACCAGCTTCACCTGGCCCTCGTACGCGAGCAGGACGTTTTGCGGGCTCACGTCCCGGTGGATGATGTTGAGCGGCTTGCCCTCCGAGTCCAGCCGCGTGTGCGCGTAGTGGAGCCCGCGGCAGACCTGCAACGCGATGTAGGCGGCGAAGGTGGATGGGAGGAACGCGATGCCGCGCTCGCGCAGCCGCTTGAGGGCGCGCGAGAGCGGCTGTCCATCCACGAACTCCATGGCGAGGAAGTACTCCCCGTCGATCTCGCCGAAGTCGAACACCTGCGCGATGTTCCCGTGGCTCAGCCCCACGGAGATGCGTGCTTCGTCGATGAACATCTGGACGAAGCGGCGGTTGTCGGCGAACGCGGGGAGGATCTTCTTGATCACCATCTCCTTGGTGACCCCGGCCGCGGCGGTGTAGCGGGCGCGGTAGATCTCTGCCATGCCGCCGGTGGCGAGCCGGTCAAGGAGCTTGTACTTGCCAAAGCCCTGTTCATCCCCGGATGCCACGTGCCGTCACCTCTCGAACCGCGTGCAGGGGCCGGACCCTAGCACGTGCGCGCGGCTGTCCCTGTTGCTCTGCGTGGCATGGGGGGCGTTGGCCCACGCCTCTGCGCCCACGCTGGCGGTAGAGCCGGGGCTGGGAACGCCTGAGCGCGTGAGGGTGGCGGGGCGGCTGCTCGAGCGGTCCGGCACGGGGAGCTCGGCGTGGTCGCGCAACCTGCGGACCCTTGCGGCCGCGGGGATGCCCGAGATGCCCGTGGAGGTGCGCGTGGAGGGGGTGCGCGCGCGGGTGCTGACGGGGGCGGACGGGACCTTTGCCGCGGAACTCCCGGCCCCCGCAGGCGCGCGGTTCGTCCCCGGCGTGCTCACCGCGTGGGTGCAGTCGGATGGAACACTCGCCGCGGTGCCGGTGACGGTGTTGGACCCCTCTGCGCCATTCCTCGTGGTCTCCGACTTCGACGACACCCTCGCGCAGACCTACGTGCGGACGCCGCGCCGGCTCCTGGGCTCGGCCCTGTTCCGGGACGGGCTGACCCAGCCCGCGGTGCCGGGGATGGCGGGCCTCTTCCGGTGCCTGCTGCGCGACAAGGTGGCGAGGCCGGGGCTGGTGATCCTCTCGGGCTCGCCCATCTCGTGGGCCCCCCGGGTGCGGACGCTGCTGCTGCGAGAAGGATTTCCCACCGCGGCCTTGATGCTGCGGCCGTCGCTCCAATCCGCCACCGTTGCCCACAAGCTCCGGGCGCTCGAGTGGCTCTCGAAGGTGCAGGCGGCGCCGCTGCTGCTCGTGGGGGACTCGGGGGAGAGGGATCCCGAGATCTACGCGGAGTTCCGGGCGGCGCACCCGGACCGGGTGCTCGCGGTCTACATCCGGGACGCGGGCGGACCGCTGGACGCCGGCCGGTTGAAGGGGGCCGTGCCCTTCGGCTCCGCCGCCGAGGCTGCAGCGGACGCGGCCGCGCGCGGGTGGGTGACGCAGGACTGCGTGGACGCGGAGGTGCTAGGAGCAGGTCCATGAGCCACCACCGCATCGTGGGAGGCGCGCTCGCGCTGGCCCTGCTCGGGGCCTGTCGCGAGGAGCGGCCCGCCCCGTCGCTCTCGTCCCTCGCCCCTGCGCCGCTGCCGTCGCTGCCCGGGGCCGCGGTGCCGGCGAAGGACGCGGGCGAAGAGGCCGCGCGCGAGGCGCTCTTCGAGGTGGCCCCGGCCCCGGTGTTCGGTGAGCCGTTGCCCGCGGGCGCGGTGCGCGCCGTGCTCGAGGGGAGCCTCGCCCGGGTGGGAGAAAAACCCTACGCGCTCGAGGACGCGTCGGCGCGCGGGGCGCTGGTGACGGCGGTGGGCAAGCGGGTGCTGCTCGCACCGGACGCGGACACCTTCGTGGCGCAGGTGTCCGGGCTTCTCGCCGCGCTGGACGACGCGGACGTGGAGACCTGGCTGCTGCATCCCGGGGGCGCGGTGGCCTACCGGTTGGTGCTGCGCGACGAGGCGGCCTTCAACGCGTGGCTGGAGGAGCCGGTGCCGGGGAAGGTGAGGATCATCCAGCGCGCGGACGGGTTGGAGCTCAGCACCAACATGGGGAAGGTCGTGGGGAGGGATCCGAACGGGCCGTCCATCCCCGTGCGCGGAGGGAAGCTGGACGTGGCGGCCGAGCGTGCGGGGCTCGAGAAGATCCAGGAGCGCTTCAAGGGGGCCCCGGACCTCTGCGTGATGCCGTCCTACGGGACGGAGTTGGCGAAGGTCGCGACCGTGATGTCCGGGACGTTCCGGGCCGAGGGCGAAGGGATCTTCGCGGAGCGGTGCCTCGTCTACCCTCGGCCGAAGCGCTAGATGCCCTCGGGCCCCACGCACACCGTCTCGGTGCTCTCGCGGGCCTTGCGGCACTCGTAGCCGCTGCGGCAGTCCTTCTCCGTCTTGCACGTGCGGAGGCAGCCGTTGAGATCCTTCGAGATGGCGTCCCGCACGCAGACGGAACCCGCCGGGCAGCTGTCCGAGGGCTCCAGGGAGCACTGCTGGGTGCAGTACCCGCCGGGCGTGTAGGTGACGTTGAGGCACACCTGGTCGCCGCAGTCCTTCTGCGTGGTGCAGGCGTCACCCGCCACGGGGGCGCACGAGGCGACGGCCAGCGAGAGGCCCAGCGCGAGGATGGCGATCCGGCTCATGCGTCCACTCCGTTGCAGGTGCGACAGGGAAGTGGCGGCTTTCTAGCGTGAAGCCGTGAACGGGGAAAAAAAGAGGCGGCGGCCCCGCGTGGGTGCCGCCGCCCGGAGATGCTCACGCACCCTGGAGGACTACGACTTGGACACCTCGGCCTCCACCTTGGGGAGCTCCCAGTCCGCGGTGAAGGAGAGGGTCTCGTTGGCGTAGGTGTGGGTCTCGGTGGCGGTCTGGATGGTGCCGTCCAGCTTCAGCGAGACGGACGCCCCGGAGGCCGCGATGGCGGAGAAGGACAGCGTCTCCGTCACGTCGGCCTCGAGGAAGTCGTCGATCTCGCCGCTCATGCGCACGCGGCCCTTGAAGGAGATCTGCACGTCACCGGAGGCGGCGTCGTCCGACACGTCGAACTTGAAGCCCACGCCCATGGTGAGCGTGCCGTTGTAGAAGACCTTCCCGTCGTCCGAGTAGTTGTCGTACTTGACCGAGTACGCCACCTCACCCTGCTTCACGCTGGCGAGCACGTCCGCGGTGAGGGTGGCGGTGCCGCTCTTGCGGCCGTCCACCTTGATGGACCCGGTGAACGCACCGGACCGGATCGCCTGCAGCGCTGCGCCGCGGGCGCCGGTGGCGGGGGAAGATGCCTGGAAGAGGGCCTCGGCAGCGCCCTCCTTGCCACCGCCCAGGCGGGCGCCGGGGGCGCACGCCGTGACGACGAGGGTGAACGCTGCAACCAGGGCCAGACGGATGCCGTTCTTCATGACCTGCTCCTGT
>JBDLRJ010000073.1:0-27633 GCA_039800145.1 Pseudomonadota bacterium | reverse complement strand
GCGGACGTGCTGGTGGATCTCGGCCCCGGCGGCGGACGGCAGGGTGGCCGGCTCATCGCCCAGGGAACCCCCGAGCAGGTGGCAGCCGGCGAGGGCGCGACCGCGGCCGCATTGCGTTCAGGTCTGCAGCTGTCGACGGGTGCCGCACGCGGGAAGAGCGCACCCGCGCGCGCCATCGAGGTGAGCCACGCGCGCGAGCACAACCTCCGGGACATCTCCACCTCGCTGCCGCTCGGAAAGCTGGTGGTCTTCACGGGCCCGTCCGGCTCCGGGAAGAGCACGCTCGCGTTCGACGTCGTGTTCGCGGAGGGCCAACGACGGTTCCTCGAGACGCTCTCGCCTTATGCGCGGCAATTCCTCCCGGCACTCCCGAGGCCGGACGTGGACCGGGTGACGGGAATTCCCCCCGCAGTCGCACTCGAGCAGCGCACCACGCGCGCGGGCGGCACCAGCACCGTGGCCACCGTCACGGAGGTGTCCCACTACTTGCGCCTGCTGTACGCGCGTGTCGGCGTGCCGCACTGCCCGCGCGACGGAACGGCCATCACGGCGCTGTCGCCCGACGCCTTGTTCGCGCGCCTGCAGGCGCTGCCGGGGAAGCGCCAACTCCTCGCGCCCGCCGTGCGCAGCCGGAAGGGAACGTGGCTCGAGGTCTTCAACCAGGCCTCGCGCGCGGGACATGCCCGGGCCCGCGTGGACGGCGAGTGGGTGGAGACGGACAACCCGCCGAGACTGCAGAAGACGAAGGAGCACGACATCGACGTGCTCCTTTACGAAGGGCCGCTGAAGGCGCTCCCGCGCGCGCTGTTCGACCGCGCGCTGCTGTGGGGCGAGGGCGCGTTGAAGGTGCGCCAGGGCGAGGACGAGGAGCTCCACTCCGCGGCGCGCAGCTGTCCCGCGTGCGGCTTCTCGGTGCCGGAGCTGGATCCCCGCTGGTTCAGCTTCAACACCAAGCAGGGCCGCTGCGGGGCGTGCGAGGGGACGGGCGTGGAGGGCGGCCCCACGGCGGTCGCCGAAGGGCACTCCGCACCGTGCGACACGTGTGACGGGAGCCGGCTCGCCCCCATCCCCCGCGCGGTGAAGCTCAAGGGCCACGCCTGGGCGGGACTCGCGCAGCGCAGCGTCTCGGCCGCGCTCGCTGAGGTGAAACGCTGGACGTTCCACGGGGACGAGGCGCTGCTCGCGGACACGGCGCGCACGGAGCTGCTCCGGCGGCTCGGGTTCCTCGAGCGGGTGGGCCTGGGCTACCTCTCCCTGGACCGGGGCGCGGCCACGCTGTCCGGCGGCGAGATGCAGCGGCTCCGGCTGTCCGCCCAGCTCGGCGCGGGGCTCACCGGCGCCTTGTACGTTCTTGACGAGCCCACCATCGGCCTGCACCCGCGCGACACGGCGCGGTTGCTGGAGAACCTCCGCGCGCTGGTGGACACCGGCAGCAGCGTCTTCGTGGTGGAGCACGACACGGACACGCTGAAGGCGGCAGACCACCTGGTGGACCTCGGTCCCACGGGCGGGCGCGGGGGCGGACGCATCGTCGCGGAAGGGACGCCGGCGAAGGTGCTCGCGCACCCGGATTCCCCCACGGGTGCGGCGCTGCGCGCAGGCGAGTGGGAGCCGGGCCCTTCACGCGGGAAGCCGGAGAAGTGGCTCGAGTTGACGGGCGCCACCGCGCACAACCTCGAGGACGTGGACCTCCGGCTGCCGCTCGGGCGGATGACGGTGGTGGCCGGCGTGTCCGGCAGCGGCAAGAGCACGCTCGTGCGGCAGGTGCTCTACCCGGCGGCGCGCCGCGCGCTGGAGCGCACCGGCCCCGCCCCCCTGCCCTTCAAGTCGCTCGAGGGGCTCGGGAGCGTGCAGCGGGTGCTCGCGGTGGACCAGTCCCCCATCGGGCGGACGCCGCGCAGCGTGCCCGCCACCTTCCTCGGCATCTGGGACGAGCTGCGGAAGGCGTTCGCGCAGGCCCCGGAAGCGCGCGCGCGCGGGTACACGGCGGCGCGCTTCTCCTTCAACTCGCCCCGCAGCGGCCGCTGCACCACGTGCGAGGGACAAGGCAGCATCAGCCACGAGATGTCGTTCCTCCCGGACGTGGTGACGCCCTGCGCGGCGTGTGGAGGGGCGCGGTTCGACGCCGCCACGCTGGAGGTCCGCTACAGGGGGCTCAACATCGGCGAGGTGCTCCGGCTGTCCGCGGACGAGGCGCGCGAGGTGTTCTCCGCGTGGCCGAAGGTGGCTGCCCCGCTCGCGTGCCTGTCCGAGCTCGGGGTGGGCTACCTGCAACTGGGCCAGCCCTCCAACACGCTCTCCGGCGGCGAGGCGCAGCGGCTCAAGCTCGCAGCCGAGCTGACGGCCACCACGCGCCACGTGCACACCTTGTACGTTCTTGACGAGCCCACCACGGGGCTCCACGTGGGGGACGTGCGGAAGCTGGTGCGCTTCCTCCACCGCCTGGTGGACCGCGGGGACACGCTGGTGGTCATCGAGCACCACCCGGCGGTGATGGCAGCCTCCGACTGGCTGGTGGAGCTGGGCCCCGAGGGGGGCGAGGCGGGCGGGCGCATCGTGGCGGAGGGGACGCCGGAGGCGGTGGCGAAGAAGAAGACCGCCACCGGCCGGGTGCTGGCGGCCGTGCGGGCCGGGCGTTAATCCCCGTCCACCATGGCAGCGCGAATCCAGAAGACCGACGAGGAGTGGCGGGCAACGCTCACCCCGGAGCAGTACCGGGTGCTGCGGCAGAAGGGCACCGAGCGCGCCTTCACGGGCGCCTACTGGGACAGCCACGACGCGGCGACCTACGCCTGCGCCGGCTGCGGCGAACCGCTCTTCTCCAGCGAGACGAAGTACGACAGCGGCAGCGGCTGGCCGTCCTTCTTCGCGCCCCTGTCGAAGGACAGGGTGGACGAGGACGTGGACGCCTCCCACGGGATGGTGCGGACGGAGATCCACTGCGCGGCATGCGGCGGCCACCTCGGCCACGTCTTCACCGACGGGCCGCGGCCCACCGGGTTGCGCTACTGCGTGAACTCGCTGTCCCTGAAGAAGGTCCCGGCCGGTCGTTGACAGGGAGCGAAGGCTGGAAGCATGACGCAGGGTCATGATGCCCACCCGCCTGCTGCTCCCGTCGCTCTCCCTGCTGCTCGCCGCCAGCGCCTGCCGCAGTAGCGAGACCGGCGCCACCCTGCCCTCCTACGCGGACGAGGCCTCCCTCCCCACGTGCACCGAGGCCCAGCACCTCAAGGTGGTCTACACGGCCGCCGAGGACGGGCTCTGGCTGTGCCGGCAGGGCAAGGGGTGGACGCGGCTCCTGGCCACGGGCCCCTCGGGGCAGGATGGGCAGCAGGGTCCCCAGGGCGAGCCAGGCGCCCAGGGCCAGCAGGGGTCCGCGGGCCCGGCGGGGCAGCAGGGTCCCCAGGGTGAGCAGGGTCCTCAGGGGAGCGCCGGTGATGCGGGGGAGGCGGGCCTGTCCACGCTCTCGCGTGTGACGGAGGAGGCGGCGGGGGCCCGGTGCCCCGCGGGCGGCCACAAGGTGGAGCTCGGGTTGGACTCGGACGGAAACCGCACCTTGTCCGACGCGGAGGTCCTGCAGACCGTGTACGTCTGTGATGGCTGCGTGCCCGAGTCCGACGCCGCCTTCTGCGACCGGCTCGCGGCCTGCGGCTCCACCTCGGGCGTGGATGCCTGCAATGCCCCTCGCACGGCGAACTGCCGCTGCGGCGAGCTGGAGGATCCCAACTTCTTGCGTGCACCGGACGCGTGGCGGATCGAAGGCGCGGCGAGCGTTGAGCCCGGGACCTCCGTCACCCTGTTCGGCCAGCCCTCCCTCACCACGCTCGGCGTGGGGCGCTTCCACGCCGCCGGCCTGTCCTCCCCCCAGTTCGGCCGCCTCTTCCAGGAGATCCGGATGCCTGCCCCCTCCCCCAGCGGCCCGAACGCGGTCTCCATCACCGCGGGGCTCATGCAGGCCCCCGTCACCTTGCGCTCGAGCCTGCAGGGGACGGTGTTCCTCGGCACCGGGGCGCGTTACCAGTCCGTGGGCTCGCTGGTGGGCGGCACGCTGCGGACGAACCTCTGCCTCGGCGAGGCAGCTCTCGCGGCGGGCAAGAAGCGCTTCACGGTCGCCGCGCACGGCAGCGGCCTCTTCGGCCCCGCCCAGGACGTCTTCGTGGACACCGCGGCGTTGGTCCACGACGAGAACTGCCCTGCACCCGGTACGCTCCTGAACGGCGACTTCGAGAAGCTGCCCAGCATGGAGTGGCCCACCGCCGGCTGGGCGTTCGAATACAACTCCAGCAGTTCCACGGAGGCAGGGTTCCTCTTCACGGGGTCGAACGCGGGTGTCCCCCTCTCGGGGACCGTGTCGGGCGTCCTCCGCCGCTTCGATGCGTGCGGGGACGTTCCCTCCATGTCCACCCCGGTGAGCATCCCGGCCGTCGGCGGCAAGCGGCTGCAGGCAAAGGTGCAGGGCCAGGGGACCGGGCACGTGGTGCTTCGGCTGGAGGGCATGCCCCTGGACAGCCGCCCCCTCTCCGCGGTCGCCTCCCCCGGTGTCACGCTCTCGGCATGCGTGCCAGCGGCTCACGCGGGGACGGTGCGCACCGTCACCCTCTCCATGGACACGCCGCCGTCCGCCCTCTGCGGCCCGGAGTTGTCGGAGGTGCTGGTGGACGACGTGGCGCTCGTGGATGACCCGGCCTGCCCCGCGGGCGCGGCAGGCTTCCCCAACGGCGGGGCGGAGTCCGGGTCCGCCGGCTGGTACCCGCACCCGGACGGGACGGGCTCCGTCCAGTACTTCTCCGCGCCGAGCGATCCCTCGAACGCCCGCACCGGGAACGGGTATGCCCGCGTCTCCGTGGACCAGTCCTGCTACGGCCGCGCCCTCACCGTGCCCTTCGTGGTCCCCGCGCGCGCGGCGACGGGCGGCGGAATGGCGGTGAAGTTCGCCCACCAGATGGAGGCAGGACTTTCGCTCTACGCGAACGTCCCGGGTACGTTCCAGGAGTTCCCTGCTGCCCCCGGCAGCTGGTCGGACGTCGCGATGTGTCTTCCGGCCGGGATGGACGGCTTCGACGCGCTGCTGCAGCTGTCCGTGGTCGGCCCCGGCGGCCTGTGCGGTCCCATCACCCCGCTGGTCGCCCGGCTGGACGACCTCCGGGTGGAGCCGGACGCCGCCTGCCCCTGAACTACAGGAAGTCCAGCTTGTCCTGGATGTCCTGCGCGAGCCCGTCGTGCTTCTGCTGCAGGGCCACCTCCTTCGCGGTCTCGTACGTGCGCCGCGCGTCCTCCGTGCGGCCCACGCCGGCGTAGGCGTCGCCGAGGCACACGAGCGCGGCGGCGTACGTCTTGTCCAGCGTGCACGCCCGCTCGAGCGGTCCCACCGCGTCCGCGTGGCGCCCCTGCTCGCAATAGAGGCGACCCAGCGAGTAATGGGCCATGGGGGCGTCGGGGAACTGGGCGGCCAGCTGCTGGAACTTCTGCTCTCGGGGATCGCTCATGGGGGCGCGTGATAGAGGACTCCGCATGACGCACGCAAATGCGCCCCACCCGCCCATGCGCCCGCTGGCCGAGGCCGCCCGCGCCGCCTCGCGCGCACTGGCCGCCGCCCCGCGCGACGAGAAGGACCGCGCCCTCCGCGCCATGGCCGCCGCGCTCCGCAAGAACGTCCAATCCCTGTGTTCGGAGAACGCCGCGGACGTCTCCCACGCGCGGGGCGAGGGGCGCGCCGAGGCCTTCCTGGACCGGCTGCTGCTCACCCCGGCGCGCGTGGAGGCCATGGCCGCGGCGCTCGAGTCGGTGGCCGGGCTCCCGGACCCCGTGGGCGAGGTGACGGAGCGGTGGGAGCGGCCCAACGGGCTGCACGTGCGAAGGGAGCGGCTGCCGCTGGGCGTGGTGCTGATGATCTACGAGGCCCGCCCCAACGTGACGTCCGACGCGGCCGGGCTGTGTCTCAAGAGCGGCAACGCCGTCATCCTCCGCGGCGGGCGCGAATCGCTGAGGAGCAACCGGGCCATCCTGGCCGCGCTGCGCGAGGGGCTGCGCGAGACCGCTCTTCCCGTGGACGCGGTGCAGCTGGTGCCCACGCCGGACCACGAGGCGCTGCTCGAGCTGCTCCGGCTCGAGGGGCTCATCCAGCTGTGCATCCCGCGCGGCGGCGAGGCGCTCATCCGCTTCGTCACCGAGCACGCGCGCGGGGTGCCGGTGGTGCAGCACTACAAGGGCGTGTGCCACGTGTACGTGCACGCGGACGCGGACCTGGGCACGGCGGAGGCGGTGCTGGTGAATGCCAAGACGTCCCGCCCCGGCGTGTGCAACGCCGCCGAGTGCCTCTTGGTGGACGCCGCCGTCGCGGAGGCCTTCCTCCCCCGCGCGGTGGGCGCGCTCCAGTCGAGGGGCGTGGAGGTGCGGGGCTGCAGCCGGACGCTGGAGGTGCTCGGCAGGGCGGGGCTGCTGGCCTCGCTCGCCTCGCCGGAAGACTACGGGAAGGAGTTCCTGGACCTGGTGCTGGCGGTGAAGGTGGTGGACGGACTCGAGGAGGCGCTCGCGCACATCGCCCGGTACGGCTCGGAGCACACCGAGGCCATCCTCACGCGCAGCGAGGCGGCGGCCGCCCGCTTCACCCGCGAGGGGGCCGCCTCCGCGGTGATGGTGAACGCCTCCACGCGCTTCAACGACGGCGGGGAGCTGGGGCTCGGGGCGGAGATCGGCATCTCCACCTCGCGGCTCCACGCCTTCGGCCCCATGGGGCTGCGCGAGCTCACGGCCCAGAAGTACGTCGTTCAGGGAAACGGGCAGGTGCGTTAGGGTGCCCGCCCACATGAGCTCCAAGCCCCGCAGCAGCAAGCCCGCAGCGAAGAAGCCGTCCTCCCGGTCGAAGTCCCCGTCGAAGGTGAAGTCCCCCCGCGGCAAGAAGCCGGCCGCGAAGAAGGGTGCACCCCGCAAGAAGAAGCCGGCCACGCAGGCCGCGGCAGCAGCCGTGAAGGCCAACCCCGAGGCGGAGGCGCTCGCGCGCCGCATCGCCGGGCTCGCGCTGGACAAGAAGGCGCTGGACGTGACGCTCGTGGACGTGCGCGGCAAGACGTCCTACGCGGACTACTTCGTCATCGCCTCGGGCGAGTCGGACCGCCAGGTGGCTGCCATCGCGGAGCACATCGAGGGGACGCTCAAGGCGGAGAAGCAGCTGCGCACCGTGGGCACCGAGGGGCGCGAGACCGGCAACTGGGTCCTGCTCGACTACGGCGACGTGGTGGCGCACCTCTTCTACTCGGAGCAGCGCGCCTTCTACGATCTCGACGGCCTCTGGGCGGACGCCCGCCGCGAGCGCATCACCGGCTGAGGCGTGAAGCTCCGCGTCGCCTCCGTGGGAAGGGATCGCTCCGGGCTCTTCCAGCCCGGCGTGGACGAGTACGCGAAGCGGCTCCAGCACTACGTGAAGCTGGAGCTGCTGCAGCTCCCCGAGGCCTCCTCCCGGAAACTCCCCGCGGGCGAGGCGAAGCGGCTGGAGGGCGAGGCACTCCTCGAGAAGCGCGGCCCCCGCGACTGGCTGGTGGCGCTCGACGAGCGCGGCAAGAACCTGGACTCCGTGGAGCTGTCCGCCTTCATCGGCAAGGCACAGGGCCAGTCGAAGGACCTGCTCTTCGTCATCGGCGGTGACGAGGGGATTTCGGGGGACGTGGTGGCGGCCTCGGCGCTCACCCTCTCCCTCTCCCGGATGACGCTCCCGCACCGCCTGGCGCGGCTGGTGCTGGTGGAGCAGCTCTACCGGGCCTTCACGCTCTTGCGCGGCGAGCCCTACCACAAGTAAGCCGCTCGCCCGCCGGGCCGGCGTGCCACCAGGGAAGTTCCCCCATGACGAACCCACTCCGCACTGCTGCGTTGGCAGGACTGCTCCTGCTCGTGACGGCATCCGGGTGCTCCCGCACGCAGGTCTTCTACTGCGGCCAGCCCACGGACCCGCCCTGCCCCGACGGGATGGCCTGCGTGTCCGGCCGCTGCCTCGAGGCGCTGCCCGTGGGGGCCTGCGCGCCGGGGCTCGCCCGCTGCGGGGACGCCTGCGTCTCCACCGCGTCTGACCCCGCCCACTGCGGCGGGTGCGGCGCCGCGTGCGAGGGGGACTCGGTGTGCGCGGCCGGCCGCTGCGTGGAGAGCTGCCCGCCGGGCACGCTCGCCTGCGGCAGGGCCTGCGTGGACGTGACGTCGGACGCGGCCCACTGCGGCAGCTGCTCGACGGCGTGCGTGGGGTTCCAGTCCTGCGTGGACGGGGCGTGCACCTGCCCGGCGCCGCTCGAGGCGTGCGACGGCCGCTGCGTGGACACCCAGAGCACCGCCACGGATTGCGGCGCCTGCGGCAACGCCTGCCCGGCAGAGCAGCGGTGCCAGCAGGGCCAGTGCGTGCAGGCCTGCGGCGAGGGCTTCACCAGCTGCGGGGCCTCCTGCGTGGACGTGCAGTCGGACCGGCTGAACTGCGGCGGCTGTGGCCTTTCCTGCACCGCGGAGCAGTCCTGCGTGGAGGGGCGCTGCGAGAGCAGCTGCCCGCTCGAGCACGCGCTGTGCGGCGGACGGTGCGTGGACCTCGGGGCGGACGCGGCGCACTGCGGGGGATGCACCCTGGCCTGCCCCTCCGGGCAGGTGTGCACGCTCGGGGCCTGCACGTGCCCCGGCGGGGCGCCCGCCTGTGACGGACGCTGCGTGGACCTGGACGCGGACGACGCGAACTGCGGGGCCTGCGGCCGGGCCTGCGCCGTCGGAGAGGCTTGCACGGGCGGGGCCTGCACCTGCGTGCTGACCACGGCGTGCGGCGGGGCGTGCGTGGACACCTCCAGCGACCCGGCCCACTGCGGCGGGTGCGGACAGGCCTGCGCGCCGGGCGAGTACTGCAGCCAGGGCGCCTGCACCACCCAGTGCGTGCCGGGCCAGTCCGCCTGCGGCCAGGCCTGCGTGGACCTGCAGGGCGACATCCGCAACTGCGGCAGCTGCGGCAACAGCTGCGCCGCGGGGCTCACCTGCGTGGCCGGGGCCTGCAGCTGTCCCACCGGCACCACCGCGTGCAACGGGGCGTGCGTGGACACCACTTCCGACGCGGCGAACTGCGGGGCGTGCGGCAACGGCTGCCCGGCGGGGCAGGCCTGTGCGGGCGGCGCGTGCAGGTGCCCCGCGGGCTCGAGCGCGTGCGGCAACAGCTGCGTGGAGCTGCAGCAGGACCCGGCCAACTGCGGCGCGTGCGGGCGGGTGTGCCTCTCCGGGCAGGGGTGCATCGGCGGCGCCTGCGTGTGCCCGCCCGGTACCCTCTCCTGCGGTGGACGCTGCGTGGACACGGCCTCGGACGCGGCGAACTGCGGCGCCTGCGGGAATGCGTGCGCGGCGGGCCAGTCGTGCACGGGCGGCAGCTGCAGTGGCTGCCCCGTGGGCACCACCGCGTGCAACGGCGCCTGCGTGGACACCACCTCGGACGCGGCGAACTGCGGCGCCTGCGGCAACGCCTGCACCGGCGGCAGCTCCTGTCGCTCGGGCAGCTGCGCCTGCCCCGGCGGCGCCAGCTCGTGCAACGGGGTGTGCGTGGACACCTCCTCGGACGCGGCGAACTGCGGGGCCTGCGGCAACGCCTGTCCCGCGGGCCAGGCCTGCTCGGGCGGCACCTGTGGCTGCGGGGCGGGCTCCTCGGTGTGCAACGGCGCGTGCGTGGACACCTCGTCGGACCCGGCGAACTGCGGCAGCTGCGGCAACGCCTGCCCGGCGGGCCGCACCTGTTCCGGCGGCACCTGCACCTGCCCCAACGGGACGCTGCTGTGCGGCGGGCAGTGCCTGTCCGTGGCCTCGGACCCGGCCAACTGTGGCGCGTGCGGGCGGACGTGCCCGCAGGGCTCCACCTGCTCGGCGGGCAACTGCACCTGCACCCGGCAGAACGGGACGCCCGGCGCCGTCTGCAACAACCGCTGCGTGGACCTCGCCACGAGCAACAACCACTGCGGCCGCTGCAACAACCCCTGCCCGCAGGGGACGGCGTGCGTCTCGGGCCAGTGCACCTGCCCCGGTGGCGCCACGCTGTGCAACGGCCAGTGCGTCGGCACCGCGACGGACGCGGCGAACTGCGGCGCGTGTGGGAACGCCTGCGGGGCGGGCGGCACCTGCAGCAACGGCACCTGCACCTGCGGGGCCGGGCTGGTGTCCTGCAACGGCAGGTGCGTGGATACCTCCGCGGACGTGGCGAACTGCGGGGCGTGCGGCAACGCGTGCGCGCCGGGGATCGGCTGCGTGAACGGGGCCTGCGCCGCCGTCACCTGCCCCAACACCTATGCCACCTGCAGCGGCGTCTGCACCAACCTGAGGACGGACCGGGCGAACTGCGGCAGCTGCGGGAACAACTGCGGGAGCTTCAGCTACTGCGACAACGGGCAGTGCGCGTGCGGCACCGGCTACTCGCGGTGCGGCGGCAGCTGCGTGCGCATCGGGAGCGATCCGCAGCACTGCGGCGGCTGCGGCCAGGCGTGCGCGCCGGGACAGGTGTGCACGTTCGGCTTCTGCACCTCGCAGTGCACCCAGTTCCAGGAGCTGTGCAACGGCGTCTGCGCGCTGACCGACTCGGACGTCCTCAACTGCGGGGCGTGCGGCAACTCCTGCGGCCCCGGTGCGCGGCGCTGCCAGGGGGGCCAGTGCGACTGCCGCACCGGCTTCACCCGCTGCAGCAACAAGTGCGTCTCGCTGCAGTCGGACCCGTCGAACTGCGGTGCATGCGGGCGGGCGTGCGGGGCGGGCCAGGAGTGCCAGGCCGGCCAGTGCGTGACCAACTGCACGGCGCCGACTGCGAACTGCAGCGGGGCCTGCGTGACGCTCGCGTCGGATCCGCTCCACTGCGGCAGCTGCGGGCGGCGGTGCGCGCAGGGAGAGCAGTGCGTGGGGGGCGTCTGCTTCTGCCCGCCGGGCAGCGGCGTGTGCAACGGCGTCTGCCAGTCGCTGCAGGGCGATCCGCAGAACTGCGGCGCGTGCGGCAACGCCTGCCCGTTCGGGCTCTTCTGCATCGCCGGCCAGTGCACGTGCCAGGCGGGCTTCTCGGCGTGCAACGGCTTCTGCATCAACACCACGAGCGACCGCCGCAACTGCGGGAGCTGCGGGAACGTGTGCCCGGGCGGGCAGCTGGGCGCGTGCGTCGGCGGCACCTGCACCTGCCAGCCGGGCCTGACCCCGTGCGGCACGGGGCAGACCGCGTGCAAGAACCTGCTGTTCGATCCGCTGAACTGCGGGGCGTGCGGCAACGCCTGCTCGCTGCTGCAGGTGTGCAACAACGGCCAGTGCGTCTCGCCCTGACGCGGGGTGCGGGGGCGGGTTAGGTTCCTCCCCCATGACGCCACGTCACAAGGTGCTGCTGGTGGTGCTGGACGGCTGGGGCCTGCGCCGCGAGCGGGACAACAACGCCATCGCGCTCGCGGGGACGCCGCAGCTGGACCGGCTCGCGCGCGACATGCCGTTCGCCGAACTGCAGACCGCGGGGCTCGCCGTGGGGCTGCCGGACGGGCAGATGGGCAACTCGGAGGTGGGCCACACCAACATCGGCGCGGGCCGGGTGGTGTACCAGGACCTGGTGCGCATCAACCGCGCCACCGAGGCGGGCGAGCTCGCGCAGGTGCCCGCGCTCCGCGACGCGTTCGACCAGGCGAAGCGCGAGGGCACGGCGCTGCACCTGCTCGGGCTGTGCAGCCCCGGCGGCGTGCACTCGTCCCTCGAGCACCTGTACGGGCTCCTCCGGGCGGCGAAGGGCCGCGGGCTGCAGAAGGTGTTCATCCACGCCTTCACGGACGGCCGGGACACGCCGCCGCAGAGCGCGGCCGGGTACGTGGAGGGGCTCGAGCGGCAGCTGCAGGAGATAGGGGTCGGCCGCGTCGCCACGGTGTCCGGGCGCTACTACGCCATGGACCGCGACAAGCGGTGGGACCGGGTACAGAAGGCGTACGAGGCGCTCGTGCACGGGGTGGGGCCGAAGGCGCCGTCCGCCGAGGCCGCCATCCGGGCGAGCTACGCGGAGAAGGTGACGGACGAGTTCATCGTCCCCACGGTGCTCACCACGGGGAACGGCGAGCCGGTGGCCCGCATCCGGGACGGGGACGTGTGCCTCTTCTTCAACTTCCGCGCAGACCGGGCGCGGGAGCTGACCCAGGCGCTGGCGTTCCCGTCCTTCAAGGAGTTCGACCGCGGCGGGCTGCGCGTGGGGCGCTACGTCTGCATGACGCAGTACGACGAGACGTTCGAGGGGTTGCCGGTGGCGTTCCCGCCCGAGCAGCCGACGGACATCTTCCCCGAGGTGCTCGCGCGGAACGGGCTGAAGCAGTTCCGCACCGCGGAGACGGAGAAGTACGCACACGTGACGTTCTTCTTCAACGGCGGCCGGGAGGTGCTGTTCCCCGGCGAGGACCGTTTCCTGGTGCCGTCTCCGCGGGACGTGAAGACGTACGACGAGAAGCCCGAGATGAGCGCGCGGGAGGTGACGGCGGAGCTGGTGAAGCGCATCGGCTCCGGGCAGTACGACTTCGCGCTGGTGAACTTCGCCAACCCGGACATGGTGGGGCACACGGGGAAGCTGGACGCGGCCATGAAGGCGGTGCGGACGGTGGACGACTGCCTCGGGCTGCTCGGGGATGCCTGCGCACGCGCGGGCTGGGCCATGGCGGTGACGGCGGACCACGGCAACTGCGAGCAGATGGTGGACCCGCTGACGGGTGAACCGCACACCGCGCACACGCTCAACCCGGTGCCGTTCCACCTGGTCCACGCGGACCTCCGTGGGATGAAATTGCGGCCGGGGATTTTGGCCGACATCGCCCCCACGCTCTTGAAGGTGATGGGGCTCGAGAAGCCGCAGGAGATGAACCGGCAGGGGTTGTACTGAGCGCGCGGTAAATCGGGCGTCCGTCTGCCGCAGTCCGGGCATGAACACCCCGACACCTCCCGACGACGGCTTCGCGGACTTCACCTGGTGGGACCACCGGCTGCACAAGCAGCACACCCGAGTGCGCCGCTCGCTGCTGGGCCACCCGCCCTCCTGCCTCGCCGCGGGCAACCCGCGCTTCCTCCGCGCGTCCCTGGTCCTCACGCGCTGCGGTCATGTCAGCACGGGCCCCATGGACGTCCGCGGATACGACGTCCACCTCGCACACCGCGGCATCACCTGGTGCGAAGGGTCCGAGCGGATGCACGCGCCGCACGCCTGGGGACGGGTGTGCAGCGGGCCCGGCGACGTGGCGGCACTCCGCGAGTCGTGGCTCGCGCTCGGGCGGTGCTGGGGTGTCGGGGGTGACCACACCGAAACCCTCGAGCCGACCACCCGGTTCGAACCGGCCCGGCCCGGGATGGACGTCTACGAAGTCATGGAACCCGCCGCCTGGGTGGAGACGGAAGGTGCGCTGGCGGTGGGATGCGGCGGGCTCGGGCCGTGCTTCAGCGCCCGCAACGTCTCCCTGCCAGGCTTCACCGAGCACCTCTCGCCGCTTGGGCTCGGGCTGCACAGCAAGGGACGGGTCTGCGGCGCCGTGCCCGAGTCACTGCCCGAGGGACAACGACGGTCGCTGCTGCGCGAGGCGTGGGACGCGGTGCTCGAGGCGTGGCTGTTCGCTGGATGAGGTTTCCCTGCGCGGGGCTGTCCCAGCACCCCGTCACGCGCCAAGATGCGGACGTGTCAGATGGTCGTCGTACACCCTTGCAGGTTCGACAAGGGGGGCGGATGGGCGATGCATCGAGGAAAGCAGGCACGGTTCGAACGACCGGAGGCAGGAGCGTTGGCATGGCGAACGAGCCGAAACAGGGCAGCCCCCCCCGAGTGACCAGTTCGGAACTCCTCGCGCTCCCGGAAGAGCGTCGCCTCGAGGTGATTGCCGGCCGCATGGAAGAGAAGGCTGCGCCCTCCGGGGAGCACTCCCACCTCCAGGTCCAGCTCGGTGGATTGATTGGGAGGCAGTTCGGACGCCGTGGCAGTGATCGACCCGGAGGATGGTGGATTTACTCCGAGGCAGATCTCGAACTCGGCCCACTGGACCTGGTCCGACCCGACCTCGCTGGTTGGCGGCGGGAGAAGGTCCCCGAGGCCCCTCGTGGACGTCCCATCCGGGACATCCCGGATTGGATTTGTGAACTCGTCTCTCCGAGCAATGCGCGCAGAGACCGCGTGGAGAAGGTGCGCCTCTACCACCGCGTTGGAGTAGGCCATTACTGGGTCCTGGAACCGGAGGCCGCCACTCTCACCGTGCTCCGGCACGAGCCGGACGGGTACAAGGTCATCCAGGTCGCCTCGGGCGCAGAGCGCATCCGGGCCACGCCTTTCGAGCAGGTGGAGTTCAGCGTCGAGGAGCTGCTCGGAGATGACCCGGACCCTTGACGCTCGGAACAGCGCAGCCGCTGCACGCATCCGCGGGGCATGGACCTCGCTCCGCATGGGAGCCTGCCCTTCTCCGCTCGAGCTGCAGCCCTCCGTCGGCTGCCGGCGCTGCACCGAGCCGGGTGGGCCATGGCGGTGACGGCGGACCACGGCAACTGCGAACAGGTGGTGGACCCGGTGTCGTTCCAACCCGTCTACGCGGACTTCCGTGGGATGAATTTGCGGCCGGGGATTCTGGCTGACATCGCCCCTACCCTGCTGAAGGTGATGGGGCGTGAGAGGCCGCAGCTGTTCGCTGGATGAGGTTTCCCTGCGCGGGGCTGTCCCCAGGCCATGGACCGGGACAAGATGCAGAAGTGTCAGACGCTCGTCGTACACCTCCAAGAGTCCAACAAGGGGGGCAGCATGGGCGTTCGGGTCGGAAGGCGAGGCGGCACCATGGCGAAGAAGTCCGGAGAGGACACTCCACCGAGAATGACGAGCGCAGAGGTGCTCGCGCTTCCGGAAGAGCGGCGACTGGAGGTGATCGCCGGGCGGGTGGAGGAGAAGGCCGCGCCGAGCAACCACCATGGGTTGAGCTTGGCGCAGCTCGGTGGGCGGGTGACGGAGTCATTCGGTCGCCATGGAGGTGGAAGACCGGGCGGCTGGTGGATTCTCTCGGACGTGGACCTGGAACTCGGCCCGGAAGACCTGGTCCGGCCAGACCTGGCGGGGTGGCGCCGGGAGAAGCTGCCGAAGGTGCCTCCCGGCAGGCCGATGAGGGTGGTGCCGGACTGGGTCTGCGAGATCGTCTCTCCGAGCAATGCCCGTCGGGACCGCGTGGAGAAGGTGCGGCTGTATCACCGCGCAGGCGTGGGCCATTACTGGTTGCTGGAACCGGAGGCGGCCACCCTCACCGTGCTGCAGCACGAGCCCGCGGGATACCGGGTGGTCCAGGTGGCCGCCGGGACCGAGCGCGTCCGCGCTGCGCCGTTCGAACAGCTCGAGTTCAGCCTCGCCGAGCTGCTGGGGGACGAGCCGGATCCGTAACCCAGGCCAAGGCACGTCGGCTGCACGCCTCGGCGGGGCATGGACCTCGCACCGTACTGGAGCCTGTTGTTCCCCGAGACGTGCCTCGGCTGCCGTGAACTCGTCGCGCGCGACGGGGACTTCTGTCCGGACTGCGCGACGCTCCTCGAGCTGCTCCCCTCCGTGGGCTGCCGGCACTGCGCCGAGCCGGGACGGTTCCCCGCCGACACCTGCCACCGCTGCGCGGCACGGCCACCGCCGTTCTCGAGGGCGTTCGCCCCGTTCGTCCACGGCGGGCCGCTCGCCCGCGCCATCCACCGTTTCAAATACGAGGACCGACCCGAACTCGCGCGGCCGCTCGGGGCTCTGCTGGCCCATGCGGCCGAGTCCTTCCTGCGCTTGGCCCCGGACATCGTCGTGCCCCTGCCCCTGCACCGGCGCCGCTTCGTCCAGCGCCGGTATGACCAGGCCGGGCTGCTCGCCTCCGCGCTGTGCCGGGAGACGGGGAAGACATGGCTCTCGGGACTCGAGCGGACCCGGGAGACCTCCCGGCAGGTCGGCCTCTCCGAGCACGCACGCGAGCAGAACGTGGGCGGGGCCTTCCGGGCCTTGGCACGGGTGAAGGGACAATCCGTGCTGCTCGTGGACGACGTGCTCACGACCGGCGCCACCGCCCGCGCCGCTGCACGTGCGCTGAAAGAGGCAGGGGCCCGCGAGGTGCAGGTGCTCACGCTCGCCCGTGCGTGGAACAGCTGAGGCGCTGCGCTCCCAACTCCATCGTTCGTGCGCCTGTTCTCCCGGTCTGGAGCGGCACCCCAACCGAGGCTCGGAGGCCGGTGGACGGTCTCCCGGTCTACTCTGCGGAGGTTGCTACCAGTGGGTGGTCGCAACTTCTGCAGAGTGAGCTGTGACGCCATCCCCAGCGGCGCGGACCGCGGGTGACCTCTCGGAGCCACCCGTTCAGGCGTGCGTGCACTCGGACTTCCCACGCCACCGAGACGAATCCCCGCGAGCCCATTCGGCCCCGGCCCTCGCCGCGCGCGCCCCGGCGCCGGGAATCTCCCCCCACCCGCGGTGGTTCCCGCTCGCCATGCCCCCGGCCCACGTACTTGACTGGCGGTCCATGCCCCGCCTGCTCGCCCTCGCCCTGGCGCTTGCCTGCCCCGTGTCTGCGTTCGCGGTGGAGGGGCCGCTGCCCGTCGGTCCGACCGCGGCACCTCCAGCGACCTCCGCGGCGGATCCCCAGCTGGCGTGGGTCCGCGCCCAGGCCGCTGCCGCCCTCGCCCACGGGGACAGTCCCCGCGCCGCGGCCGACGTGCTCCGGCTCCACGCCGCGCGGGACACGGTGGTGGATCTCCAGGAGCTCGCCGGCCCGCTCGAGTCCCTCGTCTCCCGCACGCAGACCGAGCCCCGCGTCCGCGCACTCGCCCGTCACCTGCTCGGGGACGTGGAGCGCGCCCGCGGCCGCGGCGTGAGGGCGAAAGAGCTCGTCGCCCCGCTCGGCTTCCTCGGCCAGTTCCAGGTGCTCGGCGGGTTCGACAACGAGGGCAAGGCCGGGTGCGACACGGACTTCGGGCCGGAAGCTGGGCTGGACCTCGCCTCCCCGGTGGAGACCGCCGGGCGGACCTTCCGCTGGCACCCGCTCCCGGTGCGCCCCCGCGACGGCTTCGTGGACCTCGGGGCCGCCGTGTACCCGCGCAGCGAGGTGGTCGCCTACGCGCTCACCTTCCTCGAGGCGGACAAGGAAGGCACCGTGGCCCTCTGGCTCGGCACCTCCGGCGCGCACCGGCTGTGGCTCAACGGCGAGCGCGTCTCGGCCGACGACCGCTACCACCCGCCCGCGCTCGACCAGGCCGGGGTAAAGGTCCGCCTCCGCAAGGGGATCAACCGGGTGCTGCTGAAGGTGTGCCACGCTTCCGGGCCGCTCGGCTTCTTCCTCCGCCAGGAGGCGGTTGCCGGCGGAGGGCCGCTCGCGCGCGAGGTGCAGCCCCAGGCCCTTCCCCCGCTGCCGAAGGGGCCGCGGCCCCAGCCCTCTCCGCTCGAGCCCCTGCCCTCCGCGCTCGCACGGAGGGTGGACGCGTCGCCCGCGGACGCAGGCCTGCGCATGGACCACGCCACGGTGCTCGCCGGCACGCGCGGCTTCGAGGAGACCGAGCGCGCGGAAGCGCAGCAGGCCCTCCGCGCCGCGGCCGGTGCGCAGGCGGACGCGGCCCTGCTCCGGCTCGCCGCGCAACTCCAGGGCGAGGACTTCAACGCGCGCCGCGCCTTGCTCGAGCGTGCCCGCGCCGCCGCCCCGGAGGATCCGCTCACCCTCGCCCAGCTCGCGCAGCTGGAGCTGCAGCGAGACCATCCCCACCGCGCGCTCGAACTCCTGTCACCGCTCGCCGCGCGTCACCCCGCGTTCGTCGAGGCGCGGCTGCTGCACGTGAAGGCGCTCGAGCAGCTCGGAGAGACCGCGCGGGCCGAGCGCGCGCTGGACGCGCTCCGGGCGGATGCACCCCAGCACCCGCAGGTGGTGTCGGAGGCGGCGCGGCTCGCACGCAGGCAGGAGCGCCGCGGGGACTCCCTCTCGCTGCTCCGCGTGGTGCTCGCGCTCCGCGACGACGACGGCGCCACCCGCCGCGCGCTCGCCTCGCAGCTGGCCGAGTCCGGGCGGACGCACGACGCCGCCGAGGCGCTCGAGACGCACCTGCAGCTGCAGCCCTTTGACCTGGGGGCCCGCCTGCACCTCGCCGAACTGCAGCTCGCGGACGGCAGCGCCGAGTCCGCCGCCTCCCACTTCACGCAGGCGCGGGCGCTGAGCCCGGAGGACCCGGAGTCCTTCGAGCGGGAAGGCCGCGCCCGGCTCGCGGCGGGGGACCGCGCGGGAGGACGCGAGGCGGTCCGCCAGGCGCTCGCGCGCAGGCCGCAGGACGCCTCCCTGCGCGAGGTGCTCCGGGCGCTGGACGGCGACGGGGCCCAGCTGGGCGCCGAGCACGCGCTGCCGCTCGCCCCGCTGCTGGAGCAGGCGGAGGCCTGGACCGGCGAGGACGCGGTGCAGCTCGTCGAGAACCACTGGGTGCGCGTGCAGCCCTCCGGGCTCTCCTCGCACTTCCGCCAGGTGGCGGTGAAGGTGCTCACGCAGCGCGGCGCGGACGCGTGGCGCGAGTTCGCCATCAGCTGGTCACCGGCCCGCCAGGAGCTCACCGTGCTGCGCGCCCGCGTGCAGAAGCCGGACGGGGCGCTCGTGGAGTCCTTCGGGGACAGCGAGCGCAACATGAACGAGCCGTGGACGGGCATGTACTACGACGCCCGCGCGCGGGTGCTGGACTTCCCCCAGCTCGAGCCGGGGGACGTGCTCGAGCTGCAGTACCGCGTGGACGACACCGCGCAGGACAACCTCCTGTCCGACTACTGGGGAGACGTGGACTACGTAAAGGGCATGTCCCCGCGCGTCCGCTACCAGTACGTGGTGGACATGCCCCGCGGCCGGCCGCTCCACGCCAACGCGAAGCGCCTGCCCGGCCTCTCCGCCCGCACCGAGCCGCTCCCGGACGGCGGCACGCGCCACCATTTCTCCGCGCAGGGGTTGCCCCGCGTGGTGCAGGAGCCGGGCATGCCCGGGCTCGCCGAGGTGGCCCAGCCGCTGCACCTCTCCACCTACGAGACCTGGGAGCAGGTGGGCCGCTACTACTGGGGCCTCGTCCGCGACCAGCTGGTACCGGGAGACGAGCTGCGCCGGACGGTGGACACGCTGCTCGAGCGCGTGGACCGCAAGAATGTCCAAGCCGTGGTCGACGCCCTCTACGGCTTCGTGGTGACCCAGACGCGCTACGTGGCGCTGGAGTTCGGCATCCACGGCTACAAGCCCTACCGCGTGGACAAGGTGCTCTCGCGGCGCTTCGGCGACTGCAAGGACAAGGCCTCCCTCCTGCACGCCCTGCTCAAGGTGGCCGGCGTGGACAGCCGGCTCGTGCTCCTGCGCATGCGGAACCTCGGGGACCTCGGGGACCACCCGGCCTCGCTCGCGGCCTTCAACCACGCCATCCTCTACGTCCCGTCGCTGGACCTCTACCTGGACGGGACGGCGGAGTTCCACGGGGCGCGCGAGCTGCCCTCCGCGGACCGCTTCGCGAACGTGCTCGTGGTGGAGCCGGAGGGGCCCAGCCGCTACCTGCGGACGCCCGAGGTGCCGCCGGGGCGCAACCGCACCCACCTCGCGGTGGACGCCGCGCTGCAGGCGGACGGCAGCGCGAAGCTCGCCTGCCGGACGCAGGTCTCCGGCCACGAGGCCCCGGACTTCCGCCGCGGCTACCAGTCCCCCGCCACGCGCACCGCGCAGTTCGAGCAGGCCTGGGCCACGAGCTTCCCCGGCGTGAAGGTGGAGGCGCTGGAGTTGCCGGAGTTGCAGGCCCTGGACCGGGACGTGCGCGCGGACTTCGCGCTCTCCGTGCCACGGTACGCGGAGGTGCTGGACGGTGGCCTCCG
Source organism: Pseudomonadota bacterium (assembly GCA_039800145.1). Taxonomy (GTDB): domain Bacteria; phylum Myxococcota; class Myxococcia; order Myxococcales; family Myxococcaceae; genus VGRA01. Next base: position 7,811 of record JBDLRJ010000073.1, on the reverse strand, counting down.
CTTCCACCCGCTCGGCACCGGCCGCGCGTGGGCCCAGGCGCTGGCCCCGCTCGCGGAGCGCAAGCAGGACGTGACGTTCACGGATCCCTTCACCCACGTGCTGGACTTCACGCTGCGGCTGCCGGCCGGTTACCGCGTGGAGGAGCTCCCCGCGGCCCACCGCGACGAGGGGCCCTTCGGCCGCGCGGTGCTGGAAGTCACGCCCACGTCGGACGGGGCCCTCGCCGTGCACGCGGAGTTCACCCTCTCCACCGCGCGGGTGCAGGCCGCGGACTACGCCGCCTTCCGCGCGTGGCTCGTCCGCGCAGACCAGGCCTTCAACCGCCGGCTGGTGGCGCGGCGCCCGGCGACCACCCAAGCCGCGCGGCCAGCCCTGGGTTCTCCTTCCCCTTCCAGGTGAAGCCGTCCAGCAGGTAGTGCGTGGCCTGCGGCAGCGCGAGCGCCGGGACGAGCAGCGCGAGCAGCCCCTCCGGCGGTGACACCCACGCGCCGCCGAACAGGGCCGCGTGCTCGTGCCACACGAAGGTGTCCCACAGCCACTCCTCGGCGTACGCGAGGAAGAGCAGCAGCCCGAGGAAGCCCGGCACGCCCAGGCGCACCGCGCGGGACACGACGGGGCCGTAGCCCCCTTCCGCGTCCCGGCCCCGCGCATACCTGTAGAGCAGCGCGAAGTAGGGAACGCCGTGCAGCCCCACGTTGAGCAGCGTGAAGGTGACGTCGTCCGGGGCGAGCACGATGCCCGCCCCCCACGCCACCGCCGTGGAGAGCACCAGCACCCAGCGGCCCGCGAAGAGGCCGCCGCCGCGCAGCCCCCGCAGCAGCTGCGCCAGGAGCCACGCGGCGAGCACCGTTCCCTCCACCGCGAGCGCGGCGGTGCCCACCCACGCCGGCACCCCGCCCACGAAGTCCCCGGCGACGAACCACGAGAAAGGCCGCGGCAGGTGCGCGTGCCACCAGGCGAGCGGCCCGAGCGTGCAGGCGTACAGCGCGGCGGCGTCCAGCCGCGTCTCCCACGCCGGGCTGCCCGCGCGCCGGTTGTAGAGCGCCGCCCAGCCCACCTGCTGGCGGACGAAGTGCCAGGCCGCGGCGTAGGCGAACGCGCGCCAGAAGGCCTGGGCCGAGTGGTGGTACGCCGCGAAGCCCACCGCGTAGGCGACCAGCGGCGCGCCCACGTAGAGCTCCGGCCGGCGCCGCAGCTCCTCCCGGTCCGCGTACACCCGGAAGAGCGTGGCCCACACGTGCGCCACGTCCACGCCGAGCACGAACACCGCCCACGCCCAGGTGGGGAGCTCGCCCTGTCCCCGGCTGGACATCCACGCCGCGAGCAGCCCGGTGACGGCCACCGGGCCGGCAAAGACGGCCACGTCGGTGACGGGGCCGAAGAGCCAGGCAGACGAGGGTGCACGGGCCGGCTGCGCCATGGTGGAGAGACGGTCTATACCGCTTCTCCCATGCTTCCCACCCGCCCCGCGCTCTGCGCTGCCGCCCTGCTGCTCTCCCTCTCCGGCTGTGAGCGCCGGGACGAGTCCCCGAGGCCCCCGTCGCCGCCGCCGGTGCCGCCTGCACCGGCCGCCGTGGCGCCGCCCGCGCCCCCTGCGCCCCCTGCGCCCACCACGCCCCCCGTTGCTCCGCCGCCCGCTGCCCCCGAGGCCAACAAGCTCCCCCCGGGAATGGCCGCCGCGCCCCCACTGCCCGCAGAGGCCGAGGTGGAAGTCATCGGCGCGATCGACGGTGCACCCGCCGGGGCGGAGCTCCGCGTGCTCGTGGCGCGCACCCCCTGCAGCCCCAAGGACACCGGCGCCCCGTGGGGCGTGGAGCGGCTGCGGAACACCGGGAGCCCGTCTCCCTTCTTCATCGAGGTCTTCGTGCCGCAGGGCGCGACCGGCCACGTGTGCGCCTACGCGGTGAAGGACAAGAAGGTGGTCGCGTTCGGCGCCTGGGACAAGAACCCCGTCACCATGCGCGGGGCCGGCGAGGTGATGTTCACGGACGTGCAGCTGCGGCTCGAGCCCGTGAAGCCCGCGGTGGCAGCCCCCGCCGGGCTGTAGACACCACCGCGGACGCAAAAACATACAAGGGCCGAACCGGGGCAGGAAAACCGGCCCTCCCTGGGGCTTGGGGCCCTCACCCGAGCCTGCACCCTCGCGCTTCGGCTCCGGGCTCATGCCCTGCCGCGAGCACGGGACGCGGGGGACACGTTCCGCGGAGACGCAGCCGCGGCGTGGCGGAAGCCCGAGAGCGAAGTGCTCGAGGCGGTGCGCGTCCACGAGATCCTCCGCCTCACGCTAACGGCACCGCAGGACGGCGCACCTCCGGAGATGAGCCCCTCTGCGCCCACGCGGCTTGTTCCGGGCTGCCGTCGGCACATCGGCCTGCGTGACCGGGATCGCCCGGCGAGCCCCGCGCGCACCTGGGCCGGGCACCCTCCGCCTGCCCGGCCATCCCTTCCCACGACACCGGGCGCCTCGCCGCCCGAACGCCGCGTCCCTGTGCGTGCCCGCGACGGAGCCCGGCGACGTTCAGGCCGGCTGCTTCGCGCCCGCGTCCGCCGCCTCGCCCTCGGGCAGCGTCCAGGTCACGACGGGCTCCGTCTTCCCCGCCACCGGCAGCGGCTCCATCTGCTTCCAGGAGAACGCGTCCCCTGCCGCGCGTCGCGTCGCATCCGAGACGAGCAGCGTGACGCCCACCTTCTTCGTCAGCCCTTCTATCCGGGACGCCAGGTTCACCGCGTCCCCCACCGCGGTGTACTCGCGCCGGTCGTCCGAGCCGATGTCGCCCACCACCACCGTCCCCGTGTGCAGGCCAATGCCAATGCGCAGCGGCCCCTCTCCGCGGGCCGCGCGGCGCGCGTTCAGCTCCCCGAGCGCCCGCACCATGGCCTGCGCGCACGAGACCGCCGCGGAGGCGTGACCCGGCTGCGCCACCGGGGCACCGAAGTAGGCCATCAGCCCGTCCCCGATGAACTTGTCCAGCGTGCCGCCGTGGCGGAACACCTCCGTCACCATGGCGGAGTGGTACTCGTTGAGCATCGCCACCACGGCGCGGCTCTCCATCTTCTCGCTCATGGAGGTGAAGCCGCGGATGTCCGAGAAGAGCAGCGTCACTTCACGGCTCTCCCCCGTGAAGCCCTCGTCCGTCACCTCCGTTATCTGGCTGCGCACCGCCGGCGAGAAGTACCGGCCGAGCCGCTGCTTCGCGAGCCCCTCCCGCGCCACGCTCGCGATGAGCTGGTGCGCCTGGGAGAGCAGCGCCGTGCCGGACGCGCCCACCACGCCGAGCGCAATGGTCACCGCCACGACCGTCACCGGCCCGGCGCCCGCCTCGCGCACGAGGACCAGCTGCAGCAGCAGCGCCATCCCCGCGGCCACCGCGAAGAAGACGCGCCGCAGCGACAGCAGCGCCATGGTGGACGCCGCCACGAGCATCACCGGGGCGGACAGCCCCACCTGGCTCTCGGGCCCCATCACCCGGATGGCGTTGAGCTGCGTGACGAAGATGGTCGGCATGTCCAGCAGCGGCACCAGCCAGAAGCTCTGCAGGATGGCCCGCTCCCGCCCCTTCAGGGTCACCCCCAGCGCGCCGGCGGAGAGCAACAGCGCCCCGCCCACCACCCAGATGCTGAAGGCCATGTCCGGCCGCCGCCCGCTGCTCATCCCTGCCCAGCACACCAGCAGCCAGGCCGAGGCGGCCACCACGCGGATCCTCAGGAGCAACCGCGCGTTGCGGAGCTGCTGCTCGCGCACCCGGGAGTTGACCTCGCGCTCGACGACACCCTGTTCCTGTTTCACGGCCATGGAACCTACGCCTCCGCCCGTCCTACAGCCACGAATCCACCGGGCGCCCGAGCCCCGCGAGCACCTCCTCGGCGGCCCGCACCCCGTGGTGGCACGCCTCCTCGAAGAGCGCGAGCCCCCCGAGGTCCGAGTGGGCGAAGTGCACGCCGTCCCGGGGCAGCACGGCCGCCGCGCGCTCGGGTCCGAAGAGGAAGCCCGGCCGCGGCCGCACCATGGCGTGTCCCCAGCGCATCACCTCCAGCCGCTGCGCCGTCCTTGCAATCTCCGGGTGCGCCACGGAGAGGTCCGCCAGCACCAGCGCCTCCCAGTCCTCGTACGTGGAGGACAGCAGCCGCCCGCGCTCCGCCTTCACGTCCGCGCCGCCGAGCGGGTAGTACCAGGTCAGCACCGTGGGCCCGCTGTCCTGCACCCGCTCGCGCTGGTGCGTGGCCACCACGTACCCGAGCGACTGGCTCTCGTAGAGCACGTTGTCCCACGCGAGCGGCGCCCCGCGCCCGCCCGGATGCTCGGACACGGTGAGGTTCGCCACCGCCCAGGGCGTGTACTGGAACGCGGACAGCCACGGCGGCGGGGCGCTGCGCCACGGCGCGTACAGCCTCGCCGCCACGAAGCGCGGGGCCGCCACCACCACGCGCCGGGCGAGCAGCCCGAAGGGGGCTTGCGTCCCGGCCTCCACGCCGTGCACCGCCACGCCGCCCTCCACCGGCTCCACCGTGTGCACCAGCCGCTGCGTGGAGAGCTGCCCCGGCGCCAGCGCGCGCTGCAGCTCCGCCACCAGCCGCCCATTGCCTTCCGGCCAGGTGAGGTACCCGTCGCTCCCCACCCCGTCGCCGTGGCGCGCGGCGAAGTACCAGGTGGCCGCGTAGGCGGAGATGGCGGACGCGTCCGCGCCGAAGTCGTCCCGGCAGGCGTAGTCCACGACCCAGCGCAGCCGCGGGCTCCGGTACCCCTCGCGCTCCATCCACTCGGCCATGGAGAGCCTGTCCAGGCCCGTCCACTCGGCGTCGTCGCTGCCGCGCTCGAGCGGCACGTCGAACGCCTTGCGGCCGCGCCCGTCGTGGGCCTGCGCGTACGACTGCATGGCGGCCTCGAAGCGCCGGAGCTCGTCGAGATCTTCCGGCGAGGCCCCCGCGCGCAGGTACAGCCCGTCGTACCAGTGGCCCCGGTAGAAGAGCCGCTCGTCCGGCTCGCGCACCAGCGCCTGCTCGGCGAAGTGCGGGCGGCCCTTCTCGTCCACGCCCGTCACCAGCCCCATGCCCCGCAGCAGCCGCATCACCGGGCCGCCGTCCCGGTTCGGCGCCGGCAGGTAGTGCGCGCCCCAGGGAAAGGCGCTCACCGCGTTGCGCCCGGAGCGGGAGGTGCCGCCCGGCGCCTCGTCCACCTCGAGCACGGCCAGGGACGACACGCCCGCCCCGCGCAGCCGCCACGCGGCGGAGAGCCCCGCGGGCCCCGCCCCCACCACCGCCACGTCCACCGGCTGCAGCGCTGCACTGCGCGGAAGCGGGGCCGCCCCGCGCAGCGCGTGGCCCCACTCCGCCGCGCGGTCCACGAGCGTGCCGGGGATGCGCGCGCGCGGCGCGCTGCGCTGGCACGCCCCCGCCACCGCCGCACCGAGGAAGGCGGTGATGAGCTCGCGGCGGTTCAATTCCAACGCCGCCACTCCTCCTCGTACGTCCGCACCAGCACCTGGTTGTTGAGCCGGTTCACTTCCGACGGCACGCGCGCCATGTCCGCGGGGAAGGACTCGAGCGTGTCCAGCGTGGCGTCGTCCAGGAACTTGAGCCCCTGCGGCAGCGGGTGCACCCGCGGACGGGGCGACGGCGAGGCCATCACGTACCCCCACTCGCCGAAGGACGGCACCAGCGCGTGGTAGGGCGCGGTCCAGAACCCCGCCGCGGACACCGTCTTCTCCACGCACCAGAACGACGCGCGGGCCATCAGCGGCGAGGTGCTCTGGATGACCGCCACGCCCTCGGGCGCCATGCGCGCCTTGAGCAGAGCGTAGAAGCGCGTGGTGTAGAGCTTGCCGAGCGAGAAATTGTTCGGGTCCGGGAAGTCCACCACCACCACGTCGTAGCGGCCGGTGTCGTGCGCGAGGAACTGCAGCGCGTCGTCGTTCACCACCCGCACGCGTCCGTCCGACAGCGAGTGGCCGTTGAGCTCCGCCAGCTCCTCGTACTCGGTCCCGAGCTTCGTCATGGCCGGGTCCAGGTCCACGAGCGTCACCCGCTCCACGCCCGGCCAGCGGAGGATCTCCCGCACGGCCAACCCGTCCCCACCGCCGAGCACCAGCACGCTCGAGTGCCGCACCGCCCGCGTCATGGCCGGGTGCACGAGCGCCTCGTGGTAGCGGTACTCGTCCACCGCCGCGAACTGCAGGTTGCCGTTGAGAAAGAGGCTGAAGCCGCGCTTGCCCCGCGTCAGCACGATGCGCTGGTACGGCGTGCTGTACGCGCGGACCACCTCGTCCGCGTACAGCCCCTCCTCGGCCCACACCGTCAGCCGCTCCCCTGCCACCAGCCCCATGAAGAGCAGCAGCATGAGGAACGCCGCCTTCAGCCGCAGCCGCCCCGGGGCCGCGAGCAGCGGCTCGAGCAACCAGGTGCTCCACAGCCCCACCCCCGCGTTGACGAGCCCGAACAGCAGCGAGGTCCGCACCAGCCCCAGCTTCGGCACCAGCACCAGCGGGAAGAGCAGCGACGCGGCGAGCGCCCCCACGTAGTCGAACGTGAGGACGTGGCTCACGAGGTCCTTGAAGCGCACCTGGTCCTTGAGGATGCGCAGCAGCAGGGGAATCTCCAGCCCCACCAGCGTCCCCACCAGCAGCACCGAGCCGTACAGCACCACCCGGAAGCCCGCGCCGCCGGAGAAGGTGAAGAAGAGCAGCGGGGCCGTCACCCCGCCCGCGAACGCCACCGCGAGCTCCACCTCCACGAAGCGCTGCGCCACCCCGCGCTCGATGAAGCGCGAGAGCCACGCCCCCACGCCCATGGCGAAGAGGTACACGCCGATGACGGTGGAGAACTGGGTGACCGAGTCACCCAGCAAGTAGCTCGCCAGCGTCCCCACGACGAGCTCGTACACGAGCCCGCACGTGGCAATGACGAGCACCGTGATGAACAGCAGCTCCCGCCGGAGCGGCAGCGCAGGGATCTCCGCCGGCGCCTCGGGTGCAGCCTCTTCAGCCATGGACCGCTGCGGCCACGATGATGGCCAGGCCCAGGATGAAGCACCCGATGACGATGCCGAACGCGGTGTTGTGGTCCGTCTCGATCTCCTTCTTCATGTCGAAGGGGAAGAGGAACTTCAGCACCTGGATGCCGAGGGAGAAGACCCCCAGGCCCACCAGCGAGAAGACCACCGAGGCCACCAGGTGCTTCGCCAAACCGTCCATGTCGATCATCACTTCCCTCCCATGAAGCCGCTCGTCCAACCGTGAATGCCGCCGGGCCCGTGCCGCGCATTGCCCACCGAGCCCCGCTCGTCGGACGAGAAGGGCTCCGTCCCCGTGAGCGCCAGGGCCAGGTACAGGACCACCACTGCCGCGAGGTAGAGCTTCGTCTTCACGTCACGGCCCCCCCAGGCTGCTCTCGGCCCAGCGCTCGGTCTCGAACGACTGGTACCGCATCAGTTGCAGGAGGGGCGCGGCGAGCAGCAGCACCCACGTCCAGAAGACCCACAGGAACCGTGGACCCGTGGTGCGGATCATCACCCCCACCGTCAGGGGGCCCTCGCGCGGACCGGTGGGCTGGCTCCAGGTGGGCTGGCTCCAGGTGGGCACCAGCCGCACGTCGTAGGTGCCCGCGGGCACGCGGGACGTCACCTGCGTGGAGCGGGTGTCGTTGTCCACCCAGCGCTCGCCGTCGTCCACGCCCTCGTAGTAGCCCAGCTCCGCGTACGTGGCGGTCACCTCGCCCTGCTGGTCCACGAGGTCCACCTCCAGCCCCGCCCAGGAGTTCTTGAGCCCGCTGGCGTCCGCGATGATCTCCAGCTTCGTCCCCGACGGCAGCTTGAACG
>JBDLRJ010000072.1:0-18038 GCA_039800145.1 Pseudomonadota bacterium | reverse complement strand
CTGCACGCGAAGCGGATGTCCAGGCGGCGGCCGGCGAAGTTGAACGAGAAGCGGCCGTCGTGCAGGCGGCTGAAGTCGGACAGGTCCACGCCCGCCATGCCGAAGATGACGTTGGTCAGGTTCTCGTGGCGGGAGCGCGGCAGCGACAGCGCCGTCTTCAGCTCGCCGTCGATCCGGTAGCGCACCACCGTCGTCACGCCCGTGGGCTCGATGTGCACGTCCGACGCGCGCTCCAGCACCGCCTTCCCCAGCACGTACTGGAAGAGCGTCTTCACCTCGCCGGCGTCGATGCTGTCCCGCGCGCTCTCGATGATCTTGTCCGCGTCCACCGTCTCGAACGCGAGGATCTGGAGGATCATCTCCACCGCGGTCCCGGTGGACAGGGCGTAGGTGCGCTTGCCGAGCACCGCCTCCACCTGGTCCGTGGCCACGGTGTCCAGCGGGTCCGACAAGAGCAGCACCGGCTGCCCGTTGTGCGTCACGGGCAGGAGCTTCTTCTCCTCCAGCAGCTTGATGCCCACCGCGTTGACCGCGTCGCGGTCCACCATGGACGTGGAGAGCTGGCGCGCAGACAGGTACTCGATGCGGAACTGCGCCGCGAGCGCCTTGGCCACCTCCTCCGGCCGCACGAAGCCGGACTTCACCAGCACGTCACCGAGGCGGTCCCCGGTGCGCTTGGCCATGCTGAGGGCCTGCTCCAGCTTCTGCCGGTTCAGGAGCCCCGCGGCGATGAGCATCTCGCCGAGCCGGTTGTGTCCGGCCGCCGGCGGCAGCCCTCGCATCATGTCGTTCGTCTGGGCCATGGCGTCGGATGCCTCGGGGGGCGGCTACTGGCCCACCACCACCGTGGACCTCCCGCCCCCGGCCGTCACCACGCCGGAGTCGTTGATGTCCTTGATTTCAATGTCACCCAGCCGCTCGCCGGGCCGGACCGTGTAGACGCGCCCCTTGTACATGACGATGGCCTCCTTGAACGGCGCCGTCGTGAGCGCCTTCACCACCAGCTGCTCGGAGGCGTTGCCGGCGAGCCGCGGCGGGGGGGACATGCGGCGCGGCGGCGGATCCACCGGCCCCGTGGATGGCGCGGCCGCCTTCATCTCGGCCACCGCCCCGGAGCCCTTCATGGCGGACAGCTTGCTCTCGAGCTCCGCCTGCTCCACCTTTGCCTCGAGCCAGCGGTTGTACTCCTGCTCGAGCAGCAGCTGCGCGCGCATCGTCTTCAGGCGCTCCACCACCTCGCGCGTCTGCAGCGGCTGCGTGGTCTCCACCTTCTCGGCCGCCACCGCGCCCACGGGCAACAGCCCCAGCGCTGCCACACATACGAACGTCTTCATCGCGCACTACCTCCCGAACAGGTCCACATCCATGGACACCGAGACCACCGAATCCATCACCCGGACCTTCGTCTTGCGGACGGAGGCGGGAAGCTCTCCCAGCTCCTCCTCGAGCATGGTGAGGATGGCCGCCGCGCCCTCCTTCTCCATGGACGCCTGGACCGTGACTTCACACTTCTGCACGCCCGACTTGAACTCCACGAACCGCATCTCCCCCATGTTGCCGAAGCCGCGCGCCTCCAACCGCACGCCCGCCCCCAGCACCTCGCCCGCCTCCACCGCCCGCGTGAACAGGTCCGACAGCGTGTCCTGCTTGAACTTCAGCGGGAACGGCTCCAGCCGCTCCAGCCCGGCCGCCTCCACCGTCAGCTCGTCCAGCTGCTGCTGCAGGATGACGTTGTTGCCCTCGAACTGGCCCTTCTGACTCCACTCCTCGTCGGCGAGCACCAGCAGGCCCACCGAGCCGAGCACGAACAGCACCGCGAAGACGTAGAGCGACCTCATGGTGTCTTCCTCAAGGCGAAGGCTGCGCCGGCGCCGCGGCGGCCCCCGGCGGCTGCGGCTTCACCGTCAGCACGTACCGGACGAGATGCCCCTCGAACTTCTCCTCTATCTCCGCCCCCGCGAAGAACGGGGACGAGGCCAGGGCGCTCTTCAAGTCCATCCGGGAGAACGGCGCCGCCCCCGGCCGCCGCTCCACCGTGGCCACGAGCCCCGCCTGCGCGTCCCGCTCGATGCTCTGCAACACCACCTGCGGCGGCAGCGCCGTCGACAGCTCGAACAGCTCCTCGCGCACCGACACGGACTCCGCCCGCGCCTTGGAGGCGTACCGCTCCTGGTAGCTGGACGCCACCGCCTGCTGCTTGGCCTCGATGTTGGACGCCAGCGCCAGGTTCGCGTTCCGGGCCTCCACCATCTGGCCGTGGACCCAGCCGTACCCGCCCCCGGCCACCGCCAGGCAGCCGAGCCCCACGCTGAACGCGGTGATGGCCTTCCGCTTGTTCTGGCGGGCGCGCTCCCGCGCCACCTCGATGTCCGTCAGGTACCGCAGCGACGTGACCTTCTCGAGGACCGACTCGCCCACCATCAGGCCGGGCAGCTCGGGCAGCTCCGCCTCGAACCCCTGGCTCTGCAGCTCCAGCACGAAGTCCTGGTCCCGGGACAGCACCCCCGGGTTGTCCATGCGCGCGGACGCCAGGGTCCGCTGCATTTCCATCACGGGCTCGCCGCCGCGCACGTGGCGGATGGCGAGGATCTCCTTCCCGCGCAGCGCCGTGATGACGTAGTCCTGCCCGAGCACGTCCACGACCACCTTCTCGTTGGACTTGGGGGTGTCCGTCAGCGCCTGCAGGAACACGCGCGTGCGCTCGCGCAGCGAGCTCTCCGCCTCCGGGTTCAGCGTGGACAGCGCGTGCCGCACCGCCGCCGGGTACGGGACGATGTAGACGTCCCGGCCCAGCGAGCGCAGCCTGTCCAGCATCTCCGTGCGGGCCACGTACACCTGGAAGACGTTGTCCTCGAGCGGCTCGGCGCGGAACGAGTTCTCCACCGGGGAGAACGTGGACGCCATCACCGTGTCCAGCGTCCGCTCCGTGGCCACCACCCGCTGCATCTGCGGGAGGATGGCGAACAGCGCGTCCTCCTTCGTCTGCAGGTGGTTGGGCAGGTCATCCAGCGTGGTGACCCCGCCCTCCCCGTGCGCCACCCAGACCAGGTCCGGGCTGATGACGATGAATTTCTTCACGGCCTAGTCGTTCCCCGGCTCCAGCCGCACCGGCACCGGCGCCACTGCCGGTACACCCTTCACCTCGCGCGGCGTCACCGCGAGGATGAGTTCGCTCTTGCGGTCCACGTACCGGTTGCCGCCGAACAGGAAGCCCAGCACCGGGATCCGCGACAGGAAGGGCAGCCCCGTCCGGGACTCCTCCTTCCGCGTGGTGATGAGACCGCCGATGACCAGCGTCTCGTTCAGCCGCGCCCGCACCACGCCGTTGTAGGATCTCCGCGCCGTCCGCGGCAGCTCCACGAAGCTCTGGGAGAAGTTCTCCCGTCGGATCTCCAGCACGTCCTGCAGCACCGTGGCGAGCGCCAGGGACACCTCGCCGTCCGGCAGCACGCGCGGCAGCATGGAGATGATGAGGCCGTCGGACAGGGACGAGGTCTGCACCGTCACCTGCGCCGCGGAAGTGCCCTGCACCACCGTGGTCTGCTGCTGCGAGACGTAGGCCTGCACCCGCGCCAGCTCGATGATGGCCGGCAGGTTGTTGCCGAGCGCCAGGGTCGGCTGCGCCATCACCTCCACCTTGCCCTGCTCCTCGAGCGCGCGGATGAAGGCGTCACCCGCCCGCCCGGAGACGCGCAGGAACGGGGTGGTGCCCGCGCTCACGAGGTTGGACCCCGGCATCCCTCCCGCGATGAAGGCGTTCTGCCCCATGCGCGCCGCCAGCAGGTTCCAGTCCACGCTGGCCGACTTGCTGTCGTTGAAGTCCACCTGCAGCACCTTCGCCTCGATGGAGACCTCGCGCCCCATCTCCTCGTTGAGGGCGTCGAAATACGACTCCACGGAAGGCATCACCGCGGGGAGCGCCCGGACCGTGACGAAGCCCGCCACCCGGTTGACCGAGAAGGCGCCCATGTCGCGCGGCGCGCCGGCCTTGGCCTCACCGCCCTGGCCCTGCTGCTGGCCCTGCGCCTCACCGCCCATCAGCCGGCCCAGTGACTTCTCCACCTCTTCCCAGATGCCCGTGGTGTCCGTGCGCGCCGACAGCCCCACGCGCGCCCCGAGCACGTCGCCGCCCGCCCCCGCGCCCGAGCCGCCGGCGTTGGAGATGGACGCGGTCCAGTCCTGCACCACCGTGGGCATGGACACCTTGAAGGTGCGCGTCTCGTAGACGAACACGCGCAGGTGCTTGCGCTCCTCGTCCACGCCGTACGAGTAGCCGAGCGGCGTCAGCACCACCGCGAGCGCGGTGTCCAGGGGCTGGTCGTCCAACTGCGGGCTGGCGACCACGCGGTCCAGCCGCACGTCCTTGTCCACCACCAGCGCCAGCTGCGCCGAGCGTGCAATTTGATTCAACACGTTGGCGAGCGGCAGGTCCGAGCCGCGGAGCGTCATCCGCGTGGAGGCAAGGCGGGACGCGGCCGCTCCCCCGGCGAGGGCGGACGGGGCGAAGAGCAGCGCCGCTGCAAGCACAGCCGCCCGAGGGGAGACCGGACCACCGGTTCGACGATTCACGCTGAGCCTCCTGCTGCAGTAGTTGCCGCAGAACGGGAAAGGACGGGCGATGTCTTAGCACGCGTCCGGCAGTCAACCAAGGAACTGCCGGACGCGTTCAGGGGGCTTACGGACCCCAGTAGAGCTGGATTTTGTCAACCACCGGGGTGGACGAGTACACGTTGCTCTGCAGCTTCACCTCCACCTCGATGAACCGCTTGGCCGGGATGGAGGAGAGGTTGGCAGGCACCGGGAACTCCGCGGACCAGGGCGTGGAGGACAGCAGGCTCACGTTGTCCGCGGACCGGGCGCGCACGAACACCGCCGTGTCCGGGGGCAGCTTGCCCGTCACCTCCACGCGCCTCCAGCGGGGCGTGGCGTACTGCGCGTCGTGGATGCCGCTCCAGCGGCCCGGGATGAGCGCCGCCATGGTGGCCTGCATGCCGGTGAGGTCCGTGTAGGCGTACGCCTCGCCGCCGATGCTCCCGATGTAGGTCCGCGCCGGGTTGGCCGCGGCCGGGTTGTCGAAGCGGTCCACCGCGCCCGAGCCGTCGATGGCCCACAGCCGCCCGTCCTTGTCCACGGACGCCGCGATGGGCGCCCCGCGGCCGGTGCTGATGAGCTTCACGAACGAGGCGTTGTCGCGGTCCACCTGGGCCACGCCGTTGCCGCTGTAGGTGGCGGCGTAGACGTAGACCTTGCCGTTGACCGGGTCCGGGGCCGCCACGGCAATGCCGCGCGGGATGCCGCCCGTCGGGATGTACGTGCAGATGGGGTTGCCCACGTTGGCGCCGTTGGGCTGGTCCAGCAGGCCCGGCGGCCCGTTCTTCCCGCCGATGCGGCACCGCACCACGCCGGGGCAGCTCCAGCCGCCGGCCACCCACACGTAGTCGGCGTCCACCGTCATGCCGTAGCCGTTGGAGCAGCCGCTCGGGCGGAACCGCCAGTGCCGGAAGGTGTTGTTGTTGGCGTTGATGGCCATGATCGAGCCGTTGCTCACGCCCAGGGTCCACACGAGGTTCCCGTCTCCGAGCCCCGCCCCGTAGACGTAGTCCGGCAGCCCGCTCACCTCGGCGACGAATTTACAGTTCTTGTCGAACTTCTTCATCTTGTACTCGCCGGAGGCCGCGACCCACACGTTGCTCTTCGCGTCCAGCGACACGCCGCGGCCGCTCCAGCCGCTCGCACGCGTGACGTTCACGGAGCAGCCGATGGAGCCGTCCGCCATGATGTGCGTGATGTTCTGGCTGCCGCTCCGGTTGGCCACCCACAGCGAGCCGTCGGTGGGATCCACGGAGGTGCGGGACGGGTAGCTCCCGAGCGTGGGGTACTGCGGCGACATGGCCCCCGTGCGCGTGTTGAACCGGACCGCCTTGCCGTTGTCACCGCCGTAGTTGACCGGCACCCAGAGGAACGGCTGCTCCACCTTCTGCACCTGGGACAGGCACAGCGTCCCGTCGGGGAAGGTGTTCTGCGTCCGGTTGACACCGCACGCCACGTCCAGGGAGGTCTGGTTGGGCGGGCAGTTCACGAGGCAGCCGCCGCTCGGGCAGCACTTCTGGCCCTTGGACAGGTCGCAGTCCGAGTCCTTCGAGCAGGCCAGGTTCTCGTTCTTGCCGAAGCTCAGCTCCTGGTCCGTGTCCCACGTGCGGGAGTTCTCGCAGAACGGCGCGCAGGAGCCGTTGCAGCACTGCTGGCCGGGGCAGTCCGCGTTGGTGGTGCAGGACTGGCACTTGCCGCTCTTGCACGTGCGCCCGCCGGAGCAGTCCGCGGAGGTGCAGCACTCGGTGCTCGGGTAGCAGGTCCCGTTGCAGCAGCGCGCCCCCTGGCCGCACTCCGCGTTGGCCTTGCAGGCGCGGCAGGCGTTGCCCTCGCAGATGAGGCCGTCGCAGTCCGCGTTGCTGCAGCAGGTGCCGGGCCGGCAGCTGCCGCCGCAGCAGACCTCGTTGCCGGAACACTGGGCGTTGGTCGTGCACGCCTTGCAGCCGTTGTTGATGCACTGCTGGCCCGCCGCGCACTGCGTGCTGTTGCAGCAGATGCCGTTCACGCACAGGCCATTGCAGCACTTCTGGCCGGGGGCGCACTGCGCGTCCCCGGTGCAGTTGGCGCAGCCGAACGGCCCGCACACGAGCCCGCCGCCGCACTCCACGCTGCTGCAGCAGTTGGTCTGCTTGCACTGGCCGTTGCAGCACTTCTCGCTCGAGCCGCACTCGGAGTCCTTCGTGCAGGCGCTGCACTTGCCCTTGAGGCACGCCTGCCCCGCCGGGCAGTCCGCGTTCAGGCAGCAGGCCGCGTTGAGCAGGCAGGCCCCGCCGCAGCACTTGGCGCCCGCACCGCACTCCGCGTCGCTGCTGCACGTGGAGCAGGAGTTGGAGCGGCACACGTAGGGGGCGCAGTCCGCGCTGCTGCAGCAGTTGGCGTTGGCAATGCAGACGCCGTTGCAGCACTGGTTGCCCTGGCCGCAGTCCGCGTTGCCGGTGCAGGCCCCGCACTGCTGGCCGAGGCAGACCTGGCCGCCGGGGCAGAGCTCCCCTGGGCAGCACGAGGAGGTCACGCACGCGCCGCGGCAGCACTTCTGGCCGGCACCGCACTGCGCGTCACCGGTGCACTGCTGGCAGGCGTTCTGGAAGCAGGTGAGCGGCGCCTTGCAGTCGGTGTCCCCGCAGCAGTCGCCGCGCACGCACTTGCTGTTGCAGCACTTGAGCCCCGAGCCGCACGCCGCGTCCGATGCGCAGGTGTCACCGGGCTGGCCGCCGCCGTTGGTGCCGCCGCCGTTGCCGCCGGGGCAGGTGCCATCCACCACGCACGCGCCCGAGCAGCACACGAACCGCGCCGGGCAGTCCGCCGTTGAGCCGCAGGGCTGGCACGACTGGTTCGTGCACACCTCGCCCCCCTGGCAGTCCCCGGTGTCACAGCACTCCCCGGCAAGGCATTGGCCGCCGCAGCAAACCACGCCCGAGGCGCCGCACTCCGCGTCCGCCTGGCACCCGCGGCAGGTGCTGTCGATGCACAGCGACCCCACCGGGCACTCGGTGTTGGTGCAGCAGTTGCCGGCCTTGCACCCGCCGCCGCAGCAGATGTTCCCCGCCGGGCAGTCCAGGTTGCTGTTGCAGGTGGTGCAGCTGTTGTTCGTGCAGGTGGCGCCCAGCCCGGGGCAGTCGCTGCTGCTGCAGCAGTCGCCCACGACACAGGCCCCGCCGCAGCACTTCTCGCCGCTGCCGCACTGCGCGTCCTGGGTGCAGGCCGCACAGGTGCGGTTGATGCACGCCTGGGCGCCGCACTGGGCGTTGTTGCAGCAGTTGCCCGCCGCGCAGGCGCCGTTGCAGCACACCTGCCCCGCACCGCACTGCCCGTCACCGGAACACTGCTGGCAGGCGTTCTGGATGCAGGAGAGCGGCTGGGGGCACTCGGCGTTGCTGCAGCAGTCGCCGCGCAGACACGCCCCGCCACAGCAGACCATCCCGCTGCCGCAGTTGGCCGTGGTGGTGCAAGCGTCCCCCGGCGTCCCGGTGCCACCGCCTCCGCCGCCGGAACCGCCGCCCGTGCCACCGCCCGTGCCACCGCCGGTCCCACCGCCGGTGCCGCCACCCGTCCCGCCACCGGTGCCACCGCCCGTCCCTCCCCCGTTGCCGCCGGGGCAGGTGCCGTCCACCACGCAGGCCCCGGAGCAGCACACGAAGCGCGAGGGACAATCCGAGGCCGCCGCGCAGGCCTGGCAGGTGTTGCCCGTGCACACCTGGCCGCCCTGGCAGTCCGTCGTGCCGCAGCAGTCACCGGCCACGCAGGCGCCACCGCAGCACACCACGCCCGAGGCACCGCACTCGGCGTCCGCCTGGCAGGCGCGGCACGTGCCGTCGATGCACAGCGAACCCGCGGCGCACTCGGAGTTGGTGCAGCAGTCGCCCGCCTTGCAGCCACCCCCGCAGCAGACACTCCCCGCCGCGCACTCCTGGTTGCTGGTGCAGGCGCTGCAGCTGTTGTTGGTGCACACGCCACCGCTGCCGCAGTCACCGTTGGCGCAGCAGTTGCCGGCCACGCAGGCGCCGCCGCAGCACTTCTCGCCCGCCGCGCACTGCACGTCCCCGGTGCACGCGCCGCACGCGCCGCCGAGGCAGGCCTGGCCGTTGGGGCAGTCCGCGCTGTTGCAGCAACTGCCGCTCGTGCAGGCGCCGCCGCAGCACACCTTGCCCGCGCCGCACTGGCCGTCGCCCGTGCACGCCTGGCAGGCGTTCTGGATGCACGTGAGGGGCTGGGCGCACTGGGCGCTCGAGCAGCAGTCACCGCGCAGGCACACGCCTCCGCAGCAGACCATGCCCACGCCGCAGCTGCCCGTGGAGGTGCAGGCGTCACCGGGGTTGCCGCCCGTGCCGCCGCCCGTCCCGCCCCCTGTGCCACCGCCCGTGCCACCACCGGTCCCGCCGCCGGTGCCACCTCCCGTGCCACCGCCCGTTCCACCACCCGTTCCACCACCGGTCCCGCCCCCGGGGCAGGTGCCGTCCACCACGCACGCGCCCGAGCAGCACACGAAGCGGTCCGGGCACTGGGTGTTGTCCGCGCAGGACGTGCACTGGAACCCGATGCAGGCCTTCCCGCCGAAGCAGTCGGACGCGGTGCAGCAGGCCCCCGCCACGCAGGTACCGCCGCAGCACATGACGCCCGAGGCGCCGCAGTCCGAGTCCGCCTGGCAGCTGGTGCAGCGGTTGCCGGCACACAGCTGGCCGCCGCCGCAGTCCGCCGAGCTGCAGCAGTTGCCGGGCGCGCACAGGCCGCCGCAGCACACGTTGCCGGCCCCGCACTGCGCGTCCGTGGTGCAGGCCGAGCAGGTGTTCCCCTGGCAGACGCGGTTGCCGCACTCCGAGGTGCTGCAGCAGTCACCGGGCTTGCAGCCCCCGCCGCAGCACCGCTCGCCCTGGGCGCAGTTGTCGTCCGTGGCGCAGGCGGTGCAGCTGTTGTTGGTGCACTTCCCGGCCACGCCGCCGATGCTGGGGCAGTCCGCGTCCCGGCAGCACTCGCCGCTCTTGCACTGCCCGGAGCAGCACACCCCGCCCGCCCCGCACTGCGCGTCCGAGGTGCAGGCGCTGCACGTCCCGTTGATGCAGGTGGCCCCGCCGCTGCAGTCCGAGCTCGAGCAGCAGCTTCCGCTCACGCACGCGCCGCCGCAGCACACCTGGCCCACGGCGCACTCGGAGTGGGCGCGGCACACCTGGCAGGACCCGCCCGAGCAGACCTTCCCGGCGCCGCAGTCCGCGTTGCCGCAGCAGCTGCCGGCCTGGCACTTCCCGCCGCAGCAGCGGTTGCCCGCGCCGCACTGGGAGTCGGCCGTGCAGCCCGCGCATTGGAAGTTGTTGCAGGCGAAGCCGCCGCAGTCGCCGCCCGTGCAGCAGTCACCGGCGCGGCACGTCCCGTTGCAGCAGACGGAGCCCGCGGCGCACTGGTCGTTCGAGGCGCACGGCTGGCACTGGTTGCCCACGCAGCCCTGGCCGCCGGGGCAGTCCAGGCTGCTGCAGCACGCCCCGCTCGTGCACACGCCGGCGCAGCAGATGCCGCCCGCGCCGCACTGGGCGTCCGTCGTGCACAGCGTGCAGATGCCCGAGACGCAGATGCGCCCCCCGAAGCAATCCGAGGTGGAGCAGCACTGCACGTCCCGGCAGCCGCCGCCGCAGCACTTCTGGCCGGGCGTGCACGAGGCGTCCGAGGTGCAGGCGGAGGACTGGCACACGTTGCCGAAGCAGCTGCTGCCGGAGGCGCAGTCGCCGTTGCCGCAGCAGGTGCCGGACACGCAGGCGCCGTTGCAGCACTTCGAGCCGGGGCCGCACTGGGCGTCCGCGGTGCAGGCCACGCACGCGCCGTTGCTGCAGACGCCGCTGCCACACTGGTCCGAGGAGCAGCACTGGGCCGTGGTGCAGGAGCCGTTGCAGCAGCGCTCGCCCGCCCCGCACTGGCCGTCCGAGCCGCAGGCCTGGCACATGCCGAGCGAGCAGACCTGGCCGCCGGGGCACTGGCTGCTGTCGCAGCAGGCCGCGTAGGAGCAGGCGCCGTTGCAGCACCGCGCGCCCTGCCCGCACTGGGCGTCCGCGGTGCAGGCCGCGCACGAGCCGCCCGCGCAGACCTGGCCGGTGGCGCAGTCGCTCGCGGAGCAGCAGTTTCCCGGCGAGCAGCCGCCGCCGCAGCACTTGCGCCCCGCCCCGCACTCCGCGTCCCGCGTGCAGGCAAGGCAGCTGTTGGCGGTGCAGGTGCCGCCCGCGCCGCAGTCCGCCCCGGTGCAGCAGTCACCCGTCTTGCAGGCGCCGTTGCAGCAGACGCTGCCCGCGCCGCACTGGGCGTTGGTGGTGCAGGCCACGCAGGCGCCGCTGGTACAGACCTGTCCGCCGGGGCAGTCCTCCGAGCGGCAGCAACTGCCGGGCACGCAGGCACCGTTGCATCACTTCTTCCCCTGGCCGCACTGCGAGTCCGCGGTGCAGACGCCGCACGTGCCGCCGGCGCACACCTGGCCCGAGAGGCAGTCCGCCGCCTGGCAGCAGCTCCCGGAGGTGCAGGCCCCGTTGCAGCAGATGCTGCCCAGGCCGCACTGCGAGCTGTCCGTGCACGCCGAGCAGGTGCCGTTCACGCACGCCTGGCCGGCGGCGCAGTCCGTGGCGCTGCAGCAGGTGACGCCGGGCTTGCAGCCGCCGCCGCAGCACTTGGAGCCCGCGGCGCACTCGGAGTCCGAGCGGCAGGTGGTGCAGCTGTTGTTGGTGCAGGTGCCGTTGGTCCCGCACTGGGCGTTGGTGCAGCACTCGCCGAGCTTGCACACCCCGCCGCAGCAGACGCTGTTGGCGCCGCACTCGGCGTTGGAGGTGCACGCTGCGCACGCGTTGTTCTTGCAGACCTGCGCGCCGCCGTTGCAGTCCGAGGCCACGCAGCAGGTGCCCGCCTTGCAGAGCCCCTCGCAGCACACCTTCCCGGCCCCGCACTGGGCGTCGGTGGAGCACTGGGCGCACTGGTTGTTGGCGCAGACGGCGTTGGGGCCGGGGCAGTCCGCGTTCTCGCAGCAGGTGCCGCCGCGGCACGCGCCGCCGCAGCACACCGAGCCGCTGCCGCAGTCCGCGTTGGTGGTGCAGGCCCCGCACACGCCGCCCTGGCAGGTGGCCCCGTTGGGGCAGTCCGTGGAGCTGCAGCAGGCGGCCCCGGCCTGGCACTGGCCGTTGCAGCACTTGCCGCCCACGCAGTCGCCGTCCGAGGCGCAGTTGACGCAGGCGTAGTTGGAGCAGATGGCGCCGGACTGGCCACAGTCGCTCGAGGTGCAGCACTCGCCGGCGCTGCAGCGCCCCGCGCAGCACTTCTCTCCGTTGCCGCAGTCCGAGTCCGCCCCGCAGCCCACGCACGCACCGGCGATGCACGACTCGCCCTGGGGACAGTCCGCGTTGCCGCAGCAGGTGCCCGCCTTGCAGGCGCCGCCGCAGCAGACCTCGCCGGACCCGCACTCGCCGGACGAGGTGCAGGCGCGGCACTGGCCGAGGATGCAGGCCTTGTCGGCGCCGCAGGTGTCGCTGCCGGCGCAGCACGTTGCCCCCGGCTTGCAGCGGCCGCCGCAGCACAGCGCGCCCGCACCGCAGTCGCCGTCCACGCTGCACGCCTTGCAGCTGAAGTCCTGGCACGAGCCGCCGGGGCCGCACGCCTGGTCGCTGCAGCAGTCACCGGCGTAGCAGGCGCCGCCGCAGCACACCGCCCCCACGCCGCAGTCCGAGTTCTCCGAGCAGGCCCCGCACTGGCCGTCCACGCACGGCTTGCCGCCGCACTCCTTGTTCTGGGGAGAGTCGCAGCAGGTCCCGCCGGTGCAGGCACCGGAGCAGCACTTCTGGTCCTTGCCGCAGTCCGAGTCCAGGCTGCAGACGGAGCAGGTCCCGGACTTACACGTCTTGCCGTCCGAGCAGTCCGCGCTCGTGCAGCAGTCCCCCGCGGCGCACTTGCCGGCGCAGCAGAGTGAGCCTTCGCCACACTCCTTGTCGCTGCGGCAGTTGCGGCAGCCGATCGCGCCGCACACCTGGCCCGGGAGGCAGTTCTCCTGGACGCACTTCTGGGAGGTTCCCCCGTCCGGAGGCGTGGTGGTGCTTGTGCAGGACCCGAGGGCCAAGAACAGGGGCAGCAACCACGCACTGCGAATGCGCTTCATGGGGCCTCCGGTGACGCTCACCGCGGTTCAACGAAAGAGAGGGAGGCGACCTTCGCCTCCCTCTCGGGTACTGCCCGGTTACAGCTTGAAACAGAC
Organism: Pseudomonadota bacterium; assembly: GCA_039800145.1. Lineage (GTDB taxonomy): Bacteria > Myxococcota > Myxococcia > Myxococcales > Myxococcaceae > VGRA01. Next base: position 5,242 of record JBDLRJ010000072.1, on the reverse strand, counting down.
GGTCACGGCCTGGTTCTGCGGCTTGGACGGCGGGCCGGCGGTGCAGGTCACGCCGCCCGCGCCGAACGGGCCGGTGGTGTGGAAGGCCGGGTCCGCGGACACCAGCTTGATGAGGTCCTCGGCCATGATGGTGTCCGGTGCGGTCACGTTGATGGCCGCGCCCCAGCCGTTGCCCACCTGCACGAAGCGGACGCTCGTGGCGCGGAAGGCGGTGGCCCCGGTGCCGGTCATGGTCCAGCTGCCGGCGGGGTCCGTGGGGAGCTTGGGCATCAGGTCGCGCGCCTGCAGGGCGGCGATCTCGTTGTCGACCGAGTCGGCGCGCATGCTGGAGGTGTAGACCGCACCCGCCTTGCGGATGGTGGAGAGCGCCTCGGCCGCCTTGCCGGTGCGCGAGGAGTTGATGAAGCCGCGGCCCACGATGACCACGGACGCGAGCACCGCGATGACGGCGATCACGATTCCGAGCTCGATGAGGCTGAAGCCGCGCTCCGAGGCGCGGGACGAACGGTACGGACGAACGGACATTGACAGTCTCCGGGGAGGGAACGACGTGGGGTACCGCGTGAAAACCGGGGTCATCCTATGCCGGTCCGTGGCGGGCTCGCCAGTCCCCGGTGTAGAGTCCACCTCCGCCATGCGCCCTCCCAGCCGCCCGCTCGCAGACGAACGTGGCTTCAGCCTCGTGGAACTCGGCATCACCCTCGGCGTCATCGCCGTGTTGACGAGCGTGGTGCTCGTGTCCCGCGGCTACCTCAACGCGGCCAAGCTGAAGACGGCGGGGGACCTGGTCCAGACGCTGCGGACCGCGGGGCGGGATCACTCCAAGCGCCACTTCCGGGGGCTGGGCTTCGGAACGCCGGGACAGGGAAACCCGCCGGCGCTCAGCCTGCAGTCGCTGCGCGGCTCGGGGCTCGTGCCGGAGAACGTGCGCACCCCCTGGAAGAACCAGGGCAGCGCCAAGGAGTCCGGCGTGGCCATCGTGCCGGACAACGGCGCCTCCTCCGCGCTGGCCGCCAAGTGCAGCGACTTCACGTGCATGCGGGTGTGCCTCGAGATGCCGGACCCCGAGACGTGCGAAGACATGGTGAAGCAGTTCCAGGGCAACTCCCTCTACGCAAAGTGCGAGCCGAACGGATGCGGACTGAACGGCACCCTCTTCCTGAACGTCATCTCGCGGTGAGGCGCGGGTTCACGCTGTTGGAGCTGGGCATCGTGATCGCCATCATCTCGGTGTTGACCGCCGGCCTGTCGGTGGGTGGCTCGGCGTACCTGCGCGCGGCCTCCGCCCAGCGCACCGCCACGGAGATGGCGAGCGTGCTCAAGGCGGGGCAGGCCACGCTCTTCCGCAAGCTGGCCCCGAACTACAACACCAAGCCGGTCCAGTACACGCTCTACCCGACCGGCTCCGGGACCCTCCTGACCAACAGCATCAACCTCGCCGCCCCCTTCTCGGGCGGGGACGACTCCCCCTGCTTCGTGGTGGGACAGGCCCCCTCGGACGTCTTCGACATCAAGGCGGCGCTGAACGCCACCCAGCCCGGGCCGCTGCTCAACGCCTACAAGCAGCCCTACCGGGTGTGCGCCAACGGCCGCCGGGTGGAGGTGCAGACCTGCATCCCGAAGCTGGACGCGGACGACTACTCGGAGTTCCGGGCCATGGGGGCCGTGTGCCTCTCGCCGTGCCCGGCGGACTTCGCCTGCCGGACGCTCTCCACGGCGCTCATCCCCACCGAGTCGCGGAAGCTGACCACCTCCTACGCCCACGAGGCGTTCCGGACCTCCCTCAAGTGATGACCCGACCGACCTCGCACCGGGGCAGTCCGCGCGGCTTCACGCTGGTGGAGCTGGGGGTCGCGCTCGCGGTGGCGGCCATCCTCGCGGCGGTGGTGCTGCCGGACCTCGTGGAGGCCTCGCGGGACCAGCAGGTGGAGCGGACCGCCCTGGACATCTCGTACATCCACGACGCCGCGCGCTGGTACCGCAGCCAGACCAACGGCATCACCGACAGTTCGCTGGGCATCGGCAAGGACACCTGGCCGGGGCAGAGCAGCGGCGGGGACACGGGCTGCTCGCCCATCGACAGCAGCACCGCGTTCCAGAACCTCAAGGCCAACGGCTTCCTCGTGCAGGGCCAGCCGGTGAACCCGTGGGGGAAGGACTACACCGTCCGCGAGTACAACCACGTGGGCACGGCGGGGAAGGCGTCCATGGGCTGCATGTTCATGGTCAGCACCGAGCTGCCCACCCCGGTGGCGGACAAGCTCCGCGGGATGCTGCCGCAGGCCATCTGCAACGATCCCATCTGCGGCCCCGCCTCCGTGACGGCCGGCTACTCCCGCTGCTGCTCCGGGGCCGTGCGCCCGGGGATGCTGCTGGCCGAGGGGTGCCAGACGGCCGGGGCCGGGTCCAGGCACCAGGTCCTCCGTTTCGACCCCGTGTCCGGGAGCGTCCGATGCACGAACTGAGCGCGGACGCGCGCGGCACCCGCGGCTTCACCCTCCTGGAGCTCGGGGTGGTGCTCGCCGTCTCGGCCATCCTCGCGGCGGCCATCCTGCCGGACTTCATCGAGTCTTCCCGGACGCGGATGGCCGAGCGCGTGGGCGAGCACGTGCTCGCCATCCACCAGGCCTCGCGTTCGTACTTCGTGCGGACCAGCTCCATGGTGGGCGTGCCGCCCAACACCTGGCCGGGGCAGAACAGCTCCGGGTCCGGGCTCCCCACGAACGTGGCGTGCCGGCTCGCCAACAACCCCGCCACGGGGCAGGTGAACGACGCGCTGGATCTTCTCGTGAAGCAGGGGCTGCTGCCCTCCCGGCCGGTGCACCCCTTCGAGCGCGAGTACTCCATCTCGCTGCGCCCGGCCTCCCTGACCGGCACGGGGTGCATGCTCCAGGTGACGACGGAGGTCCCGGCGGAGCTGGTCGCGGGGTTCAAGAACAGCGTCCCGCAGAGCGGCTGCAACGAGCCCGGCACGCCGACGTTCTGTGACGTGGTGGGGCCGGTGTGGCCGGCGCTGCCCACGCCGCGCGCGGGCTACGTCCGGTGCTGCAGCTTCGTTCCCAAGCCGGGGGTGGGGGTCATCAGCGGATGCCCGTCCCCGCGGGCACTCGCCCGCAAGGTGGTGGGCGGGATGGAGAGGCTCACATGCGACTGAACCGCGCATCCGCCCGGGGCTTCACGCTGCTGGAGCTGGGCATCGTCATCGGCGTCATCACGGTGCTCTCCGCGGCCCTGCTGCCCAGCGTGCTCGAGGCAGCCCGCGGACGGATGGCGGCGCGGGCCGCAGACGAGGCGAAGCTCGTGCTCGAGGCGGGGCGGTGGTTCTACCTGAACCCCACGGGCCTCGGAGCGCCCATGCGCTGGCCGGGACAGGTCCCCAACAGCGCCTGCGTCCAGGGCCAGGAGCCGCTGCTGGAGCTCATCAACACCGGGGCCCTCCCCCGCAGCGCCCCGGACCCGGCCAACCCCGCCGCCCCGCCCACCATCCGGAACCCCTGGAACCACCCCTACGTGACCCAGCTCACGCTGCCGCCCAACGGCGGCCTCGTGGAGGGCTGCGTGCTGCGGGTCTCCTCGTGGGTGGCCGTCAACGTCGCCCCTGCGTTCAAGGAGGCCATCGAGGGGGCGTGCAACGAGGGCAACGAGATGCCGTGCGGCGTCCAGCCGGCCGCGCCCCAGGGCGAGTGGCGCTGGTGCTGCGCCTACGCGCAGCAGCCCTCGGGCCCTTCCATGCCCGGGTGCGTCCACCCGAAGAAGCTGGTGGCCTCGGGCAGTTCCGTCGTCTGCCAGGATCCCTGAGCGGGGGCCTCACCCACGCCGCGGCGCGCCGTCCACGTAGCGGCCGAGCAGCGCGTTGACGCCCGCGATGACGAGGCTCCCGCCGAGCGCGGACCAGGCCCCGCTCACGTCCAGCCCGTCCGTGAACGCCGCGGTGAGCCCGAGCATGGCCGCGTTCACCACCCACGCGAACAGCCCCAGCGTAACGAGCACCGCGGGCAGCGAGAGCAGCAGCACCAGGGGGCGCACCAGCGCGTTCACCACGCCCAGCAGCACCGCCACCCACAGCGCGGTCAGCGGTCCACCGTTGAGGTGCACCCCGTCGATGAGGAAGTCCGCGGCGAGGAGCGCGGCGGCGTTGACGGCGAGTCGGAGCAGGAGCGAGCGCATGGCAGGGCCGTGCTTAACACCGGTTGCAGGCGGCGCAGGGGCGCCGTTACCTCCCGGTCCATGTGGCCCTTCTCCCACGACACGCTGAAGCTGCCCTCCCCTGCCGAGGCGCTGCCCGGCCGCCCCGAGCCGCTGGAGGTCTCTCCCACGCACGCGGTGCTGGGGACGCGGACCACGGCGCCGTTCCCGGCGGGACTCGAGCAGGCGCTGTTCGGGCTCGGCTGTTTCTGGGGCGCGGAGAAGCGTTTCTGGAAGGTGCCGGGCGTGTACTCCACGCAGGTGGGCTACTCGGCCGGGCCCACGCCCAACCCCACCTACCGCGAGGTGTGCAGCGGGCGCACGGGCCACAACGAGGTGGTGCGCGTGGTCTTCGACCCGGCGAAGGTGACGTACGGGCAGCTGCTGCAGGTCTTCTGGGAGAGCCACGATCCCACCCAGGGGATGCGCCAGGGCAACGACGTGGGGACGCAGTACCGCTCCGGCATCTACACCTTCTCGGCGGCGCAGCAGCAGGCGGCGGAGGCCTCGAAGGGGGCCTACGGCCGCGCGCTCTCGGCCGCCGGGTTCCCCGCCATCACCACGGAAATCCTCCCTGCAAGTCCGTTCTATTACGCGGAGGACTACCACCAGCAGTACCTGCAGAAGAACCCGGACGGGTACTGCGGGCTGGGCGGCACGGGCGTGGGCTGCCCGGCGGGCGTGGCGGTGACGCAGTCTCCCTGAAGCAGCCTGCCGCTCAGCGCTTGTTCGCGGACGGTGACAGCTGCTCGGCGTGGGCGCGGGCCCACACGGCCACCGCGTCCGCGTAGCCGTAGAGGAGCTCCCGCAGCGGCACGTCCAGCGCGGCGAAGGGATCCTCCCCCTTCTTGCCGAGCGCCTGGAGGATGGCGGCGCGCTCCTCGGGACTGGCAGGCACCGTGGGACCGAACGCGGCGCGCGCCTGGTCCAGCACGCGCGCGAGCTCCGGCGGCGCGCCCACCTCCACGAGCAGGGCCTTCACCGCCGCCTCGTCGTTGGACCAGGGGGAGGTGAAGTAGTCCGCGAGCCCGCCGCGGTTGAGGTGCAGCCCCACGCG
>JBDLRJ010000071.1:0-3536 GCA_039800145.1 Pseudomonadota bacterium | reverse complement strand
TCCAGACGCGGAGGTGATTGCCGCGGGGGCCTCCATCGGCGCGTTCCACGCGTCTGCCATGGTGTGCCGCTTCCCGGACGTGTTCCGGGACGCGGTGGCCATGTCCGGCACGTACGACCTGCGCCGCTTCTTCAAGACGGACCACTTCACGAACGACTACTTCGTCTCCTCCCCGCTCGCGTTCGTGCACACGCTGTCCGGGCCGCACCTGGACAAGCTGCGCACCCGCCGCGTCCTGCTGCCTTCCGGCGAAGGTAAGGCGGAGGACATCTCCGAGTCCTGGGCCCTGGCCCGCGCGCTCGGCGGCCAACGCATTCCCAACCGCGTGGACAGCTGGGGCAAGCAGACACCTCACGACTGGATGACCTGGCGTGACATGCTGCCGAAGTACCTGACGGAACTGCTGGGCGGCTGAGCTGCCCCCCTGGAGCGCACGTGGCCGACACGCGGGAACACAAGCAGGTCGAGACGACGGAGCACAGCGGCAAGAACCGCCGGGACTTCGTCCGCGCCATGCTCGCGGACTTGCGCGCCCTGGAGCGCATGCTCGCGGAGGACCGCTTCGAGAAGGGCGTCCGCCGCGTGGGCTCCGAGCTGGAGATGTTCCTGACGGACGGCGCCTACCAGCCCGCCCCCGCGGCGCTGAAGATGCTGGAGGCGCTGAAGGATCCCCACTTCACCACCGAGCTGGGGCTGTTCCAGCTGGAGGTCAATGGAGATCCCCAGCTGCTCGCGGGCGACGGCTTCTCCCGCATGGAGAAGCAGCTCCAGTCGCTCGTGGACAAGACGCGCGTGGCGGCAGAGCAGCTCGGCTTCCACGCGGCGCTCATGGGCATCCTGCCCACCATCCGCAAGGCGCACCTCGGCCTGGACAACATGGTCCCGAGCCCGCGCTACCTGGCGCTCAGCAAGGCCGTCCACCAGCTGCGCGGGTCCGACTTCGAGATCTCCATCAAGGGCATGGACGAGCTCGTCTTCGCCCACGACTCGGTGATGGTGGAGGCCTGCAACTCCTCCTTCCAGGTCCACCTGCAGGTGGACGCGGACCAGTTCGCACGCCAGTACAACCTGGCGCAGGCGCTGGCCGGGCCGCTGCTGTCCGTGGCCACCAACTCGCCGCTGCTGTTCGGCAAGCGGCTGTGGGCCGAGACGCGCATTGCGCTGTTCCAGCAGTCCGTGGACACCCGCAGTGAGACGCTCCACCGCCGGGACGCCTCCCCGCGCGTGGGCTTCGGGACGCGGTACGTGAAGGACTCCATCACGGAGATTTTCCGCGAGGACATTGCCCGCCACCGGACGCTGGTGAACACCGAGTTCGACGAAGATCCCGAGGCCGTGGTCGCCGCGGGCGAGGCCCCCCAGCTCAAGGCGCTGCGGCTGCACAACGGCACCGTCTACCGGTGGAACCGCGCCTGCTACGGCATCATGGACGGCAAGCCGCACCTCCGCATCGAGAACCGCGTGATGCCCGCGGGCCCCTCGGTGGCGGACCAGGTGGCCAACGCCGCCTTCTGGTGCGGCCTCATGGTGGAGTTCGCCCGGACGCACGAGGACATCACCCGGCACCTGGACTTCGACCACGCGCGCGGGAACTTCTTCGCCGCGGCGCGCGAGGGCCTGGGCGCGAGCTTCCACTGGCTGGACGGCGAGGAGATGTCCGCGCCGCGGCTGGTGCTGGACAAGCTCCTCCCCGTGGCCGAGTCCGGCCTGCGGCGCCACGGCATCCAGGAGGCGGACATCCGCCGGTACCTCGGCATCCTCGAGCAGCGCGTCCGCACGGGCCGCTCCGGGAGCCGCTGGCTCCTGCAGTCACTGCACGGGATGAAGGAGAGCACCGCCACGCCGGGTGACCGGCAGCAGGCGCTCGTGGCCGCCACGCTCGCGCGCCAGGCCACGCACCTGCCGGTGGCAGAATGGGCCCCGGCGCGGCTGGACGAGGCGCCGTCGTCTGCGCGCCACCCGTACATGCACGTGGAGCAGGTGATGACGACGGACCTCGTCACCGTGCACCCGGACGACGCGGTGGAGCTGGTCGTCAACCTGATGAACTGGGACAAGATCCGCTACGTCCTGGTGGAGGACCGAGCCCACAAGCTCCACGGCCTGGTCTCCCAGCGCGCCATGCTGCGCTTCGTGAAGGACGGCCGCGAGGGCAAGGACGTCACCGTGGAAGAGGTGATGAAGAAGCAGGTCCTCTCCGTCACCCCGCGAACCACGAGCCTGGACGCCATTGCGCTCATGCGGCAGCACAAGGTGGGCTGCCTCCCCGTCGTGGACGACGGGGAGCTCGTGGGGGTGCTGACCGAGGACAACTTCCTGCGCATCGCCGGCGAGCTGCTGGAGCTGCACCTCGCCCAGCAGAAGGCCGGCAACTAGCAGCCGGGCCCGTCAGCCCCCCGCGTACAGCGTCACGTCCGTCGCCGCGGCGAAGGACATCTCGTACGCCGTGTCCCAGTCCGGGTGGCGCACGGCGATGTACCCGTCCGACACCAGCGTCTGCTTCCAGTTGCGCCGGTGCGCGCCGGGCCTCAGCAGCGTCTCGCCCGTCACCCACTTGCCGTACCGCTTCATGTAGTCCCGCAGGCCGGTGATGGCGGTGATGCGCCCCTCCCCCAGCGCCCGCTTGAAGACGATGCCGCTGTTGTACTTGCGCGGCACCTTCGCCTTGAAGGCGTGCCAGCACACCACCCGCGCCCACTCGCGGAACAGGTCCACGTCGGACGTCCAGTTCATCTGGTCCACCAGGTGCGCCCCGCCGGGCCTGCAGCCGATCTCCCCGAACACCACCTCGCCCTTCGGCGTGAGGTACCACTCCATGTGCGTGAAGCCGTCTCCCATCCCGAGCGCCTTGAGCACGCCGCGCCCCAGCTGCATCCCCTTCTGGAAGCGCGGCGCGGACAAGTCCCTCACCGTGATGATGACCGGCGAAATCCACTGCTCGCTGCGCGCGATGATGGGCTTGGGCAGGTACTGCGCCACGTTCTCGTACACCGGCACGCCGCCCACGCTGATGGTGTCGTAGGTGAACTCCTCCCCCTCGATGAACTCCTCGCAGGAGGCCTCCTGCACGTGGCGCATCTGCGGGAGGATGGCTTCCAACTCCTTCTTGGACCGCACCTTGTACGTGTCCGCGCTGCCCGCCCCGGCAATGGGCTTGAGGATGAGCGGGTAACCCAGCTTCTCGGCGGCGTCGCGAATCTCCTTCTCGCTCCGCACGCGGAACGAGTGCGGCACACGCAGCCCCGCCGCCTTCACGCGCTCCTTCATGAGCTGCTTGTCGCGGAAGCCGAGCACCTGGTCGTAGCTCATGCCGGGAATGCCGAAGCGCTCGCGCAGCCGCGCGGCGAGCAGCACCAGCGGCTCCCAGTTGGAGAGGATGCGGTCCACGCTGCGGCCGCGCAGCCACGCCGCCACACGCTCCACCACGTCCGCCTCGTCCATGATGCGCGGCACCTGCAGGTAGTCCGCGAGGTACTGCTTCACGTGCGGCGGCAGCGCGTTGACCGGCGTGTCCCCCACGCCGAACACGTTGGCGC
>JBDLRJ010000070.1:0-3637 GCA_039800145.1 Pseudomonadota bacterium | reverse complement strand
GCGGGACGGACTTTCGCGCGTTGGGCGAGGGCAAGCGGACGGTGGTGTACGAGTACGTACCGGCGCACCTGGAGAAGCAGGTGCACGTGCAGGAGACACTGGCGTGCCGGTGCGGCGAGTGCGTGATGATGGCCCCTGCGCCAAAGGCGGTGGAGGGCGGGCAGTACGGCCCCGGCCTCATGGCGCACGTGGCGGTGTCCAAGTGCCTGGACAGCACGCCGCTGTACCGGCGGCTGTTGGACGTCTTCCGGCTGGAGGAATACGATCAGGCGGACGAGACGCCGCAGCGGGTGTGACCTGCCCGGAGAATTTCGGACCAGTTGAAACGTGAGACGACGCCCCTCCGGCTCACACTGGTGAGCGGCGTCCACGACAAGGGACGGGCGCTGCGGCTCTACGCCAACCCTGACATGTCCGAGTTCTGGCTCGAGGCCCGCGACGCGGGGTGCGACTTCGTCAACACCGATGAGCTGGAGGGGCTCTCCGCCGCTTTCGCGCCCCAGGATCCGACCTCCCTTGGCAGCTCTGCCCCCTCCCTTCAGAGCGCGCCGCCCGGCACACGGCGCGCGGCGATGTCCGCGAGCTGCAGGTCCAGGTAGGGCGGCTCGAAGAGCTGCAGCGACTTCTGGCGCGTCCGGAAGAGCGTGCTGATGTAGCGCATGCGGTCATCCAGCTCCGTCCAGTCGTCCGCCGCGCTGCTGCGGCCGGCGGTGAGCCGCTCGTACAGCGCGCGCAGCTCCGGCAACTCCAGCGTCTCGAGTCCCTGCGGGAAGGCCTGGCCGGGACGCCACGCGGGCACCGCCGCGCCGAGTTCCAGCGCAGCGTCCGGCAGGCGGAACTGCAGGAGCCTGCGCGTCATGAACCGTCGCAGCCGCCGCTGGACGAGCGGGCGGGCCAGCCTCCCGGCGCCGCGCAGAGGGCGTGGCAGGAGGGCACCGAGCCGGTCAAAGAGGACTTCGAGCGGGGCATCGAGCGCGTCGTCGAGGATGGGATCCACGCGCGTCTGCTCGTGCAAGCCAATCTTCATGCTCCCGAGCAGGATGAGCTGGCTGCGGCGCCGGGCCGAGCGCTCGAACGCAGCCTCGTACCATGCGGTGCAGGCGCCGCGGAGGAGATCCTGCCCGTCCCGCGCGGGGGGCCCGGGGCGGAAAGTGGCGAGGAAGCGCTCGAGCTTCGGCCGGTCGTATTCAGTGTCCCGCGCAAAGGCAGACACGAAGCGGACGAACGGCGGGCCGATGTCCTCGAAGATGAAGCGGTTGCCGCGGGCCACGCGGTCCGCGACGGTGAGGAGCGTGTCGTCCACCAGTTGCAGGAGGGAGGCTCGGCGGGCAACGGAGAGCGCCTGGAGCAGCGGCGCCCAGAGCGGGGTGCGCTGCAGCAGGCCGCGGAAGGGAATTTCCTCCAGGCGGATGGCGGCGCCCGCGGTCTTGGACGCGCGGCACCCAAAGCAGAACCAGTTGGCATCCTGGGCGCCGAGCAGCAGCGTCAGGTCCACCGAGATGCGGTGGTACAGCTGGGTGAGGGTGAGGTTGAGCAGCACCGGGTCCGGCATGGACACGGCGTCCGCGCACTCCTCGGGCGTCACGGTGCGCGCGGCACGCAGCTGGGCCACGGCGTTGCGCGCGCGCGCCGCGTGGGACAGGCGCTGGGCCATGGTGCGGGCGAAGAGCGCGAGCGTGGCGGGGTGAGCGGACACGAGCCGGTCGAACCCGCCGCGCGCCAGGCGAACCAGCTCCGTCTCCTCGAGCGCGCGGGCCGAGGCCATCCGCGGCTCGTTGACGAGCAGCGCCATTTCCCCCACCGGCTCGCCGGGCTCCACCGTGCCGAGGCGGACCTCCTGTCCGTCTTCGCGCTGGGCGAACACCTCCAGCGAGCCGGAGACGACGAAGGAGACCGAGTGGCCCGCCTCGCCCTGCCGGAACAGCATGGCCCCGCGCGGCAGCACCCACCACTCGACCTCGTCCGCGAGCGCGCCCAGGAGGTCCGGGGGGACCTCGGGGAGCAGGCCAGCGAGGAGGCGCTGGATGTCTCCCGCGACAGGGCGCAGGCGCCGCAGCCCGGCCCGGGCACGGCGGTCTTCCACGAGCCAGGCGAGGGTCGTCTTCGCGGCCTCGTGCTGGAGGAGGCAGCGCTCAAAGCTCGAGCGGGTGACCTCCAGTACCCGGACCGGCGTGGCCGCGGTGACGGTGGCGGTGCGCGGGGCACCGTCCAGCAGCGCGAGCTCGCCCACGTGCTCGCCACGGCGGACCTCACCGAGGACGTGCTCCCCGTCCCCGCGACGCTGCGTCACGGTGAGGGTTCCGTCGAGAACCACGTAGAGCGCGTCCCCCGCGGCGCCCTCTCGGATGAGGACCGCCCCGGGCTCGAGGAGGCGCTCGCGAGCGTCGTCCGAGATGGAGGCCAGCGCCTCCTCCGGGAGGTCCCGGAAGAGCCACGTGCCCTGGATGCGACGGAATGCGGCGGTGCGTGTGGCGCTCTCTGTTCTCATCCTGCCCCAGTGACCCAATCGCCCGTGCCCTCTCGCCGGGAAGTGAGTACACGATCAATGACAAACTCGTCTCGGTCCATCGCTTCAACGTCGACGTCCACGGGCCGGGCACCTGCGGCGTCCACGAGCATCCAACGAAACGGATTGGGCGTGGCGTCGGGGATGAGAACACGCACGCGCAGGCGGGCATGGAGCCGCTCGGCAACCACGGCTTCGGTGGGGCGCGGGCGATTGGGCTGTCCCTGCGGATACACGGACACGGTGAAGGGGAATTCCCCGCCGCGCCGGCTGCACGTGCACTGCAACCACATCCCCTCGCGCGTCGGTTGTCCAAGGTCTGCGTCCAGCAGGACGTCTGCTGGCTCCGCGTCAAACGCGAACGCGAGCGCTTCCCCCAGGCGGCGATCATCGATCCACTCAGAGAGGGTCAAGTCGTACATGGCGCCCTCTGACGAAGTTCTAAAGCGCATCGTAGCAGCGTCTCCTGCAGTGATCACCCACACGTTGGGAAGGTCGCATGGCGCCGAGTCGTCGATGGAAGGTCGCGCTCCGCTCCGTGCGGCCGAGCCTGTCCGTGGGATGCTGTGACCAGCCATGCGACTCGAACGACACGTTGGAGGGCTCTCGCTCGCACGGAAGATCGCGTACCTCGCTGAGACCGGGTGGACGAGGGAGGGCGCAGCGTGGAGGGCGAGCGCCCCGGATGCAGAACCCTGTCCGCTCGAACGCGCAGTCCACCACCAGCTCACGGCAGATCTCTGCAGGGCCCTGGCGCCCTTCGGCTGGACGGTGGACGGCTACTCGACGCGGGGCTACGCGAGGTTGATCGATCCGCGGGACGGCGCATCGTGCTCGCTGCCGGCCGCGCTGCGCCGCGAGGCGCGTCGGCGCCAGGTGCCGGTGCGAGAGCTGACCTACAGCCTCTTCCTCGCCGTGCGGCTGGGGAAGATCACGGAACAGCCACGTCCCCTGGAGTCGGCGGAAGGCGGCGGTGCTCGTGGCGCTCCCTGTTCTCATCCTGGCCCCTGCCCCGCTCGCCCGTGGCCTTGCTCCGGGGAGTGAGGACACGATCCACGGCAGACCCGTCGTGGTCCGGCGCTTCAACGTCGACGTGCCTGTGCCCGGCACCCACGCGTCCCTCGACTGGCC
>JBDLRJ010000069.1:0-8827 GCA_039800145.1 Pseudomonadota bacterium | reverse complement strand
GAAGTCCAGTCCGTCCACGAGCACGCCGGCGCCGAAGGAGACCTGCTCCACCTCCGCGAAGTAGTCGCCCGGGTTCCGGTCCAGGACCATGCGGCCCACCGGAAGCAGCGGGAAGCGGTCCTCGGGCCAGAGCTTGGTGGCGTCCAGCGGATCGAAGTCCAGTTCTGGGTGATCCCCGTCCTCCATGAGCTGCACGCAGAACTCCCACTCGGGGTGATCCCCGCGCTCGATGGCCTCGTAGAGATCCAACGTGGCGTGGTTGAAGTTGCGCGCCTGGATGGCCTCGGCCTGTGCCCGGGTGAGGTTGAGGACGCCCTGGCGCGGGACCCAGTGGTACTTCACAAGCACCGCCTCGCCGTCGGCGTTGATCCACTTGTAGGTGTTGACGCCGGCGCCCTCCATGTACCGGTAGCTCGCCGGGATGCCCCAGGGGCTGAAGAGGAGCGTCACCATGTGGATGGCCTCGGGGGAGAGGCTCACGAAGTCGAAGATGCGGCGTGCGTCCTGGACGTGGGTGACGGGGTCCGGCTTGAAGGCGTGCACCAGGTCCGGGAACTTCAGGGGATCGCGGATGAAGAAGACCTTGAGGTTGTTTCCCACGAGGTCCCAGTTCCCGTCCTCCGTGTAGAACTTCACGGCGAAGCCGCGCGGATCCCTCAGCGTCTCCGGCGAGTGGCCGCCGTGGATGACGGTGGAGAAGCGGACGAAGACCGGGGTGCGCTTGCCGTTCTGCTGCAGCAGCCGGGCGCGGGTGAAGCGGGCCACGGGGTGATTGCCCACCGAGCCGTAGGCCTCGAAGTAGCCGTGTGCCCCGGCGCCGCGGGCGTGGACCACGCGCTCGGGGATCCGCTCGCGGTCGAAGTGGGTGATCTTCTCGAGGAATTGGTAGTCCTCGGGCGTCATGGGGCCGCGCGGACCGACGGTGCGGACGTCCTGGTTGTCGTAGACCGGGTGCCCTTGTCGGGTGGTGAGCGTCCCCTCGCGCGAGCGCCGCGCGCGGAGCTCGAAGTGGCCGTTGCTGGAGGCCATTGCCAACTGCTCGACCAGGTCCCTCGACGTCTCTCTGCTCATGTGGTGTGGCTCCCGCGGGTCGTAGGAAAAAGAGCGCGGAAACTGGGACGCCGGGTGTCCCGCGGCCACTGGAACCGCGGGCAGCGAGGTACGTCCGCGGGTGCACGCTGCACCGGGACGCGCGGGTGCTTGCCGGCATGCCGGGCGAACGCACCTTCGTCGCCGCCCCGGGGCAGGACGCCACGGCGCGAACGCCGGGGGCCAGGTGCAGAAACAGGTGCTCATCACGGGCGGTGCGGGCTTCATCGGTACCAACCTCGCGGACCGCCTGTGCCGAGCAGGGAGGCCGGTGCGCGTGTTGGACAGTCTTGCGAGAGCGGGCGCGGAGCGGAACCTCGCGTGGCTCGAGCGGACGCACGGAAGCCGGGTGGAGACCTGGGTGGGAGACGTGCGCGACCCGGGGCTCGTGGCCCGCGCGGTGGAGGGCGTGGACGCGGTCTTCCACCTGGCGGCACAGGGGGCAATCACCACGTCGCTGAGGGATCCACGAACGGACTTCGACGTGAACGCGGGCGGGACGCTGAACGTCCTCGAGGCCGTCCGCGGCTTCTCGCCGAAGGCAGCGCTCGTCTACACCTCCACCCACAAGGTCTACGGCGCGCTGGACGGCTTGGAGCTGGAGGAGCGTGCCACCCGCTACGAGCCCTGCACGAAGGAGGTGCGGGAGGAGGGGATACCGGAGGAAGCGCCCCTGTCGTTCCACTCGCCCCACGGCTGCAGCAAGGGAGCTGCAGACCAGTACGTCCAGGACTACGCGCGGGGCTACGGGCTGCGCGCCTGCGTGCTGCGGATGGGCTGCATCTACGGGCCGCACCAGTTCGGCACGGAGGACCAGGGCTGGGTGGCGCACTTCGTGGCGACGGCGCTCGCCGGGCGGCGCCTGTCCCTCTACGGGGACGGCAAGCAGGTGCGGGATCTCCTCTTCGTGGAGGACCTGGTGGACGCGCTCGAGGCGGCGTGGGCCTACATGGACCGGCTGCAGGGTCGCGCGTTCAACGTGGGTGGCGGGCCCGCGCGCGCGGTGAGCCCCCGGGAGCTGCTGGTGCACCTGTCCCGGATGCGGGACGGGATGCCGGGCTTCGACGTGCATCCCGCGCGCGTGGGAGACCAGCGCTACTACGTCTCCGACACGCGGCTCTTCCAGCAGGCCACCGGGTGGAGGCCGCGCACGGCGGTGGAGGACGGTCTCGCCGTACTGCACGCGTGGTTGGAGGACGAGGCGCAGCGTGCACCCGCGCAACGGGGAGGTGTGGCGTGAGCGTCACCCTGCGCGCGGCGGTGCCGGATGCCGCGAGTGAGCGCACCTTCGGGGCGCGGACGCGCGAAGGAGGACGGCGGTCCGTGGCCAGCTACCCCCGGGACGGGCGGCCCGAGGGCATCCTCGGAACGCTCGTGGAGGTGACGCGGTGAAACCCCGGCTCGGCTTCCTGGGCGCGGGGTGGATCGGCCTCCACCGGCTGCGGGCCATTGCCGCGAGCGACGAGGCGACGGTGGCGTGCGTGTGTGACCCGGACCCGGCGGCGGCCCGCGCGGCGGCGGCCGCGGCGCCGGGCTGCGAGGTCGTTTCCTGGGAGACGATGCTCTCGGAACGGATCGAGGGGGTGGTGATCGCCACGCCCTCGGCGCTTCACGCGGAACAGGCGCAGCAGGCCCTGGAGCGTGGGCTCGCCGTCTTCTGCCAGAAGCCACTTGGGCGGACGGGGCGGGAGGTGCGCAGCGCGGTGGAGGCGGCCCGGCGCGCGGACCGGCTTCTCTCGGTGGACTACAGCTACCGGCACCTCGCGGGCGTGGAGGCCGTCCGGCAGATGGTGCTGCTGGGCGAGCTGGGAGAGCTCACGCACGTGGAGCTGCTGTTCCACAACGCCCACGGCCCGGACAAGGCGTGGTTCGACGATCCCGCGCTCGCGGGCGGCGGCTGCGTGGTGGACCTCGGCACGCACCTGCTGGATCTCCTCGCCTGGCTGCTCCCCGGTGCGCGCGTGGAGGAGGTGCACGCGCAGTTGCACGCGAGGGGCCGTCCGCTCGCGGGCCGCCGCGTGGTGGAGGACCTGGCGGAGGTGCAGCTCCGGGTGTCTTCGGAGCAGGGAGAACCCTCGGTGCGGCTCGCCTGCTCGTGGCGCCTGCCCGCGGGACAGGACGCGGTCATCCAGGTGAACCTGTACGGGACGCGCGGCGGGGCCGCGGTGCGCAACGTGGGCGGCTCGTTCTACGACTTCACCGTGGAGCGCTTCCGCGGGACGCAGCGGCTGCTGCTCGCGGGGCCACCGGACGACTGGGGGGGACGCGCGGCGGTGGCGTTCGCGCGGCAGCTCCAGTCGGACGGCAGCTTCGACGGGCGGGACGCGGCGGCGCTGGTGCACGTGGCGGACGTGGTGGACCGGATCTACGGGCGGTGAGGCTGCTGCTGACGGCGGACACGGTGGGGGCGTCTTCACCTGCACCGGGGAACTCCGCCGGGGACTGGCGGCGCACGGGGTGGAGGGCTGCGTCGCCCAGCTCGGCCCGCTGCCGAGCCTGGCCCAGTGGGAGCAACTCGCGTCGTGCGGCAACGTGCAGCTCTTCTCTGCTCGCCACCGGCTCGAGCGGGAAATGGAGCCCGAGGCGGACGTGGAGGCCACGGGACGGCTTGGAGACGAGGCGAAGATCCTCGGGATGCTCGAGTCGGTGGGGCTTCGTCGTTCGTCGAACCGTTGGATCCCGCACAGCGCTCCTCGCTGCCGTGTGACCTGGGGGACGATTCTCTACGCCGCCCTGGGCTCGCGGCAGCGGCTGCGTCGCGTGCCGCTCACTTCGGCGCCGGGCGCATGGCCTCCGCGTACGCGTCGCTGTACCGGGAGTTCCAGGGGAGGAACACCGCGTGCGCTTCGTCGTCTTCACCCATTCACTCCGGTCGGACTGGAACCACGGCAACGCCCATTTCCTGAGGGGGGTGCTGACGGAGTTGCAGGCGCGCGGCCACTCCGTGGCGGCCTTCGAGGCCGAGGGAAATTGGAGTGCCCGGAACCTGGTGGAGGAGCGGGGCGCCTCCGCGCTCGGGGAGTTCGCGCGCCGCTGGCCAGGGCTGCCGGTGCACGTCTACGGCCCGGCGCCGCTGGACCTGGCCCCCGTGCTCGAGGGGGCAGACGTGGTGCTGGTGCACGGGTGGAACGAGCCGGACCTGGTGCGGCGCGTGGGAGAGGTCCGCGCGCGGGGCGGGAGGTTTCTCCTCTTCTTCCACGACACGCACCACCGCGCCGCCACCGCGCCGGAGGAGATGCAGCGGTACGACCTGCGCCACTACGACGGGGTGCTCGCGTTCGGGGAGATCATCCGCTCGCTCTACCTCGAGCGCGGCTGGGCCGCGGGCGCGTGGACGTGGCACGAGGCGGCGGACGTGCGGCGCTTCCAGCCCATCCCCTCCGTCGTGCCGGATGCAGAGCTCACGTGGGTGGGTAACTGGGGAGACGGCGAGCGCACCGCGGAGCTCCACGAGTTCCTCCTCGAGCCGGCCCGTGCGCTGGGGCTCTCTGGGACCGTGCACGGGGTGCGGTACCCGGAGGAGGGGCGTCTCGCGGTAGAGGCTTCGGGCCTTACCTACGGCGGCTACCTTCCCAACGCGGACGTCCCGGCCGTCTTTGCGCGGCACCGGGTGACGGTGCACGTCCCGCGGCGGCCCTACGCGCGTGCGCTGCCGGGCATCCCCACCATCCGGCCCTTCGAGGCGTTGGCGTGCGGCATCCCGCTCGTGAGCGCGCCGTGGGAGGACGCGGAGGGGCTGTTCACGCCGGGCCGGGACTTCCTCGTCGCGCGCGACCGGCGGCAGATGCAGCGCCACCTGCGCGACGTGCTCGGGGACCCGGGGCTGCGCGAGGCCCTCGTGGAGAGCGGGCTCCGGACGGTGCACGCGCGCCACACCTGCGCGCACCGGGTGGACGAGCTGCTCGGGCTCTGTGCACGGTTGGACGGGATGTCGGTGGCGAAGGCGGTGGCGCCGTGAGGCTCGTCTTCCTGGGGCGCTCCATCACCTCGTCGTGGGGCAACGGCCACGCCACCACGTACCGCGGGCTCGTCCGCGCGCTCGTTGCCGCCGGCCACGAGGTGCTCTTCCTCGAGCGCGACGTGCCCGGGGCCGCGGCGAACCGGGATCTCCCGCGGCTCCCGTGGGGGCGCTCGGCGCTGTACGGAAGCCTCGAGGAGCTCCGCGAGTGCCACGGCGACGCGGTGGCGAGCGCAGATCTCGTGGTGGTGGGCAGCTGCGTACCGGATGGCATCCGCGTGGGCGACTGGGTGCTCTCGCAGGCGTGCGGGGCGAAGGCCTTCTATGACCTCGACACGCCGGTCACGCTCGGGGCGCTCGGGCGTGGGAACTGCGCCTCCCTCTCGCCGCTCCAGGTGGGCCGGTACGATCTCTACCTCTCCTGCACCGCGGGCCCCACGCTCGCGAGGTTGGAGCGGAAGCTGGGGGCCCGGCGCGCGCGGCCGCTGTACCGCGCGTTCGATCCCGAGGCTTACTTCCCGGAGAACTCCGAGCCGGCGTGGGACCTCGGGTACCTCGGCACCTACAGCGCGTGCAGGCAACCTGCGCTCGAGCGGCTCATGCTCGAGCCTGCGCGAAGGGAACCGGGGCTCCGCATGGTGGTGGCGGGCGCGCGGTACCCCGAGGGGATTGCGTGGCCCGGGAACGTCGCACGCATCGAACACCTGTCTGCGGCCGCACACCGGCGCTTCTACTGTTCACAGCGTTTCACCTTGAATGCCACGCGCGCGGAGAGGTTCACGGCCGGGTGGACGCCGTCCGTGCGGCTGTTCGAGGCGGCCGCGTGTGGGACGCCGGTCATCTCGGAGCCCTGGCCGGGACTCGAGGACTGCTTCCAGCCCGGCAGCGAGGTGCTCGTCTCGGGGCGCCCCGAGGACACGCTCCAGTTCCTGCGGGCGTTCGGTCCCGAGGAGCGGATGCGGCTCGCCGAGAGGGCACGCGCGAGGGCGCTCGCCCAGCACACCGCCGGGCACCGCGCCGAGGCACTGCTCGGGTACGTGCGAGAGGTGGAATCCGGTCGCCGCGCCCGGGCCCATCCCTGAGAGGACTGCCTTCAGCAGCCGCGGCGGTACGGCTGCGCGTGGGCCCGGCCGCGAACGCGGGTCTCCTGGCACGTGGGGCAGAAGTACGTGGAACGGCCCGCCGCCCCCTGGCGCACCATTTCGATGGGGGTGTCACAGCTGGGGCAGGGCAGCCCCTCTCGGCCGTAGACGCGGTAGCGCTCCCCGCTCGGCCCGTGCGCGGTGCGCCGCATGCGCCCGTCCAGATTTCGCAGCATGAGCGCCCGCGCGCGGCCCAGCAGCTCGGCGAGCTGCGCGTCCGTCGCGGCCGACACCGTCGAGAACGGATCCATCCCGCACAGGTGCAGCACCTCGGACTTGTAGACGTTGCCCACGCCGGCTGCGAGCCGCTGGTCCAGCAGCGCCTCTCCGAGCGACAGCAGCGGCTCGGCCCGGAACCTCGCCACGGCTGCCTCCCGGTCGAACGTGGGCGAGAGCAGGTCCGGTCCCAGCAGCGCGAGCTGCGGGTGACGCTGCGCCTGCTGCGCGGTCAGGTGCTCGAGAACCGGGAGGTTGAAGCCCACCGCGACGGCGCGCTCGACGTGGAGGGCGAGCGTGCGCTGCCGGGCCGGGCGCGTCCACGGCTCGCCGGGCCGGTAGACGTGGAACGAGCCCGTCATGCGGAAGTGGCTCCACAGCAGGTGTCCGTCGTCCAGGTGGACGAGGAGGTTCTTCCCCTTCGCCTCCACGGAGGACACCACGCGCCCCTCGAGCCGTTCGGGGCTGGGCGTGCCCCTCGCGGGGTCCACCTCCGCGCGGAGGATGCGCTGACCGGACAGGGCCGTTGAGAGCACGCGCGCCGTGCGGTGCAGCGTGTCCCCCTCAGGCATCCCAGTCTCCCCCGTCGTCGCCGTCTCCACCGTCCTCCGGCTCCTCCTCTCCCGACTCAGTGGAGGCCGAAGGCGTGGGCGGTGGCTGTGCGCGGCGGCGGATGAAGCCCGAGGGCGACGCGGTGAACCGCTCCTCCAGCAGCGCCGGGACGAGCAGCGAGTGGGAGGCCGGCTCGCCGTCTATCTCCTCGAGGTGCAGCGGCTGCAGCCGTCCTGCGTCCACGGCCTCGGCGAGGCACGAGGCCACGCTGGACAGCGCTTCCGAGCGCCGCGCCGAGTCCTCGGGCAGGAAGAGCGTGAGCGCACGCCCCTTCCGGGACAACCACGCCCGCAGCTCTCCCCGGTGCAGCACCACGCACGTGCCGGCCGCGCGCATGGGCCGCGCCAGCTCGCGCTTCGGCCACGGGAGCGCAGCGCCCCAGGGGTTGGCGGGATCCGTGGACGCGAGCAGGAACGCGGGGGCCTCCTCCGGTTCATCCCGGAACGCCCGGAGCCGCTCCTCGGTCCCTGAGAACGCGAACTGCGCGGCGCCGAGTCCCTCCACGAAGTAGCCGCGCCGCGCGCGCCCTGACTCCTCCAGGGCCTTCAGCACCGGGTACAGCGCGCCGAAGGCCTCCACCGCTTCGCGCACCACCACGCCGTCCCGCTCGAGCACCTGCGTGGCCTGTGCCGTCCGCCGCGCGGTTTCGTCTCCCGCGGGAGCGGGGAACAGGGACCAGCGCCCCTCGGTCCCCGGCGAGAAGCTGCGGCGGGAGGTGAAGCCCGCACCGTCCCGCCGGCGCCGGCCTGCGGGGGCCGACTTCGCGCGGAGCTTCGAGCGCAGCGGGGTGAGCGTGTCGTTGGTGACCTCGCCGTTCCAGGTGAGCTTCCAGAGCGCGGCCTCCACCTCGGGCGGGAAGCCGCCGACTTCCCGGAGCAGCTCGTCGAAGCGGAGGGCACCGCGGCGGTGCAGCGCCGCCCGGACGCGCTCCACCACGGGGCCCTCGAGAGGTGGGGCAGGGGAGGCGAGCAGCGGCGCGTGGTCCACGAGGTACAGCGCCACGCGGCCGTCCGCGTCCCCCACGGAGGAGATGCCCTGCCAGCACACCTCGCCCGCGACGCAGAGCGCATCCAGCATCCCCGCCGTGAAGCCCCGGACGCGTGCCGGGAGGATGAACGCCTCCAGGTCCGAGGCGGGGAGGGGAACGCCCTGCAACCGCTCCACTGCGTCCAGCACGCCGTCGAGGCCGTCGCGCGGGCGGAGCAGTGCGTGCCACTCCGCGAGGAAGCGCGTCCACGCCGCGGGAGAGACCGGCTCCACCGACTTGCGCAGCCGCGAGAGCGCCTGGCGCTTCAGGGCGCGCAGCACGTCCGGGTCGCACGCCTCCACGCCCGAGCTTCCCGGCCGGAAGGCGCCGAGCACCAGGGCGTCTCTCGCTGCCAGCCTCGCGAGCACCCCCTCGATGGCCGTTGCGCCCGTGCCGAACCTCGCGGCCACCTCGTCCGCGCGGAACGGTCCGTGGGTGCGTGCAAAGCGGCGGACGAGCTCGCCGAGTGGATCCGCGGAGGGCTCTCCGAAGCGCGCGGGCGTTCCCGGCGGTGGCACCACGCCGAGCGCGTCGCGGTAGCGCTCCGCGTCCTCCACCGCGATGAAGCGCGGCTGGCCCGCCACCCGCACCTCCACCGCGCGGCGGGACGTCACCAGCGCGTCCAGCGCAGACGCCAGCTCACCGGGCGAGAGCTCCACGCGTTCCTGGAGTTCCGCGCGGGAGAGATCTCCGAGCCGCCACAGGAGATCGTGCAGCGCCTCGGGCTCGGGCACGTGGGCGCGCGGCTCGAGCCGCTGCAGCCGTCGCTCGTGGGCCTCGAGG
>JBDLRJ010000068.1:0-24526 GCA_039800145.1 Pseudomonadota bacterium | reverse complement strand
GTACGTGACGTCGGACGTGCTCAGCGAGTTGAAGTACGGCGGCGTCAGGACGATCACCCTGAAGTACCGGTAGCTCGTGGTGGTGCTGACCGCCCAGGAGGCCCAGCTGCACCGGGACGAGATGGTGGTGTCGGGCGCGCGGAAATCGATCTGGGTCCAGGTCACGGCGTCGTTGCTGCCCTGGAGGGTCCAGTACCGGGGGTAGCTCGCGGTGCTGTCGCACCGTCCGCGGAGCGCGTAGCGGTTCAGCTCCAGGACGTGGTCTGCGCCGAGATCGTACGTGACATGCGACCGGCTGCCTGTCCCGGTGGACACGGGCACGTCGTCCGCGTTGGGCTTGTTCGCGGTGGTGCCCACGTTCCGGTTGGTGGTCCAGCCCGGGTCACAGCTGGCCGAGCTGTCCGCGTTGCTGCAGCCATTCGCGGTGGTGGACGCAGAGCCGCTGGCGTAGCCCGCCCGCAGCGGGTTGGCCCAGCTCCCCAGTCCGCGCGCGCTGCCGAGCCAGTAGAAGATCCCGTTGGCGTCCCCGTTGCTCGCCCAGGTCAGGGTGGCCGTGGGCGCGAACGGCGTGGCGCTCGCCTCGGGCGAGGCATCCCCGGTCCCCGCGGCGTTCACCGCGCGCACCACCCACGTGTAGGTCACGCCGTTGGTGAGGCCGCCGTCCACCAGTGAGGTGACCGACACGCTGCTCGCCACGAGCGCGTATGCCCCTGCCCCCTGCTTCCGGTAGACGTTGTACGTGCTTGCACCGGGCACCGCGCCCCAGGACAGGGCCGCCTGCTGGTAGCCGGCCGTGGTGGTGAGCGTCGCCGGGGCTGCCGGCGGCAGGAGCGTGCACGTGAAGCCGTCCCCCGCGTACCCACCGTTGCACGCGCAGGTGAAGCTGCCGGTGGTGTTGGTGCAGGCCGCGTTCGCGTCACACGTGTCCGTGCCCAGCGAGCACTCGTTCACGTCCGCGCAGGTGTACCCCGTCCCCGCGTAGCCCGCTTCGCAGCTGCAGCTGTAGCTGCCGGGGGTGTTGGTGCAGCTGGCATTCGCGTCACAGGTGTCCGTGCCCAGCGCGCACTCGTCCACGTCGGTGCAGGAAGTCACCCCGTCCCCGGTGTAGCCACTGCCGCAGCCGCACAGGTAGGCGCCGGGGGTGTTGGTGCAGGTGCCGGGCGGAGACAGGCAGTCGTCCGTCCCGGCCGCGCACTCGTCCACGTCGGTGCAGGTGAACCCCGTCCCCGCGTAGCCCGCGTTGCAGCTGCAGCTGAAGCTGCCGGTGGTGTTGGTGCAGCTGGCGTTCGCGTCGCACGTGTCCGTGCCGAGCGCGCACTCGTCCACGTCCGTGCACGTGGTCCCGGCGCCCGCGTAGCCGGCATTGCAGCTGCAGCCGTACCCACCCGGCGTGTTGACGCAGGTGGCGTTGACGTCACACGTGAAGGTGCCCGCCGTGCACTCGTCCACGTCGCTGCAGGAGAAGCCGGTCCCGGTGTAGCCCGCGTTGCAGGTACAGCCGTAGCTCCCCACCTGGTTGACGCACGTGGCGTTGGCATCACAGGCGTCGGTGCCCTCGGCGCACTCGTCCACGTCGGTGCAGGTGACGCCGTTGCCGTCGTAGCCCGCCATGCAGCTGCAGGCCCAGGTGCCCGGCAGGTTGGAGCACACCCCGAGGGACGGGTGGCAGCCGTGGGTCCCCGCGGCGCACTCGTCCACGTCCAGGCACGTGAGCCCGTCCCCGGTGTACCCCGCGTTGCAGGCGCACGCGTACGAGCCCACGTCGTTGATGCAGGTGGCGTTCGCGTCGCACGCGTGCCCGCCGAGCGCACACTCGTCCACGTCGGTGCAGGTGAAGCCATCCCCGGTGTGGCCGGGCAGGCAGGTGCAGCCATAACCGCCCACCGTGTTGGAGCACGTGGCGTGGGCGTCACACGCGTCGGTGCCGGCGGCGCACTCGTCCACGTCGGCGCAGCTCTGTCCGTCCCCGGCGTACCCCGCGTTGCACGTGCAGGCGTAGCTCCCGGCGGTGTTCGCGCAGGTGGCGTTCACGTCGCAGCCGTGCGAGCCGGCCGCGCACTCGTCCACGTCGTCGCAGGTGAAGCCGTCCCCGGTGTAGCCGCCGGCGCAGGCGCAGGCGAACGTCCCGGGCAGGTTGTTGCACACCGCGTTGGGCCCGCAGCCGTGCGTCCCCGCGGCGCACTCGTTTACGTCCACGCAGGTGATGCCGTCCCCGGCGTAGCCCGCGTTGCAGGTGCAGGGGTTGGGGCCCGCACCGGTGCAGGAGGCGTCCGGGCCGCAGGTGACCACGAGGCAGGGATCCACGAAGCAGGAGGAGCCCGCCGGGCAGCTGCAGGTGTTCATCACGCAGTCGCCGTTGGCGTAGCAGTCCGCGTCCGAGCTGCAGCGCCGGCCGGTGCCGCAGCGGGCCGCCGCGGTGCCGCCGCAGTCCACGTCGGACTCGTCGCCGTTGCGCGCACCGTCGAAGGACGTGGCCGCGGTGCAGGCCCCCAGCGCACAGATGCGAGAGCTGCAGTCCGTTCCCGAGCGGCAGGTGGCGCCGGCCCCGCACGCCGCGCAGCTCCCGCCGCAGTCCACGTCCAGCTCCGTGCCGTTGAGGATCCCGTCCGCGCAGGTGGGCGCCACGCAGCGGCCCGCGGCGCAGGACCGCGAGGCGCAGTCCGCCCCGGTGTTGCACTTGCGCGTGGCCGCACACGGCGTGCACGCACCCCCGCAGTCCACGTCGGACTCGTCCCCGGACCGGAGCTTGTCCGTGCAGCTGCCTGCCCCGCACGTGCCGCCCGTGCACACGCCCGTGGCGCAGTCGGCCGCCAGGGTGCAGGCCTGCCCGTCTGCGCAGCGGGTGCGGCACCCTGCGCCGCAGTCCACCTCGGGCTCGGTGCCGTCCTGCTGGCCGTTGACGCAGGCGCCCAGCTCGCACCGGTCCCCGACGCACTTCCCCGACGCGCAGTCTCCGTCCAGGGTGCAGCGCTGCAGCGCGGCGCAGGGGGCGCACGGCCCGCCGCAGTCCACGTCCGCCTCGCCGGGGTTGCGGACGCGGTCCGTGCAGCTCGCCGCCTGGCAGCGCTTGTCCAGCCCGCACACGAGCGAGGCACAGTCGGTGGCGCGCGCGCAGGCGGCCCCCTCCGCGCAGCGGGCCGTGCAGGTTCCGCCGCAGTCCACGTCCGCCTCGGTCCCGTTTCGCACACCGTCTGCGCAGGAGACGGCGGTACAGCGTCCTTCGACGCACAAACGGCTGAGGCAGTCCCCGTCCGCCGTGCAGGCCTTCCCCGCGGCACACCCCGGGCAGCCGCCACCGCCGCAGTCCACGTCCGTCTCCGTGCCATCGAGCGCCGAGTCCCTGCAGCTGGCCACCGCGCAGGCCCCGCGCACGCACGCCCCGGAGCTGCAGTCCGCGTGGACGGTGCAGCGGGCGCGCAGCGCGCAGGGGCCACACACCCCGCCGCAGTCCAGGTCCGTCTCCACGTCCGCGAGCGCACCGTCCGCACAGTCCTGCGGCGCGCACGCGCCCCCGCTGCAGAGCCCCGAGCGGCAGTGGGCCCCCACGCTGCAGGCCATGCCCACCTCGCAGCGGTCGCACGGGCCGCCACAGTCCACGTCCGTCTCGGCGCCGTTCTGCACCCCGTCGTTGCAGGAGGCGGCGCGGCACAACCCGCTCACGCGGCCGCAGAAGCCGGAAGCGCACTGCACGTCCGCCATGCAGGGCGCTGACAGGCCTCCGGTGGGCTGGCACCGGGCCAGCTCCGCCGGGCGGCGCTGCATGCAGAGGAGCCCCGTCGCGCACTCCGCGTCCGCGCTGCAGCGCTTGCCGCGGATGCAGGGGGCGCACCCGCCGCCGCAGTCCACGTCCGTCTCCTCTCCGTTCAAGAGGCCGTCGGAACAACCGGCGAGCCGCTGCGGCTCGAGCACCAGGGTGAAGGCAAAGTCCCCCTCGGCGGCGCCCCAGGTGGGCAACGGCCAGGGGCGCGGAGGCGTCCCCGCCGCGCGTGCAGCGCTCCCGGACGAGGCACTGCCCGTGTCGTCTCCCGCCCCGTGCACCGCGACCGACACGGAGAGTGCCGCGTTGGGTTCCGGGCGCACCACCAGCGCGTAGGCCTGGGGCCGGTTGGCGCTCCCCGGAACCAGCGAGGTGGGCCCCTTCGCCGGGAGGAGGGGAATCTCGACCGCCACCTCGTTGCCGGGGGCACACGTACCACTGCCCCCGTCGTCGCATGGGAGCTCCGCCACGCGGAAGCGCCCCGACGCGAGCGCCCGGTCGTTGAGCCAACCGCCCCACGTCTTGCGGACCTCGACCTGGACCCAGGGATCCTCCCCCGTTGCCAGCGCCGCTTCCCGCCTCAGCACCAGGCGAACGAGCGCGGGCCACCCGGCAGAGGGGACACGGAAGGTCTGGGCAGCCTCCCGCCGCAGCAGCGACTCACCGCTGACTGGAAGCCACCCGGTGATGGGCGCGTCCACGCCGCTGCAGAGCGCCACGCCCGGCGGGCACGCGAGCGGTGCGTTCACCCGGGCCACCTGCCGTGCAGCCGGCGGCGGCGACGAAGCCGATTCCGGCGCCACGGGTCCGCACCCAGCCGCCGCGGCGAGGAGCGCCGCGAGGACAGCGTGCCACCTCGTGGGGCGGCCCCTGGGGGAGGAGGCAGTCATCCGGGAGAACCCTGCCTCGGGAGTCAAACAAGCGATCCACCTGCCGTCAAACGCACGACCGCGGACCGCGGCGGCCGTGCGGGGGACGCGGTGCTAGCGGCGCTTCTTCGGGGCGGCCTGCCGGCCGGTGGCCCGCACCGGCTGGGGGTTCACCTCGTTCTGCGCGCGCACCACCATCTCGATGGCGCGCCCGAGCGCCTCGCCCAGCCACGGGTCTGCGCGCATGAGCGCGTCCTCCACCGTTCGGAAGCGCTCCTGCTCGTGGCGCGTCACCGCGGGGGTGTCGCTGAAATCCAGGAAGTCCGGGAGCGCCACGCCGAGTGCAGCGGCGATGGACGCAATGGTCTCCAGCCGAGGCGCGGGACGGTCTCCCCGCTCGATGCGGGACAGTCCGTCCCGGCTCATGCCCGCGACCTCCGCGAGGCGCTCCTGGGACCAGCCCTTCTCCTGCCTGAGTTCACGAATCCGGGCCGCAACCCGAGATGACAACGTCGCCATGTCCACTGCCTCCAAACCGTCCGACTGGAAAAGTTTATACGCCTTATCGGATTTCCACGAGTAGCTGGCGAGTGACGACTGTGCACCTGACATTCTGTCTGCTGCCGAACGATTTGTACAAGCATCTGTCGCTTCTGGACAGGCGACGCCCCGGAGTACTAGGTCCCGGCGCTCCATGCGCTTCTCCCATGTCTCCATTGCCTCGGTGGCGCACGTCGACGCGCCGCACCGGGTGACGTCCGCTCAACTCTGTGACCGGCTCGCCCCGGCGCTGGCCCGTTTCGACGCACGCCCCGACGTGCTCGAGACCGCCTCCGGCGTCATCTCCCGCCACTACTGGGACGAAGGGGTGCAGCCCAGCCAGGCGGCGACGTGGGCGGCCGAGAAGGCCCTCGCCGAGGCGGGGGTGGACCGCGCGCGCGTGGGGGTGCTCATCAGCACCTCCGTCAGCCGCGACTACATCGAGCCGTCCACCGCCTGCATCGTCCATGGGAACCTCGGGTTGCCGGCAGAGTGCCTGAACTTCGACCTCGGGAACGCCTGCCTCGGGTTCATGAATGCGATGGAGCTCGTCGGCAACATGATCGAGCGCGGCCAGGTGGACTACGGGCTGGTGGTGAACGGTGAGAGCGCGCGGCACATCCAGGATGTGACCATCCAGAGGCTCATGTCCCCGGACGCGAGCAAGCAGGAGTTCCGCGAGCAGTTTGCCACCCTGACGCTCGGGTCCGGGGCGGCTGCCATGGTCCTGTGCCGGAGCGACCTCGCCCCAAAGGGCCACCGCTTCACCGGCGCCGTGGCGCGGGCCGCCACCCAGCACAACCACCTGTGCCGGGGACAGGTGGACCGGATGACCACGGACGCCAAGACGCTGCTGTTCGCGGGCCTCGAGCTGGCGGACCAGACCTGGGCGCTGGCGAAGGAGAAGCTGGGCTGGACGCCCGCGGCCCTGGACGAGATCGTCATCCACCAGGTGAGCGGTACGCACACGCGGATGCTGTGCGACCAGCTGGACCTGGACTCGGGCAAGGTGCTCGCCATCTACCCCGAGTTCGGCAACGTGGGGCCGGCCTCCGTGCCCATCGTCCTGTCCAAGGCGGAGCAGGCCGGGCGGCTCAAGCCGGGCATGCGCGTGGGGCTCATGGGCATTGGCAGCGGCCTCAACTGCATGATGGCCGAGGTCATCTGGTGAAGCCGGTCGAGCGGTCGCTGTACCCCTTCGAGGGCCGCTGGTTCGACCGGGGCGACGGCATCCGCATGCACTACCTGGACGAGGGGCCGTCGTCCCCGGCCGGCACCGTGGTGTTCCTCCACGGCAACCCGTCCTGGTCCTTCTACTGGCGCGAGCTGGTGAAGGCGCTCTCCTCCACGCACCGCTGCATCGCCGTGGACCACGTGGGCATGGGGCCGAGCGACAAGCCCGCAGAGACGGCCTACCCGTACACGCTGCGGGCGCGCGTGGAGGACCTCGGCAAGCTGCTGGACGCGGTGGTCCCGGACGGCCCCCTGTCCCTCGTGGCGCACGACTGGGGCGGGATGATCGGCATGGCGTGGGCGGTGGACCACGCCGCGCGCATCCGCAGGCTCGCGCTGCTCAACACCGCGGCCTTCCCGCTCCCGGCCACCAGGTCCCTGCCCTGGCAGCTCGCGCTCACCCGCACGCCGGTGGGGACGGCGCTGGTGCGGGGGCTGAACGCCTTTGCCTGGGGCGCCACGGTGTTCGGCATGGCGCGGCGCGAGATGCCGTACTCGGTGCAGCAGGCCTACCTCGCCCCCTATGACAGCTGGGCGAACCGCGTGGCCACGCTGCGCTTCGTGCAGGACATCCCGCTCGAGCAGGGGGCGCCGGGCCACGACCTGGTGACGGCCACCGCGGAGAAGCTTGCGCGCTTCCGGGACACGCCGGTGCTCCTGGGCTTCGGCGCGCAGGACTTCGTCTTCGACGATCACTTCCTCGAGGAGTGGAAACGGAGGCTGCCCGGCGCGCGGGTGATCCGGCTCGAAGACGCGGGCCACTACGTGCTCGAGGATGCGCCGGACGTGATGGTGCCGGCCGTGGCCTCGTTCCTCCGGGAGGCCTGAGTCGCCGTGGCGGACGGTTCCTGCAACATCGCGGACGCGGTCTCGCGGATGGCGGGGCTGCAGCCGGACCGCCCCGCGGTGGTGGTGACGGCGGGCCGCGCGGGAGGCAAGCGGCGCTACGCCCACCTCACGTTCGCGCAGCTGGAGGCGGAGAGCGCCGCCTGTGCTCGCGGGCTCCTGGCCGCGGGCTTCCGCCGGGGCGAGCGGGCGGTGCTCATGGTCCGGCCGGGGCTGGACTTCTTCGCCCTCACCTTCGGGATGCTGCGCGCGGGCGTGGTGCCCGTGCTCATCGATCCCGGGCTCGGGCGCGCCCAGCTGGGGCGCTGCCTCGCGGAGGCCCGGCCCGAGGGCTTCATCGGCGTCCCGGAGGCGCACGCCGCGCAGCTGCTGCTCGGGTGGGCGCGCGGGACGGTCCAGCGGCGGGTGACGGTGGGACGGCGCTGGGCCTGGGGGGGCCACACGCTCGGGCAGATCAAGGCGCTCGGGGCCGCGTCCTCCGGGCCTCTGCCTGCCACCGCCGCGGACGAGGTGGCCGCGGTGCTCTTCACCAGCGGCAGCACCGGCATTGCCAAGGGCGTGGTCTACCTGCACCGCCACTTCGTGGCCCAGGTGGAGATGCTGCGCGCCACCTACGGCATGCAGCCGGGGGAGGTGGACCTGCCCACCTTCCCGCCCTTCGCCCTGTTCGACCCAGCGCTCGGGATGACGGCGGTGCTGCCGGAGATGGACTTCACGCGCCCCGCGCGCGTGGACCCGGCCATGCTGCTGGAGCTCTTGAACGACTGGAGCGTCACCAACGTCTTCGGCAGCCCCGCGCTGCTCGGCACGGTGGCGCGCCACGGCGCGGTCAGGGGCGTGCGCTGGCCGGACACCGTGAGGCGCGTGCTCTCCGCCGGTGCCCCCGTGCCCGTGGCGACGCTCGAGGGCATGCACCGGCTGCTGCCCGCGCACGCGGAGATCTTCACGCCGTACGGGGCCACCGAGTGCCTGCCCGTGGCGAGCGTGGGCAGCCGCGAACTGCTCGCCGAGACGCGTGCGCGCACGGACGCGGGTGCAGGCGTGTGCGTGGGCCGCGTGGTGTCCCCCAACGACGTCCGCATCATCCGCATCCACGACGGGCCCCTGCGCGAGTGGGCCGAGGTGGAGGAGCTGCCCGCGG
Source organism: Pseudomonadota bacterium (assembly GCA_039800145.1). GTDB lineage: Bacteria > Myxococcota > Myxococcia > Myxococcales > Myxococcaceae > VGRA01. The sequence goes on along the minus strand of JBDLRJ010000068.1, from coordinate 16,140 downwards.
GCCAGGTGGGGGAGATCACCGTGCTCGGCCCCACCACGACCGAGCGCTACTTCGAGCGCGAGGAGGCCACGCTGCTCGCGAAGGTCCGCCGGGACGGCCGGAAGGTCCACCGCATGGGCGACGTGGGCTACCTGGACGACCGCGGGCGCCTGTGGTTCTGCGGGCGCAAGGGGCAGCGCGTGGAGCTCGAGGGGCGCACGCTCTTCACCGCGCAGGTGGAGGAGCTGCTCAACACGCACCCGGCGGTGTTCCGCACGGCACTGGTGGGGGTGCGGCGCGCCGGGAGGATGGAGCCGGTGGTGTGCGTGGAGCGGGAGAAGGGCATGGACCTCCCGGAGCAGCAGCTGTTCGAGGAGCTCCGCGCGCTCGCTGCGCGGCACGAGATCACCGCCGGCATCCAGCTGTTCCTCGTCCACCCCGCCTTCCCGGTGGACATCCGGCACAACGCGAAGATCGGCCGCGAGAAGCTGGCCGCGTGGGCCGCGGGGAGGCTCGGGTGATCCTCGTCACGGGCGGCAGCGGGTTTCTCGGGGGCGCGCTGGTGCGAGCGCTCGCGGCGCGCGGCACGAAGGTCCGGTCGGTCCAGCGGCGGGACGTCCCGGGGCTGCGCGCGCTCGGAGTGGAGTGCGTCCAGGCGGACCTCTCGGACCGCGCCGCGGTGGAGCGCGCCTTCGCGGGCGCGGAGGCGGTCTTCCACGTGGCGGCGCGCGCGGGCGTGTGGGGCACCGCGCAGCAGTTCTGGGACGCCAACGTGGTGGCCACCGAGAACGTGCTCGCCGCCTGCCGCGCGCACGGCGTCCGGAAGCTCGTCTACACGAGCACCCCGTCCGTGGTGCACTCGGGGGGCGACATCGAGGGGGCGGACGAGTCAATCCCGGTGCCCACGCAGCACCACCACCCCTACCCCGCCACCAAGGCGCGCGCGGAGGCAGCGGTGCTCGCGGCCAACGGCCCGGAGTTCTCCACGGTGGCGCTTCGGCCGCACCTCATCTGGGGGCCGGGGGACACCCAGCTGACCGCGCGGGTCATCGACCGGGCACGCCGCGGCCGGCTCCGGCTCGTCGGCGGTGGGCTGAAGAAGGTGGACGGGCTGTACATCGACAACGCCGTGGAGGGACACCTGCAGGCGCTCGAGCGGCTCGCGCCCGGCGCCGCGTGCGCGGGGAAGGCCTACTTCCTGGCGCAGGGCGAGCCCGTGCCGCAGCGGGAGCTCATCAACGGCATGCTCGCCGCGGCAGGGCTGCCCCCGTGCGACCGCTCGCTCTCTCCACGCGCAGCGGCCGCCGTGGGCCACGTGCTGGAGTTCACCTGGACGCTGTTGGGGCTCGCGGGAGAGCCGCCGCTCACCGCCTTCGTCGCCAACCAGCTCGCCACCGCGCACTGGTACGACCTGTCCGCTGCACGGAGGGATCTCGGCTACGCGCCGCGCATCTCCAAGGCGGAGGGGCTCGAGCGGCTCCGGCAGTCGCTCCTTGCAGGGGACCCGCCGCCCGCGGGCGCGGCGCGGTAGACTCCCCCGGTCCGAAGAACGCCTTCACCGAGGAGCCGCCGTGTCCCCTGCCGCCCGCGTCTGGCTGTTGCTGTGCGTCGCTGCCGTCTCTGCGTGCGAACCGGAGCAGCAGCCGGTCGCGGACGCGGGCACGAAGAAGGACGGCGGCTTCGTGCTCGTCGAAGATCCGGACCCCGAGACGGACGCGGGTGAGCCGGATGCCGGCGAGCAGGACGCCGGGACGGTGAAGCCGGACGGCGGCACCCCGCGCCCAGATGCAGGCGTGGACGCGGGCACGGCAGGCTGCGGCGACGGGCTGCTCGATCCCTCGGAGGAGTCGTGCGACGACGGCAACTCCGCCGCGGGAGACGGCTGCAGCCCCACCTGCTCCGTGGAGACCGGGTTCACCTGCACGCCCGGAGGCTGCACCACGACCTGCGGAGACGGGCTCCGGGCCGGCACGGAGGACTGCGACGACGGGAACCTCCTGGACGGGGACGGCTGCACGGTCAGCTGCACGGTGCAGCCCGGCTTCACCTGCTCTCCGGGCGGCGAGTGCCTCACGGTCTGCGGCGACGGCATGACCGTGGGCTCCGAGGGGTGCGACGACCAGAACGTCCGCAACGGGGATGGCTGCAGCGCCATCTGCACGGTGGAGACCGGCTATGCGTGCACCGGGGCCACGTGCACCTCCGTCTGCGGAGACGGGATCGTCGTCACCGGCGCGGTGGACCCTTCCGACAACGAGGCATGTGACGACTCCAACACGAGCGGAGGCGACGGCTGCAGCGCCACGTGCGCGTTCGAGCCGGGCTTCACCTGCACGGCCACGGACGGGTGCCGCCCCGTGTGCGGCGACGGACGGACCGTCGGCAGCGAGACGTGCGACGACCAGAACCTCCTGAGTGGCGACGGCTGCAGCGACGCCTGCCTGCTCGAGCCCGGGTTCGCCTGCACGGGCACCGCCTGCACCTCGGTCTGCGGAGACGGCATCGTCGTCACGGGGGCGCTGGTGCCTTCGAACGACGAGGCGTGCGACGACTCGAACACCACCTCCGGGGACGGCTGCAGCGCCACCTGCACCGTGGAGACCGGGTTCACCTGCTCGGGCGAGCCCTCGGCGTGCAGCGCCACCTGCGGGGACGGCGTGGTGGCAGGCACTGAGGGCTGTGATGACCAGGGCACCGCCGCGGGGGACGGCTGCGATCCCTTCTGCGTCGCGGAGCCCGGATACGCCTGCCTGGGGAGCCCGTCCACCTGCACCACCGTGTGCGGGGATGGACGCCGCGCCGGGAGCGAGGGCTGTGACGACGGCAACAACGCGTCCGGGGACGGCTGCGAGAGCTGCGTGCTCACCCTTGGGTACAGCTGCAGCGGCGAGCCGTCCGTCTGCGAGACGGTCTGCGGGGACGGCATCCGCGTGGCTGCCACGGAGCAGTGCGAGCCGGGCGTCACGCCCACCGCCTACGGGTGCGCGTCCAACTGCACCCTGCTCGGGGCGCTCCAGCTCCAGTTCACCGGCGCCCCCGTGGGGAGCAGCGTCACCGTGGAGGGAGTCTCCCCGGGGCTGTCGTACAGCGACGTGGTGACCGTGTCCGTGCAGCCGGCGCTGCTGACCGGTCTCGCACCGGGCACCTACTCGGTGACGGGGCGGACCGAGCGCGTGCGCCAGGACGCAGTGGACGAGCTGGTGGATCCCCCCGTGGCGTTCCAGGTGCAGGTGACCGGCGGGCTGAAGGCCCAGTCGCAGTTCACCTGGCCGGTTCGGGGCGGCACCGGGAACCTCTGGGTGGGGAACGGCGCGGGCAGCTCGCTCCGCGGCTTCTCCAACGCCGCGCTCGGGCAGGCCGGCGCAACCTCCACCGCGTTGCTCACCGCGAGCGGCACGCGCTTCCCCGCGGTCGTGGCGCTCCCGGACGGGACGCTGGTCTTCGGCGGCGAGGCCTCCGGCGCGGGCGCCCTCGTCACCTTCAGCGCGGCATCCCTGTTCACCGGCACCGCGGCCGTGCCCCAGCCTGCCCCGGCGCCCACGCTCGCGCTGTCGCTCCCCACGGCAGGGGTGTCCGCCCTCTCCGTGGACTCCTCGGGCGCAGTGTGGGCCGCGGCCGGCACCGAGATCTTCCGGGTCGGCCAGCCTGCTGCCGGGGCCGCCGTGGCCGGTCTCACGCTGCAGGACCCGCAGTCCGCGCTGCTCGCCGGGACGGTGAGCGCGCTCGCCTTCACCGTGGCCTCCGACGGCAAGGACGTCCTCTGGGTGGCGCGCAGCAGCCCGGCCTCCCTCCGAGGGTACAAGGTGACGAACGCCGGGCCCCAGCCCTCGGCCACGTTCGCGGGGGAGCTGGAGGTGGATCCGTTCTGGCCCACCGGGTTGTCCGGCGGCGCCGTGCTCGCCGTGGAGGAGGACCGCGCGTCCCTCTGGGCGGCGGACGTCATGATGGGACAGCTCCGGGTCCAGGAGTGGTACGTGAGCTCGCTGGATGCCACCGCGCCCACGCCGGCCAACCGTGCCTTCCTCTCCTCGGGCTGGGCTGCCCCGGTCGGGCTCGCGACGGGCCGTGAGAACCAGGTCGTGGATCCCCCGGCCTCGCCGCTCTTCGTCGCGGATGGAAGCGGCAAGCTGCTCGTCTTCTCAGCGGCGGACCTCGGGGGGAACCACCAGTCGCTCACTCCCACGACGTGGGATGCAGCTGGAGGCGCGGGGCTCGCGCTGAGCCCGCCGCATCCCTGACGGACGTCCGCTTTCGTGCAGCGCACCGGGCGGCGGGCTAGGTTGCTGCGCCTGGTGAAGCCGGAGCCCGGGGGGGCCCATGCACAGCGTACTCGTCGCCGCGTTGTCGGTGCTCGTGACGTCCAGTTGGACGGAACAGGACGTCCTGACGCTCAACTTCGCGCGCCCCGAGGCGTGCGACCGGCTGCGGGGCGCGATGCCGGAGGGAAACCCGGACATCCGGCTCGAAGCGCAGGATGGTCGGTGCGCGCTGTACCTTCCCGGCGTGTCCGCGTGGGCTGCGAGGCCTGCCGAGTTCCCACAGCTGCTCCAGCTCGCGGGGCTGAACCCGGAGCAGCAGCTGGACCTGGAGCGCCTCGTGGACCGGGTCGTGCGCCAGGGACGCGTCCCCGCGCTGCACCTCTATCCCAACTCCACGCCCGCGCTCGTGCGGGTGCAGGAGGCCGTGGATGAGTTCACCCGCGGGCTCGCCTCCAACAGCGCGTGCGCCTGCGCACAGGCCACGCTGGAGCAGTCCCGGTCCTGGGTGGGGTGGACAATCCGGCCCACGGGCAACTGCGGCAACGGGCTGCTCGCGGGAGATGCCCCCGCCTGGTGCCCCGAGTCCGGCCGCTTCGTCCCGATGACGCTGGGCGTGGCCAGCGTGCTCCTCGTGGTGCTCGGACTGCTGGTGCGGCGCGCCCTCAAGCGGCGCGCCGCGTCCGCTGCCGAAGGGGCTAGCGGCTCTGCCAGCCCGTGATGGCGCTGATGAAGTTCTGGACCTGCACCGGCGAGGTGCACCGGTACTCCTGGCACTTCCCGTTGGACTCCATCCGGATGACGTACACACCGCCCTGCTGCGACACCGACATGTTGTTGTCGTTCATAGCTGCCTCCTGCCCAGTGCTTGAGCAGTCGGCGTGCCACGTCTAAGCCCATGATATCGCTTATGTATTCATGAAAACCACAAGGTATGCAGATGTGACTTTGACGCGGGCTCAGAGCACCTTGAGGTACTCGAGCAGGGCCTTGCGCTGGTCCGCTGACAGCCCCGAGACCTGGGCCTCGTGGCCGGCGTTGGACTGGCCGGGCACCGTGGTGTCGTAGAGCGCGGGGGTGCTCCAGGGCTTGTAGCCGGAGGGGTAGGCCTCGGGGTTTCCGGGGGCATGCGCCACGCCCACGCGCGCGAGGTCCAGCCGGTGGCCGCCCACGAGGAAGGTCGCCGGCCGCTGCTGCGGATCCAGCAGCGCTTCCAGGGTGGGGACCGAGTCGTTGTGGAGGTAGGGGGCGGTGGCCCAGGCCCCCGAGAGCGGCGGGGCCACGTAGCCGCTGGAGGCCTTCGCGGCGAGCCGTTCACCGAGCGGGGAGCGCGTGAGCGCGTCGACTTCGGCGCGGCCGGCGTGCTGCCACCGTGCCGGGTCCGTCCCCAGCTCGTCCGCCGTCCCCACTCGGTTGGGGAACTCGGTGAGCCGCGCAGGGCGCACGGACCGGTCGTAGCTGCCGTGGCAACTGCCGCAGACGCCGCGGAAGAGATCTTCGCCGCGCGCCACCAGGGACTCGTCCACAGGGCCCGGGAAGGCGGGCACCTTCGCGCGCAGCACCGCGTCGTAGGCGGCGGTGAAGCGCTCGGGGCGGGCGGCGGCAGCGGAGGGGGCCACGCCCATCATGGCCACCGCGCAGGCGGCGGGGAGCGGCCCCAACGCGCCGGCCCGAGCCTGCTCGGAGCGAATGCGTTTCACGAAACGCTCCTTGCCCCGGGGGGCGAGCAGCCCGTCCCACCAGAGCGCGGAGCGCAGCGTCCCGCCGGCGATCAGCGGCACCGCAGACGCAGCCGCCTGGGCGCCGTTCCCAGCGGCGGGCACGCCGAGCCTCTGCCCGAGCGCGGCAACGGCCTCCACCCGGCCGGGTCCGGCGCGCTGCAAACCCGTGAAGCGCCCCTCGTCCTCGAGCCCTTCGAGCCGCTCGCGGAGCCGGGGGAGGACGAAGCGCAACCCTCGCTCCTCCTCGTCCGACAGCTCCGGGAAGGCGCGGCGCACCTCCGCAAGGACATCCAACGTCTCCATGCGGGACAGCTCCAGCAGCGCGCCCAGCAGGTCGTTGGACCAGGCGTCCAGGTCGAAGGATCCATTCGGGAGCCCGAGCCAGGCCTCCTGCGTGGGCGCCCCGTCCGCGCCGTAGCCGCGTCCCGCGTGGCAGGCGGCGCAGCCGAGGTTGGCCACCTCCACGTGGAAGCCGGGGCCCAGCTCGAGCCGTCCCGTCACCACGCCGAGGGGCCGCCTGGGGACGGGAGGCGGCGTCCGCTCCGGCCAGTTGCCGAGCTTCGCCGGGCGGAAGAGCCCGTAGCGCTGCAGCAGCGCCGTGGCGCCCACCTCGTTGAACGGCACGTCGTCCGGGTTTCGGAAGAGCAGGAGCCCCGTGCAGGCCAGCTTCCACGGAACGGCCGCCCCCTCGAGCGTCTCTCGGGACAGGCCGTCGAAGTCCCCGAGCAGGAAGTCCTGCGCGCCGGGGTCCTCGGCGGCGTAAGCAGCGCGCCGCTCGACCAGCGCGGACGAGGGGACCGGGCCCACCGAGCACCCGTGGGCGAGCAGGGCCGCCAGCGCCGCGCGGAGGGACACGTTGGGAAAGGTGTTCACGGGACGTTCTCCGGGAAAGGGACGCACTCTAGCCGGGCTTCGGGCTCTGCTACGGTCCGGCGCCATGCGTAGAACGAGTTGGCAGCTGTGCAGCGCGCTCCTGCTGGTGCTCGGCGGATGCGGCCCCTCGGAGCTCGAGCCGTCCCTTCTCTCGGGTCACGATCTCGGCGAGGCCGCGCAGGCCATCACGTGGAACGGCTCGCAGTGGCAGCCGACGGCCCAGGTGCTGGCAGCGGGCGACCAGCAGTCCGTCACGTACAACGGTTCGCCGACCGTGGGTTCGTATTGCACCAGCACCAACCCCTGGGCCTGCTCGTGCAGCAGCCACCCCGCGTGCAGTTCGGGGCTCCCGGGCACGCTGCAGTTCGCGAACTTCCTCAAGAGCCGTTTCCCGCAGATCACCAGCACCGGCGGGCTGGGCAGCTGCTGCCGGCAGGTCGCGGGCGGATCCGGGCTGTACCTGAGCGTGCACAGCCTCGGGCGCGCCGTTGACCTGATGATCTCCGAGACGTCTCCCGGCGTGGCGGACAACAGCAAGGGAGATCCCATCGCCGCGTGGCTCATCCAGAACGCGCAGGCCATCGGGGTGCAGTACATCGCCTGGGACCAGGCACAGTGGAGCGCTTCCAAGTCCCCGGGGGCCCGCTACGGCCCCTATGCCGGCTCGCTCTCGCACACCAATCACCTGCACGTGGAGCTGAACCTCGCGGGCGCGAACAAGCAGACGCCCTTCTTCACCTCGGGGGCCATCAACGGCGGCGGAGGTGGCGGCGCCACCTGCACGGCGCGCTGCAACGGGAGCGTGATCATCCAGGCGGACTGCGGCACCGGGGACTGCGCGGCCTACGGGGCCACGTGCATCGCGGACCCGAACCCCCGGTGCGTCTACGCGGCCTGCCCGCCCACCGGGAAGGCGACGGTGTGCCTGGACAGCAACCGGATCGCGAACTGCGAGAACGGCCTCTTCACCGGACCGCCCGGTGAGTGCGCGGCCTTCGGCTGCTTCTGCTCCACCGCGGGCGTGGCGCCCACGGCTGCGCGGTGCGTGCTGTCCCTCTGCGTCTCCGGTCCCACGGACGTCCCGCGCGCGCACGTCACCTGTTCGCTGAATACCGGCAAGAAGCTGGACTGCAAGGCGGACGGGTCGGCCACCGAGGTGGCATGTCCCACGGGCAAGGTCTGCTCGGTTCGCTCCGGCACGGGGACCTGCGTGGCCCCCGTGGCCGCCTGTCCCATTCCAGCGGCCGGCCAGGTGGACGACCGGATGGCCTGCCTCCCGAGCGGGGAGCTGGCGCGGTGCTTCAACGGCAACATCATCGACGTGGATGCGTGCGGCGAAGACTCCACCTGCACGACGCTGGGAGGCGACGCCCACTGCGCGAGCCGCGCCTGCATCGAGGCTGGCAACCCGTCCAGCTTCTGCGCCCCCTACGGGGCCGCCGTGGGCTGTGACGCGCGGGGCATGCTCACGTACGAGGAGGGATGCGCCGAGGGCACCACGTGCCAGGTGGAGCAGGGCCGCGCATCCTGTGTCCCGGTCCCCGTGGACGCGGGCACCGGGGGCGGCGGCGGAAGTGGCGGCGGTGCCGGGGGTGGAGCTGGCGGAGGAAGCGGCGGCGGTGCCGGCGGCGGGGGTGGCGGAGGAAGGCTGCCGGACGGGGGCACCGTGGGAGGCCCCGTACTGCTCAACGCGGGGTGCGGGTGCCAGGGCGGAGCGGGCAGCCAACCGTTCTCCGCACTCGCGCTCCTGCTCCTCTCCGTGCGACAGTGGCACCGCAGCCGGGCGTCCGCCCGGCACCGGAGTTTACCGTGACCCCTGCTTCCCAGCTGACCGCCCCCGAGCTCATTGCTCCCTCCCCTGCTCCCGTCTCTCTCGCCCCGGCCGTGACCGGGCCCCGCACACCCGGCTGGCACGAGGTTGCCGCCGTGTGGGTGTTCGGGCTGCTCTCCGTGGCGCTGCTGTACCGCGCGGCCATCGAGCTCCACGGAACGCCGTGGGTGCTGCTCACGGCGGCCTTCCTCGGGTACGTGGGATCAGATCTCGCCTCGGGACTCGTGCACTGGGGCTTCGACACGTGGGGCTCCGCGGAGACGCCGGTGCTCGGCAAGGTGTTCATCGTCCCGTTCCGCGTGCACCACAGCGATCCGCTGGACATCACGCGCCACGGCTTTGCCGCCACCAACGGCCACACGGCGCTCGTGGCGTCTCCCGTGCTGGCGGCCGCGCTGCTGCTGCCGGGGAGCTGGACGCAGGTGACCCCGCCCCTCATGGTCTTCGTGCTCATGATGTGCGCGGGCGTCTTCGCCACCAACCAGTTCCACAAGTGGGCGCACGAGGAGCAGCCGGCGGCGTGGGTGACCGCCCTGCAGCGCAGCCGCCTGGTCCTCACCCGCGAGAACCACACGAAGCACCACGCCAACCCCTACGACCGGAACTACTGCATCACCTCCGGCTGGCTGAACGGGGTGCTGGACGCCGTGGGCTTCTTCCGCCGGCTCGAGCGGGCCATCACCGCGGTGACCGGCGTCCAGCCTCGCAAGGACGATCTCGCCGACAAGGCGTGAGCCCGGGGCGTGCACGCCTCGCCTGCTGACCCACCATGGAGCGCTCCAACCAGCTCATCCTTGCGCTGGGGCTGGTGGGACTTCTCGCCGTGCTCGGCGGGCAGGCCCGGCTGCTCCGCCTCCGCCGCGCGCTGGGCCTGGAGCAGCTGCTCGCCGGCGGCTTCCTCTTCCTCCCGCTGGGAATGGTCCTCTCCGAGGCAGGGCTCGGGCTGCTGGACCGCCACATCGTCCGGAGCCTGGATGCGCTGGTGACGCTCGGGCTCGGCGTCCTGGGGCTGCTGCTCGGGCTGCGGATGGAGCCGGGGCGCATCTCGGCGGCGCACCAGCGGCTGCGCACGGCGGCGGCGGTGGAGACACTCACCACGCTCGTGCTGGTGGCAGGCCCCCTGTACTACGCGCTCACGGAGATGGGGGCGTGCGGCCCGGATGACGCCCTGGGGGCCGCGGCGCTGCTGGGCTGCGTGGCGGCCATCTCCAGCGGCCACGTCTTCCGGGCCGCGAGCGCGGAGGCCGGTGGCACGGAGAACGACGTGGGCGAGGTGGCGGACGCCGGCACCGTGCTCGCGGTGGTGGCCGCGGGCGTGCTCATCGCCGCGTTCTCGCCGGTGAAGGGGCTGGGGCCGCTCGAGCGCGTGCTCGCGGTGTTCGCCATCGGCTCGGTGGGGGGGCTCTCGGCCTGGCTGCTCGCCTCCGAGACGGAGGAGGACTCGCTGCGGACGGCGCTGCTGCTCGGGGTGGTGCTCGTCACCGCGGGGACCGCGGCCCACCTCGCGCTCCCGCCCGTGGCCACCACGCTGATGGCGGGGATGGTGCTCGCCAACCTCCCCGGGACGCTGGGCGTGGAACTGCGCCGCTCCCTTGCCTTCCTCGAGCCGCCGCTCACGGTGCTGCTCACCGTCATCGCGGGGGCCTCGCTGCGCGTCCCCACCTGGGTGACGGCGGGCCTGCTCGTCACCTTCCTGCTGCTGCGGACCGCGGGGAAGATCCTCGGCGGGCGGCTGGCGAGCGCGGTCACCGGCGCCGTTCCGCAGGGGCTCGGGCTGGGGCTGCTTCCGTCCAGCGCGGTGGCCGTGGGACTGGCCCTGGACTTCCACCTGCAGCTGCCCGAGCCGCTGGTGGAGGTGGTGCTGGTGGTGGCGGTGCTGGGCTCGCTCCTGTCCGAGACGGCGGGACTGTGGACCACGCGGCTCCTGGCGCGGGCGGCGGCCTCGCTGCCGGGAAGTAACGGGGCGGTGGCGCCGGCCCCGACGCCCGCGCCCGCGGATGCACCGCCGGGAGGTGCGGCGTGAGGCGCACCGTGGCGCTGGTGCTCACCGTGTCGCTCGTCGTCTTCGCCCGTGCGGTGGGGAGCGGCGCGCCCACGCGCTTTGCCACCATGGCGCTCGGCTTCCTGCTCATCGTGGCATCGCTGGCGGGCGAGGCGGGCGAGCACGTGGGACTGCCGCGCCTGACGCTGCACCTGCTCGTGGGACTGCTCGCGGGACCGGACGTGCTGAGCCTCGTCACCCCGGAGATGACGAAGCAGCTGCAGCTCGTCAACGGACTGGCCGTGGCGCTCATCGGGTTCGGGGCGGGGATGGAATTGGACATTCCTGCGCTCGCCCGGACGTGGCGGCCGCTGGCGCGGCACTGCGGGACGCTGCTCGGCGTGGTGTTCCTGGGGCTGCTCGCGCTGTCGCTCGCCGCCAGTCCCTTCATCCCCCTCACCGCGTCCATGCCGTGGCGCGAGCGGGCCGCGGTGGCACTGGTGGTAGCCGCCGTCATGAGCACCTTCTCGCCGGCGGTGGTGATGGCGGTGCTGTCCGAGACGGGGGCACGTGGCCCGCTCGCCTCGCGCGTGCTGGCGCTGGTGGTGGTGGGAGACCTGGGCGTGGTGGTGCTCTTCACGCTGGCCACCACCGGGGCCCACCTGCTCGCGGGGGACGCGGCGCACCCGCTGGCGGCCTCCGCGCACGTGCTGTGGGAGCTCGTGGGCTCGGTGGCGGTGGGACTGGGCGCAGGCGCCGCGGTGTACCTCTACCGGCGGCTGGTGGACCGCCAGAGCGCGCTGATGGTGGCGGCGGTGTGCCTGGTGCTCGCCGAGGTGGGCAGTCGGCTGGGGCTGTCCGCGCTCATCAGCTGCATCACCGCGGGGCTGGTGGTGCGAGCGGCCTCCCCGGACATGGCCTCCGCCATGCACCACCTGCTCGAGCGCGTCCGCCTCCCGGTGCTGGTCATCTTCTTCGCCGCGGCGGGGGCCAGCTTCCACCTCGACGCGCTGGTGGCGCTGTGGCCCGCGGCGCTCGGCGTGGCCCTGGCGCGCGCCGGGCTCATCCTCGCCGCCAACCGCGTCTCGGCCGGGGCATCCGGGCTGACGCCGGAGGTGGCGCGCCGGGTGCCGGCAGGGCTCATCTCCCAGGCGGGCGTCACGCTGGGGCTCGCGGTCATCGTGGGGCGCGAGTTCCCCGGCTGGGGTGCATCCCTGCAGGTGCTCTTCGTGGCGGTCATCTCCGCGCACGAGCTGGTGGGGCCGGTGCTGTTCCGCCGGGCGCTCACCGCCTCGGGGGAGCTGCCGCCGCGCGAGGGGTGGGACGCCCCGGCCGCGGGGCCCGCCCCCGTCACCGCCGCGGCTCCCTGAGCGCACGGGACGCACTTGCGGGCGCAGCCGGTCCGTGGCCTCCTGCCGCGCCCATGAGACTCCTCCTGTCCTCTGCCCTCGTTTTCTCGCTCGGCTGCGCGGCCCCGAAGCCCGCCGCCGTCGTCACCCCTCCCCCCGAGCCGCCCCTGCCCGCGCTGCCGGAGGCGCCCGCGGAAGCCACGGCGGACACGCTGCACGGCGCCGAGGTGAAGGATCCCTTCCGTTGGCTCGAGCCCGAGCAGGAAGAGCGCGTGCAGGCGTGGATGAAGGCGGAGGATGCGCACGCGCGCGCGGTCCTGTCCCGCCTGCCGGCCCGAGAGCCGCTCGCCGCGCGGCTGAAGACGCTGCTGGACGTGGATGCCGTGTCTGCGCCGGTCCAGGCCGGCGGCCGGCTGTTCTGGATGCGCCAGCAGGTGGGGAAGGACAAGGCCGTCCTCTACTGGAAGGACGGCGAGACCGGCGCCGAGAAGGTGCTGCTGGATCCCAACGGCTGGGGTGACGGGAAGACCACCTCGCTCGGGCGCTGGGTGCCCAGCCACGACGGCCGGAAGCTCGTCTACCAGGAGAAGCCCAACGCCGCGGACGAGGCCACGCTCAAGGTGGTGGAGGTGGACACCGGCGCGGTGCTCTCGGACGTCATCCCCGGCGCCAAGTACGCGGACCCCTCGTGGACCCCGGACGGCAAGGGCTTCTACTACGAGTGGATCCCGCCGCTCGGCACGGTGCCTGTGGACCAGCGGCCGGGCCACACGGAGCTCCGGTTCCACGTGCTCGGGCAGCTGCCGGAGAAGGACGCGGTGGTGCACCCCGCAACGAAGAACCCCTCCACCTTCCTCGGCGGTGGGCTGTCCCGGGACGGGCGGTGGCTGTTCGTCTCCATCATGCGCGGCTGGAACGAGAACGACCTGTACGTGAAGGATCTCGCCGCGAAGAAGGGCAAGGGCTTCGTCCCGCTGGCGCTCGGCAAGGGGGCCCGGTACGAGGTGGACGTCTTCAAGGACCGCTTCTTCGTCTTCACGACCGAGGGGGCACCGCGCGGCCGGGTGTTCGCCGTGGACCCGAAGAAGCCCGCGCGGAAGGACTGGAAGGAGGTCGTCCCCGAGGACGCGGACGGCGCCACGCTGGACGACGTCTCGGTGGTGGGCGGCGCACTGGCGCTGAGCTACCTGCAGGACGCGGCGTCCCGGCTGCGGCTGGTGAAGCTGGACGGAAAGCCCATCCGCGAGGTGGCGCTGCCCACGGTGGGGACCTCCTCGGCCCTCGTGGGCGAGCCGGACAAGGACGTGGCGTACTTCCAGTTCACCTCCTTCACCACGCCGAAGCAGGTGTACCGCACGGAGGTGTCCACGGGCGTGACGTCGCTCTGGGCGAAGGTACAGGTCCCCGTGGACACGGACGCCTTCACCGTGGAGCAGGTCCGGTACGCGAGCAAGGACGGGACGAAGGTGCCCATGTTCCTGGTCCGCCGGAAGGATCTCCCGAAGGACGGGAACCAGCCGGTGCTGCTCTACGGCTACGGCGGCTTCAACGTGTCGCTGACGCCCATGTTCAACGGGAAGATCGTCCCGTGGCTCGAGGCGGGCGGCATCTACGCGGTGGCCAACCTGCGCGGCGGCGGCGAGTACGGCGAGGCGTGGCACCAGGCCGGGCGCGGGGCGAACAAGCAGAACGTGTTCGACGACTTCATCGCCGCCGGTGAGTACCTGGTCGCCTCCGGGTGGACGAAGCCGGGGCGGATCGCCATCAACGGCGGGAGCAACGGCGGGCTGCTCATGGGCGCGGCTGTGACGCAGCGGCCGGATCTCTGGGGCGCGGTGGTGTGCGCGGTGCCGCTGTTGGACATGGTTCGGTACCACCAGTTCGGCAGCGGCCGGACCTGGATCCCGGAGTACGGCTCGTCCGAGGACCCCGAGCAGTTCAAGACGCTGTACGGCTACTCGCCGTACCACCGGCTGGTGGCGGGCACGGCCTACCCGCCGTTCCTGATGATGGCCTCGGACCACGACGACCGGGTGGACCCCATGCACGCGCGGAAGTTCGTGGCCGCCCTGCGCGCCGCGGACACGACGCCGGGCGACACGCTGCTGCGCGTCGAGGCCAACGCCGGCCACGGCGGGTCGGACCAGGTGGCGAAGACCATCGAGGCGAGCGCGGACATGTACGCGTTCCTCATGGCCCGGCTGGGGCTGGAGGCGAAGTAGCACCGTCCGGTATCCGCAAGACCGTCCCGGCAGCTGGACGAAAGGGGCCCCGCGCAGTGTGCGGGGCCCTTTTTTCATGCCGGTGGAATCAGCCGCGCCCCCCCCACGGCAGCCGCCGCGACTGCGCCCCCCTCGCCCCGTTGGTGCGCAACCCGCAGGTGCGGTCGTCGCACGGATCCGTCAACGGCTGATGCAGGGATGCGCGCCAGCAGGGAACGCCGGGGACTGCGCGTCATGCCGCGGGACGGAGCAGGGGCAGGCTGCCCCGGCACCGCACGGGAAGGCCGAGCCGGGCACACCCTGCGGATTCCGCACAACCGAGCGGCTCAAGGCATGGACGGGCCTGGAATGGGGCTCGGGGAGCCGCCGCCGGGGTCGCTGCGCACTGCCGAGAACGGCTGTTTCCCTGTCGCTGGCCTCGAAAGGCCCGGCCTCACTCCACGCTGCGGACACTGCGGCTGCCCCCGCACGGCGGAACCTCCATCCAGGGGCCCCACCGGCCGGCGGCATCACTCCTGGCCTGCTCCAGCACCCGTCACTGGCTGCGTGCCCCAGGAACCGGGGCGCCGGGCAGCCTTCGGCTGCCGGCGCTCGACTTCCCCCCGTGGGCACCGCCGCGACCGGGGCTGGCACTGCCCTGCCCCACGCGCAGAGCGCCCTATGCAGGCGGCTGGCACGTGCCGCTGATGCATTGCAGCGACGTGCAGTCGAAGTCGTTGCCGCAGGACTTGCCGGCGGCGCACGCCCCGCACGTCCCGCCCCCGCAGTCCACGTCCGTCTCTGCCCCATTCCTCACGGAGTCCGAGCAGCCCGGCACCTGGCACACGTTCCCCGTGCACACCCCCGACGTGCAGTCGGCATTGATGAGGCAGGACTTCACGTTGGCGCACGCCGCGCACGTCCCGCCGCCGCAGTCCATGTCCGTCTCGTCCCCGTTCTTCACGGAGTCCGAGCAGCTCGGCGCCTGGCACACGTTCCCCGTGCACACGCCCGACGCGCAGTCGCCCGCCACCGTGCACACCTTCGCCGCCGCACACGTCCCGCACGTCCCGCCGCCGCAGTCCACGTCCGTCTCGCCACCGTTCTTCACGGAGTCCGAGCAGCTCGGCGCCTGGCACACGTTCCCCGTGCACACGCCCGACGCGCAGTCGGCCGCCAGCGTGCACACCTTCGTCGCCGCGCACGTCCCGCACGTCCCGCCGCCGCAGTCCACGTCCGTCTCGTCGCCGTTCTTCACGCCGTCCGTGCAGGTGGCAGCGGCACAGCTGCCGGCGGTGCACACGCCCGAGGCACACTGGTTGCCGCAGCTCCCGCAGTTGGCGGGGTCGGCCGAGACGCTCTTCTCGCAGCCGTTGGCCGCGTCGGCGTCGCAGTTGGCGAAGCCCGCGTCGCAGGCAGCGATGCCGCATGCCCCCGACGTACAGGAGGGCGTGCCGTTCGCCACGCTGCACGCGTTGTTGCAAGCCCCGCAGTGGGACGTGCTGGTGGCCGTGTTCACCTCACAGCCGGTGACGGCGCTGGCGTCGCAGTCGGCGTAGCCCGGGTCACAGGAGCCGATACCGCAGGTGCTGCTGGTGCAGCCCGGCATCCCGTTTGCCACGCTGCTGCAGCCGTTTCCGCACGAGCCACAGTTGGACACGTCCGTCGTGGTGTCCACGCAGGCAGCTGAGCAGAGCAGCAGGCCAGGGCCACAGCAGATGGACGGTGCACCCGTGCAGCTGAAGCCATTCTCGGTGGCGCAGGTGGACGAGCACCCGTCGTTGTCGGACGTGTTGCCGTCATCGCACGTCTCCGGCCCCTCGACCGTGCCGTTGCCACAACCGCTGACACACACGCCGCCCACAGCACAGAGGTAGCCACCGCCCGCGCTGCAGCTCGCGCCCACGGACTTGTCCAGGAACGGATCTGCCTTCACGCCACCACTGCAG
>JBDLRJ010000067.1:0-6358 GCA_039800145.1 Pseudomonadota bacterium | reverse complement strand
CTTCGAACAGGTTCCACAGGAACAACAGCCCTTCCGGCCCCGGGTCGCCATGTGCGCGCAGGATTTCGAGGACGGATGCGACGTCGAGGTGGGAGATGTCCAACTCGTCGGTGATGCGGTTGAACAGCGGGGCGCTGCGGTCCTCGAGAAGCGCAGCCATCTCGGTGTGAATGGAGCCGAGGACGAGCAACCCTCCCGGTATCCCGGAAGATTCCGAGGCGAGGCGATCCACTTCCGTCTGCAGGTACGAGGTGAACTCGAACAGCGCTTTGCGGTGGAAGTACTGGAACTCGTCCAGTGCCACCACCCAGCCCTCCCGGACGAGACGTCCGATGTCCTGAGCCAGTGCGCGGAGATGCGTCGGGCGTGCGCCTGGGACGGAGAAGAGATCGTAGAAGTCAGCGGCCGTGGAGAGCACGCCCGCCGGGTCAGAATCAGGAACCTGGATGTACAGAACCCGCTCATGACCTGAGCGCTTCAGGGCCTCCTGGACCAGAGAGGTTTTCCCAATTCGGCGTCGGCCCGTGATCTTGACGAAGAACCAACGTTGCCGCTGGAGGATGCCCGTGAGGCGCTCGAGTTCGGGATGTCGACCGTAGAATTTCCACTTCGTGGCGGCCTCCTGGGTCATGCGGAGCTAAGGTAAAGACGTTTTCCCTAACTCGCAACTGGATGCTTTCCGCAGCAGTTACGAACACTTTCGAATCCCAGCGCATGAAGATTTTGACCGTGCCTACACCCGGTTTGAGGAACCTGCGCGTCACCGTCCCCGCCCTGGTGGCCGGGCTGGCGCTGGCATGCGCGCCGGTGTCCCCTGAACCCTCGGATTCGGGAGAACAGGCTGCCCTCCCCTCGGACGGAGGAGACGCCTCAGGGGGAGAACAACCACTGCCGGACGGAGGCACCGCCCCGGAGCCGCTGGCCGATGGTGGAGCCCCCTTGCCCGGGCCGGATGCCGGCGCCGAGCCCACGCTGGATGCAGGCGAACCGCCTCCCACGTGCGGAGCGCTCGGCGGCAACACCTGCGTGGCCCCGCCCAGCACGCTGTGCGACACGCTTCCCCTGCTGCCCGCCGCCGACTGCGCGGTGTGCTGCGCGCGGCCCCCGGACCACCCGCTCTTCCCCGCGGGCTTCCACGTCCTGCACCGGGACTTCCCGGACGCGTGGAACGACATCCTCGCGCTGTCGCTCGTGCACCTGGGCCAGCTGCTCGCCTCCCAGCGCAAGCCCACGCAGGTGGGGACGGACCGCTGGGCGCAGGTCATCACCAGCGAGTACGGCTGGCGGGACGACGGGACGCTGGTGTCGTTCGCCAACGGGCAGCAGATGGCAGCCTTCATCCACGAGCGGCTGGCGCTGGGCACGGGCGGGCCTGCGCGGGTGATGGTGGACGAGCTGCGGGCGAACTCGAAGGAACGGCTCCACGAGTGTGCGGTGGAGCTGGCCACGCGCTACCCGCAGTGGGCGGGACGGTGGGGCGTCTTCGTGGTGCACGGGAAGGCGGTGAGCTACGCGGCGCTCAACACCGCGCCCACGCCGGCGGTGGACGCGCTGCTGGACGCGCACGCCACCTTCTCGGTGGAGCTGTACCCGGCGCGGGCGGACTACTGCGCCGCGGGGACGACCGCTGCGGAGCGGGACACCTGGCTCGAGGACTTCTTCCGGGGAGGCCAGGGGGCCTTTCCGCAGGAGCGGTTCCACTGGCTCGCCCAGCGGCGCACCGCGAGGGGATCCTCGAGCCAGCTCTCACTGCTGTTCGGCGTGACGGACACCTACCTGACGGGCACCCACCCCGGCATCTTTTTGGACCGGATGTTCTACGTGTGGCGCGCGCGCAGCGGGTACCCGAGCCTGCTGCTCTCCGGCAACGGAGGGCCCGGTGCGTGGAAGTGGCACGACCAGTCCCCGGCGAGCCGGGACGCGCTCTTCCGGGCGTCGTTCGAGTGGTACGTCGGGGCGGGGAACACCTCGTCCCGGCTGGGGCAGGTGCCGTGTCCGTAAGGCCTTTCGGAGCGCGACTGGACGCATGTGCCAGCGCCTGCGCAGACTGAAGGCGCTTGCGCATGCTTCGGGGGAATCACATGAAAAAACTGCTGGGGGTATTGCCGCTTCTGTCTTTGCTGGGGGCCCAGTGCGGTGAGGTGCCGACGTGCACCGTCGCCAAGGACGCGTTGACGGGCGTTGCGACCATCACCTGTCCGGACGGAACGTCGGTCACCCTCGAACCGGGGGCGAGGGGCGATACCGGTGCTGCCGGCAGGGACGGGACCCACGCCACCCCATGCACCGTCTCCCGGAACGCCGATGCGGGCGTCACCACCATTGACTGCGCGGACGGCACCTCGGCCACCGTCGTGGATGGCAAGGACGGGATGAACGGAGACGCCGGCATCAGGGGAGAGCCCGGCCCTCCGGGCACAGACGGCGTGACGCCGACGGTCACCCCCATTGGCGCGGCAGGCGAATCGGGCAACTGCGTGGGCGTGGGCGGGGTGAAAGTCCAGGTGGGCACCAGCACGCCCGTGTACGTCTGCAACGGCGCCGCGGGCGCTGCAGGCCCGGCGGGAGATGCAGGAACTCCGGGCACGCCGGGCGCCAACGGCCTCTCCCCGACGGTGACGGCCATCGGCACGCAGGGCGAGGCGGGCAACTGCGTGGGCGTAGGCGGGTTGAAACTCCAGCTGGGCACTGACACGCCCGTCTACGTCTGCAATGGCGCCGCGGGCCCTGCGGGAGACGCGGGCACGCCGGGCACCAACGGCCTCTCCCCGACGGTGACGGCCCTGGGCCCCTCTGGCGAAGGGAGCAACTGCCTGGGCGTGGGCGGGGTGAAAATCCAGGTGGGCACCGGCACTCCCGTGTTCATCTGCAACGGCGCCGCGGGAGCAGCCGGCACGCCAGGCTCCAACGGCCTCTCCCCGACGGTGACGGCCGTGGGCCCCTCTGGCGAAGGGAGCAACTGCCTGGGCGTGGGCGGAGTGAAAATCCAGGTGGGCACCGGCACTCCCGTGTTCATCTGCAACGGCGCCGCGGGAGCCGCGGGCCCTGCGGGCGACGCAGGCACGCCGGGAACCAACGGCCTCTCCCCGACGGTGACGGCCATCGGCACGCTGGGCGAGGCCGGCAACTGCGTGGGTGTGGGCGGGGTGAAAATCCAGGTGGGCACCGGCACTCCCGTCTACGCCTGCAATGGCGCCGCGGGAGCAGCGGGCCCTGCAGGCGACGCAGGCACGCCCGGCGAGAGCGCCACGGTGACGGAGGTGCCGTTCGAGGGAGAGGCCGGCAACTGCGAATGCCGGGGCGGGGCGAAGATCCAGGTCGGCACCGGCTCGCCTGTCTACGTCTGCAACGCAGAGGCTGGTTTTCACAACGGCGGGGCCGGGACCTGTGTCCCGGTCGGCACCTGTTCCAGCGGGTACCACGACGGCGGTTCGGGCACCTGTGTCGCCCTTGGCTCGTGCAGCAGCGGCTACCACGACGGTGGAGACGGGACGTGCGTCGCCGTTGGGACCTGCGTCAGCGGGTACGCCGGGACGGTGTGCGTCCCCGTCGTCGAGGTGCTGGGCGGTTCGTCGACCAGCGGGAACTGGAGCTTCGCTGGAGGGAGCGTCACCGTGGCCACCTTCAAGATGGACAAGACGGAGGTCACCGTGACGCAGTACGCCGCCTGCGTGGCGGCCGGCGTCTGTCCCACGCCCACAAACTCCTGCACCGGGTGGGGCGTGCCGGGGGAGGAGAACCACCCCTTCACCTGTGTCACCTGGTACAGGGCGGACGAGTACTGCACCTGGGCGGGCAAGCGGTTGCCGACGGAGATCGAGTGGCAATGGGCCGCCAGCAACCGGGACACCACGGTCTACCCCTGGGGGGCCACCACGCCGGATGACACCCACGCGAACTGGAGCGGGGTCACGCCGAAGAGCACTCGCGTCGCCGTGGGCTCCTATCCGAAGGACAGCACCGCCGCAGGCGTGCTCGACATGGCAGGGAACGTCGTGGAGTGGACCGCCAGTGACCACACGGTGGGCGGGACGACGAAGGCGCTCCGGAGCGCCGCGTGGTACGTCACCTCCTCGAACGCGCTCCGCGCAGCGTTCCGCGCCAACTCAGAGGCGCCGCAGTACGGCGTCTTCAATGTCGGTTTCCGGTGCGTCCAATAGCAGGCGGTTGAGAACCGCCGTTCGCACGGGGGCACGGGCAGGTCGGCCGTGCCCCTGCTGCGGGCGATGGTCAGTTCAGCTTCGGAGCCCAGACATACACGGCCCCGCTCTCCGACCGACTGTTGTCTCCTTGAACACCGTTCATGCCCGTGGCGGAGCTGTCTTCGCCGGGGCCGGCCACTGCCAACGTCTGCCCGCTGAAGGCAACGCAGTACCCGAAGAGATCCTGGGCGCCGGTGTTGGACGCCTTCACATAGGTGCGCTCTGCCCAGGTGCCACCGGTGCGTGCCAGGACAAACACGGCGCCGCTGCGCTGGGCGCTGGTGTCGAACGGGTTTCCGTTGAGCGAGGTGGCGTTGCTCGCTTCGTACGGCGCGCCGACGACCAGCGTGTCGTCGGACAAGGCCACGGACCAACCGAAGGCCTGCTGCGTCCCGACCGTGTTGCTGGACGACTTGAGGTAGGCCTGCTGCGTCCACGTGCCGCTCAGGCGGGTGAAGACGTAGACCGCGCCGCTCAAGCTGGCCGAGTCGTCGGACTGCGCGTCAGCGCCCCCCGGTGTCTGCGTGGGATTGACGCCCCGGGCACTGCTGGACTCGGAGGGGGCACCCACCGCAAGCGTCTCGCCCGACAGGGAGACGGACTGGCCAAACCCGTCCCCGGGGCCCGGATTCGAGGCCTTGAGATAGGCCTGTTGGCTCCAGGTGCCCTGAGCCTGCGTGAAGACGTAGACCGCGCCGCACCCATAGCAGCTGTTGTCCGACGGGTCGCCATTGACGCCCGCGGCGCCGCTGGCCTCCTGGAACGCGCCCACGGCCAACGTGCTGCCGGAGAGGGAGACGCTGCTCCCGAACATGTCGCCTGCACCGGTATTGGACGCCTTGACGTAGGCCTGCTGGCTCCAGGCGCCCTGGGCGCGCGTGAAGACGTAGACCGCACCGCTCCCGGGGGCAGTCACGTCGGACTGCGCATCGGCGCCGCCGGGAGTCAGCACGGGGTTGACGCCCCGGGCACTGCTCGCATCGCCGGCCGCGCCCACAGCGAGCGTGTCTCCTTCAATCGACAGGCTGGAGCCGAAATAGGCGCCGTCTCGAGGATGAGAGGCCTTGAGGTAGGCCTGCTGCGTCCACGTGCCGTTCGACCGCGTGAAGACGTAGACGGCCCCGGCGCTGGACAACAGGTTGCTGGCCTGGTCGCCGTTGACGCCCGGTGAGGCGCCTGTCTCCTCCGGGGCGCCCACGACCAGGGTGTCGCCATCCACGGCGACCGTGTGTCCGAACTCGTCGTTTGCATCCGCGTTGGAGGCCTTGAGGTAGGCCTGCTGCGTCCACGCACCGTTCACGCGGGTGAAGACGTAGACCGCGCCGGCGCGCGGAGCGCTGTTGTCCGACTGGGCGGCAGTGGTGCCATCGGCAGCCAGCGCGGGGTTGACGCCCGAGGCGCTGCTGGCCTCGTACGGCGCGCCGACCACCAGGGTATCCCCGGAGATCGCCACGCCATTCATTCCGAACGAGTCAGACGCATCGGTGTTGGACGCCTTGAGGTAGGCGCTGTCAGGACTGCCTCGCACCACGACCACGCCGTAAATGCGCTCCGCCCCCGAAGCGGCGACGACACGCAAGGTGATGGACGTCGCGCTCCCAGTCCCAAGCGCGATCGGCGCAGATGGGCTGCCCGAGAGGACGGGCGTCCCATTCACGGTGAGGGTGGTCCCGGTCGCCCCGGCGGTCGCCGTGGGCGTCAGCCGCACCGACGCAATGAACTCCGTCACGTTCACGACGTAGAGGAACGTCCCGGGCGCGAACGCCGGGCTCAACGCGCCGTGGGAGACCGCGAGCCCGGAAAGCGTTGCATCATTGTTGAGGCAGGCCCCGGCGCTGCAGACTTCCTGTGCGCTGCACGCCACGCCGTCGTTCGGACCAGCGCAGTCCGCCTGCGCGCCGCAGAAGGTCCGGTCGCTGCTCGGGTCCACGCACTTGCCGCCGCACAGCACCTGCCCCGCGAGGCACGACGCCTGACAGCTGCCGCCCGTACACACTTCACCCGAGCCGCACGTGGTGCCGTCGTTGGCTCCCGCGCAATCACCCTGCGCGCCGCAGAAGGTCCGGTCGGTGGTGGGGTCCACGCACTTGTCGCCGCAGAGCACCTGTCCCGCGAGGCACGAGGCCTGGCACGTCCCGCCCGTGCACACCTCGCCC
>JBDLRJ010000066.1:0-6220 GCA_039800145.1 Pseudomonadota bacterium | reverse complement strand
CGTCACCCTGGCCCCGGCGAATCCCACGAAGGCGACGGCGCTCTCTGCGCAGCCCTCCGCACCAACGGACGCGGACGGGGACACGGTGACGCTGAAGTACGCGTGGGCCGTGAATGGGACGGTGGTGGATGGGCAAACCGGGCCAAACCTGGCCACGTCGTTCTTCAACAAGGGCCAGGTCGTGACGGTGACGGTGATGCCGAACGACGGGAAGGAGGACGGGGCAGCAGTCAGCGCAAATGTGACGGTGGGGAACTCGGAGCCCACGGCGCCGCTGCCGGGAATCAATGCACGGCCGAAAGACTCGGACGACGTGACGTGCTCGGTGGTCGTCTCGAGCAGCGACCTCGATTCGGCGGACACCGTGTCCTACGCCTTCACGTGGACGAAGAACGGGCAGCCGTTCAGCGGGGCCTCGTCGCAGGCCACGTCGTCGGTGATTGCGGCGTCGCTGACCGCGGAAGGGGACGTGTTGGCGTGCTCGGTGAGTGCGACAGACGGTATGGCGATGGTGCCCGGTACGGCTGCCGCGACGACGAAGGTGAACGCTCGGCCGGTGGTGCCCACGGTGACGCTGAGCCCGTCGGTGGTGACGAAGGCGAACGTGGTGACGGCGCAGCCCGCGTCCCCGGCGGACGGTGACAACGACGTGGTGACGTTGCGGTACCAGTGGTTGGTGAATGGGAGCGTCGTGACCGGCCAGGCGACGGCGTCGCTTGCCCCGAGCAACTTCGCGAAGGGGCAGTCGGTCTCGGTCATCGTGACGCCGAACGACGGAATCGAGGACGGCGCTCCAGCGACGGCGAGCGTGGTGGTGGGGAACTCCGCGCCGACAGCGCCGGTGGGGACCGTCACGGTGAACCCGAGGGATGCGGATGACGTGACGTGCAATGTGGCTGTCTCGAGCGCGGACCTGGATGCAGCGGACACGGTGTCGTACCTGTTCGACTGGACAAAGAATGGGCAGCCGTTCAGCGGGGCGACGAACCAGGGGAACTCGTCGGTGGTGCCGGCAGCGCTGACTGCCGATGAGGACGTATTCGCGTGCAAGGTGTCCGCGACGGATGGGACGGTGACGACCCAGGGGAACACGGCCACGACCACGGTGCGGAACAGCTACGCGAGCTGTAAGGCTGCTCTGAATGCGAACCCCGCTGCAGCAGACGGGCTGTATGCGATTGATCCCGACGGCGCCGGTCCGATTTCGCCCGTCACGTTGTACTGCGACATGACCAACGGCGGGTGGACGCTGGTGGCGAACATCTACGATTCGGCGGGGGACGATGCGCCGAACTCGACGGACTACGTGGTCAGCGGATGGCAGCAGACCGCCAGCGGCCAGTGGGCAAATGCGACCACGAAGGTGGAAAAGAACAGCACCGGCGTGGGGTCTTCAGCGGTGTCAGTCGCTTTTGTCGCAGCACTCAAGGCGAGTGCTGCGCAACAAAACTTGAAGATGTGTTTTGTGCATCAGAATGGAACGGACACTGCTTGCCGTTCGAGTTCGGACGGGTCCATGAACATGGCGAGCTTCGGGACCGGGAACCCGAAACTGACGGTGTTCGCAGGCAAGCCAGTTCCATATACGTATGGCCGGCTTGCAGGACTAGGAGGGACGGTCGACGGGTACGACTACTCGCTGTACCAACACGGCGGCTACTGCATACCTGTAACCGCTGGCAGCGTCGGAGAGTGGGGCACGCCCACCGCCCGGCTTTGCGACGACGCTGCAATCTCGGAGGGATATGCTTCGGTCTGGGCGGCATTCGAGTGTAACCGCCCGGTCCTCGGCGCCTTGAGGCGAGGTGTGCGGGGCGTGCCTACTGCCGCGCATGCGGAGACCAGGTGCAGACGAGTGGCGGCGGTTGGTGGCGGAGTACGACGGCAGCACCGAGACGCAGGAGTCCTTCTGCGAGGCGCGTGACGTGTCGCTGGGGACGTTCCGGTACTGGCGGTACAAGTTGGCGAAGGAGAAGCCCACCCGGTTCCTGCCGGTGGAGGTGATAGGCTCACCCGCGCCTGTGGCGCGGGCCGGGGCGCTGGTGGAGGTGGCCGTCCCCGGTGGTGGCCCGGTGCTGCGCTTCGAGGTGGGCACGGACGCGCGGTACGTGGCCGAGCTCGTCTCGGCGCTCTCGTAGGCGGACGCCTTCACCGTGCTGCAACTGCCCCGTGCCGTGCGCATTCTCCTGGCCGCCGAGCGCGTCGACTTGAGGTACGGCATCGACGGGCTTGCGGCCATCGTCCGCAACGTGTGGAGGGAAAACCTCTACGCCGGGCACCTTTTCGTCTTCGTCTCGCGGCGCGGGGACAGGGTGAAGGTGCTGTCCTGGGACAACGGCGGCTTCGTCCTCTATTACAAACGTCTGGAGTCCGGCCGCTTCCGCCTCCCGCCTGTGCCGAAGGACGCACTGGGGGCGCAACTGGACGCCACCCAACTGGCCATGCTGCTCGACGGCATCGACGTGGCCCGAGTCCGCCGCCCCGCGCGCTGGACGCCCCCGGAAGACGCACGGGGGAATTTACAAATGCCGCCGGATTTGATCTCACCTGCCCGGTGGACGTCCCCCAGACTCACACGTGCGAGTGGCGCGACGAGGCAGAGCGCCTCCGCGGGGAAGTCTCCGGGCTGCAGGAGAAGCTCGCCGCCCTCGCGGGAAACCTCGAGTCGCTCCAGCGGGCCGTCTTCGGAAAGCGAAGCGAGAAGATGCCGCACGTCGGCAAGCAGCTGCGCGGGGACAAGCCGGCGTCCCCGGACGAGGCGCTGAAGAAGCGCCGCGCCAACAAGGCCGCGCGTGCCGCCATGCCCGAGAGGGAGGTGCACCACGCGGTGCCTCCCGAGGCAAAGGTGTGTCCGAAGTGCGGCGGGACGGACTTCCGGCCGCTGGGCGAGGGCAAGCGGACGGTGGTGTACGAGTACGTGCCGGCGCACCTGGAGAAGCAGGTGCACGTCCAGGAGACGCTCTCGTGCCGGTGCGGCGAGTGCGTGCTGACGGCCCCCGCGCCGAAGGCGGTGGAGGGCGGGCAGTACGGCCCCGGCCTCATGGCGCACGTGGTGGTGTCCAAGTGCCTGGACAGCACGCCGCTGTACCGGCAGGCCAGGGCGCTGGCGCGCGCGGACGTGCCGGTGCACCGCAACACCCTGGGGGATTTGTTTCACGCGGCGGCGGACTCGCTGGAGCCGCTGTACCGGCGGCTGTTGGACGTCATCCGGCTTGCGGAATACGTGCAGGCGGACGAGACGCCGCAGCGGGTGCTGGAGAAGGGCAAGACGCGCAAGGGGTACGTCTGGACATTCCGAGCGGACAAGCTGGTGGCGTACGTCCACGCGCACGGCCGCAGCGGGGAGACGGCCGTGTCGGTGCTGGGCGGCACGCGCGGCTGGCTGCAGGTGGATGGGTACACCGGGTACAACGCCGTCACCATCCCCGAGGGCCGCGTCCGCGTGGGCTGCTGGGCGCACGCCCGGAGGAAATTCTTCGACGCGCTGCCCACCGCGCCCGAGGCGCAAGCTGCGCTCGACGCCATATTGGCCCTGTACCGGGTGGAGGCGGACGCCCAATCCGCAGGCACCCTGGGGACGGAGTCCCACCTGCAGCAGCGCCGCACGGTGTCCGCCGCGGTGGTGCAGCGGCTGGCCGCGTGGATGGCGGAGGAGGCTGTCCGCCACCCGCCCAAGAGTCCGCTGGGCGAGGCCATCCGCTACACGCAGGGCCAGTGGCCGGCCCTCTGCCGCTTCCTCGAGGACGCCCGGCTGTACCTCGACAACAACCCCAGCGAGAGGGCCCTGCGCAAGGTGGCGCTGGGGCGGAAAAACTACCTCTTCGTCGGCAACGACGAGGCCGGGGCCAACCTCGCCGGCCTGATGTCCCTGCTCGCAACCTGCGAGGAGAACGGCATCAACCCCGAGGCCTACGTCGCCGACGTGCTGATGCGCGTCCACCACCACCCGGCCAGTCAGCTGGATGAGCTGCTGCCCCACCGCTGGGTGCCGCTCTCCAACACCTCATGACGGGCCTCCAGCCCGTCACCCCACCACCGTCACACGCTGCGCGTGCGCAGAACGTCACCCCTCTGTCCATACGCCGGGGATCGGGCGGTTACTTCGAGTGGGGACTCGCGTACCGTCCTAACAGCACAACCGACCGAGAGTTGTTCGGGTCGACAGCTCCGGTAACGAATCCCGTAGCCAACCCGAATCTGAATACCTACGGATTCCGTCTCTATATCGGTCCGTAGCTGAACCGCTGATCGTTCGTCGGGGGACTCACTTCCCTGGCGTCAGCCCGAGCGCCTCCATCACCGGCACCAGTCCTCCCACGAACACCCCCGGCTTCAGCTTCTCGAGCGTGTCCGAGCTGTTCACCTGGTAGCCCTTTGCAATGCCCAGGTCCTTCATGGCCAGCTCCATGGAGGTGGTGGGCCTCGGTGTGACGCCGAGCTTCACCTCCACGCCCACCCGCTTCCCGTGCAGCACCAGCACGAGGTCCAGCTCGAGCCCCGCCTGGGTCCGGTAGAAGTACGCATCGGCGCCAGGGTCTACGAGCTTCGCGTGGGTGATGAGCTGCTCGAGGCAGAACGTCTCCCAACTTGCACCCACCTTCGGGTGCGCGAGCTGCGCTGTCCGGGTCCAACCCATGCCCAGGAGCGAGTGCAGCAGCCCAGAGTCTCGCACGTACAGCTTCGGCGCCTTCACCAGCCGCTTGCGGACATTCACTGCCCACGGCTGGAGTCTTCGAATCAGAAACACCCCTTCCAGGATGTCCAGGGCCGCTGACACCGTGTGGTAACTGACGCCAAGAGGACCGCTGAGTTCAGACAGATTCAGCGTGGAGCCTTGCGCGTGGGCCACCATCGTCAGCAAGGTCCGAGCACGCAACGGCGGCAACGCGAAGCCCAACTGCGGGACGTCCTGCTCGAGCGTGGTGCGCAGGTAGGCCGGGTACCACTCGTCGGGACGCGCCCGGGGGCGTGACCAGTGCAGGCGGGGAAAGCCTCCGACCCGCCACAGTGTCGCGGGGTCTGCCTCGAAGACGGAGAGGGGGGGCAGGTCGAAGAACAGGACGCGGCCCGTCAGTGACTCCGAGGCAGAGCTGACCAGATGGGGTGACGCGGAGCCGAGCAGGATGGCTCTCCGCCGGTGGTCGGCGTCCAGCCACGCTCGCAGGACCGGGAACAACTCGGGCATCCGCTGGACTTCATCGAGCACCACCTGCCGGTGCTCGGACAGGGCGAAGAGGGGGTCTGCCCTCAGGCGGGCGTGGTGGCGGGGATCCTCCAGGTCGAACCACGCGTGCTTCGGGAAGGCGAGCTTTGCGAGCGACGTCTTTCCCGACTGGCGCGGCCCCAGGATGACCAGCGCCGGCGTCCGCCTGGCGAGGCCCTGGACGGCGGGGAGATAGGCGCGGGAGTGGAGGGACACGACCTTGTAAATTAGAAGTGCGACTTCTAATTTACAAGGTCGGTTCGGTCCCCGTTCGGTTACAGTCCCCCACATGAAAAACCTCGTCGCGGCCTCCCTCTCCCTCTTCCTCGCGCTCGCAGCCTGCGGTACCCCGGACGTAAGCGGCACCGACGCTGGAGCCACGCCTGACGCTGGCTCCTCGATGGACGCGGGGCAGGTCCAGGACGCCGGCACCACCCCGGATGCAGGCCAGCCCGTGACCGACGCAGGCACCTCCGCTTGCCCGTCCCAGGGCGAGAGCAACGAGGCAAACGCCGGTGGCGCCTGCGCCTTCAACGCCGAGTGTCCCGCCGCCCAGCGCTGCGAGTGCATCAACTTCGACTGCCTCTGCCGGCCCGGTGCGCGCGGCACCGGCTGTCCCGGCGTAGACGCCTGCTCGGTCGGCGAGGACTGCGCCTCGTCCGTCTGCGCGGAGAACTCCACCGGCGGCTACACCTGCTCGGGCAGTTGCGCCACGGATGCAGACTGCGGCCCGGCGCTGCCCCTGTGCCGCGACGTCTCCTTCGTCGGGCGCATCTGCATCCGGGGAACCTGAGTTCCGTCGGGGCTGGTCAACCGTGCGCTTCCCGTGGTCAACAGTGCCACAGGCCACATGATGAACACTCCCGCCACGCCCGCAGCGGACACCTTCCGCACCCTCTGCCTCCGCTGCCTGCGGCCCGAGTCCGTCTGCTACTGCGGCAAGCTGCAGCGCGTGGAGACGGGCACGCACGTCGTCTTCCTCCAGCACCCCCGCGAGCGGCGCGTCCCCGTCAGCAC
>JBDLRJ010000065.1:0-14548 GCA_039800145.1 Pseudomonadota bacterium | reverse complement strand
GCAGCCGCCGAGGTAGAGCGCTCCCGACAGCTCCTCCGCCGTGGCGCCAAGCAGGAGCAGCGGGGCAGTCCGCACCAGGTGGAATGCCACGTTGTCCACCGGGTGCGTGCGCAGCGCCTTGATTCCCACGAGCCCCGTCACGGCGTGGTGCGTGGAATGGAATTGCCAGAGCAGGGGGACCGAGTGCGCCGCGCGGTGGTACGCGTAGTTCGCACACTCGGTGCAGAGGAACGCCAGCACAAGGCGCGCGGCGGCGGGCCACCCCGTGGGCCACCACGACAGCAGGGGTGAAGAGGGGAGCCCGTGCCGGAGTCCCGCCTCGGCCAGCTTGACCCCCAGCACGCTCAGCTGGGTGACGCCGAAGAAATAGAGGAGATCCCGCCCGAGTTCGGCCCAGCCCGTGTCCGGGGAGGTGACGAGGTTGTAGTTCCACGCATCCACCGCGGGCAGCAGCTTCTCCGCCACGGACACGGCGAGGATGAGCAGCAGCAGGCTCGCGGTGGCGCCGTCCATCTTCAGCCACCGGCCGATCTCCGCCTGGATGGCCCACGAGCCCAGCACGCCTGCGAGCGCGGCGGGCATGAACCCGACGCGGAGCCACTGCCGGGCGCGGACGGGAATCAGCTGCACGGCGGGGCTTCCGCGTCCTGCGCCCGCCACGCCACCTTGCCGCCGCGGACCACCACGCGCGCGTGGGAGATGCCCAGGTGGTAGGGGAGGTGCGCCACGTCGCGGCAGCCGAGCACCACCACGTCCCCCTCTGCGCCCGGCGAGAGGTGTCCCCGCAGCGGCTCCCGCAACGACAGGGCGGACCCGCGCGTGGCCGCCCAGTAAGCCTCCGCGGCCGTGAGCCCGTTCTCCAACACCGCGAGCGAGAGCGCGAGGGCGAGGTTCTCGCTGAAGGCCGAGCCGGGGTTGAGGTTGGTCCCGAGCGCCACCGTCGCGCCCGCGTCCCAGAGCGCGCGGCCCGGTGCGTACCCGCGGAGCTTGAGGAAGAACGTGGCCGTGGGTACCAGCACCGCGGCCGTCCCGGCACGCGCGAGCACGGAGGCCCCGGCCCCGGAGATCTGCTCCAGGTGATCGGCGGAGGCGGCACCGAGTTCGGCCGCCAGCTCGGCGCCTCCACCTGCCGTGAGTTGGTCCACGTGCAGGCGGAGCTCCAGGCCGTGTGCCTTCGCCGCCTTCGCCAGGTGCCGCGTCTCGTCCGGCGTGAAGGCGGACTGCTCGCAGAAGACGTCGAAGAAGCGCGCGAGGTTCCGGCCCGCCACGGCGGGGAGGATCTGCTCCTCGCACAGCCGGAGGTATCCGGCGCGGTCCTCCTTGAACTCGGGCGGCAGGGCGTGCGCGCAGAGCAGGGTAGGGACGAGCGCGAGGGGCCCCTCCTTGCAGAGTGTGTCCACCACCTCGAGCATCTTGAGCTCGGCCCCGAGTGACAGCCCGTAGCCGCTCTTTACCTCGGCGCAGGTGATCCCCTGCGAAAGCAAGCGGGCGAGGCGGGGACGCGCGAGCGCGGCGAGCTCTCCGGCCGAGGCGGCCCGCGTGGCGTTCACCGTGTGGGCAATCCCCCCGCCCGCCTGGGCGATCTCCAGGTAGCTTGCGCCCCGCGCCCGGAGCTCGAACTCCCGCGCGCGCTCCCCGGCGAAGACCAGGTGCGTGTGCGCGTCCACGAAGCCCGGCCCCACGAGCCCGCCGCGCGCATCCACCCGCTCGGTGTGGGCGTCCACGGTGCCCGGCGGCACCTCTGCGCGCGGGCCCACCCACGCCACCTTGCCGCCCCGCAGCCCCACCGCGCCGTCGCGGATGGGAGCGAGCGCGGCCTCGGCCCCGCGCCGCACGTCGCCCGCCACCGTCAACACGGCGTGGGCGTTCTCCAACAGGAGATCGAAACGCCCGGTGCTCAGGCGGTGATCCCCGGGATCTTCACGCCGCGCGCCTTCGCAGCCTCCACGGCTTCCGGGTAGCCGGCGTCCGCGTGGCGCAGCACGCCCATGCCCGGGTCGGACAGGAGCACGCGCTCGATCCGCCGCGCCGCCTCGTCCGTGCCGTCCGCCACGATGACCTGCCCGGCGTGCAGAGAGTAGCCCATGCCCACGCCGCCGCCGTGGTGGAAGGAGACCCAGCTGGCGCCGTTCACCGCGTTCACGAGGGCATTGA
The DNA here is from genome assembly GCA_039800145.1 of Pseudomonadota bacterium. Taxonomy (GTDB): domain Bacteria; phylum Myxococcota; class Myxococcia; order Myxococcales; family Myxococcaceae; genus VGRA01. Next base: position 12,394 of record JBDLRJ010000065.1, on the reverse strand, counting down.
GGATGGGCCAATCCGACACGGCGTCCGTGCCGTCCTTCATTGCCTCGGTCTCGCGGTTGGGCGAGGCCACGCTGCCGCAGTCGAGGTGATCCCGCCCGATGACGATGGGCGCCTTGAGCTCGCCGCGCTTCACCATCTCGTTGAACTTGAGGCCCGCGAGGTGCCGCTCGCCGTAGCCGAGCCAGCAGATCCGCGCCGGCAGCCCCTGGAACGCCACCTTCTCCCCGGCGAGCTTCAGCCACCGGAGGAGCGACGCCTTGTGCGGGAACAGCTCCGCGACCGCGCGGTCCGTCTTGCGGATGTCTTCCGGGTCCCCGGAGAGCGCCACCCAGCGGAACGGCCCCATGCCCTCGCAGAACAGCGGGCGGATGTAGGCGGGCACGAAGCCGGGGAAGTCGAACGCGTTCTGAACGCCCCCTTGCTGGGCACCGGCGCGCAGGTTGTTCCCGTAGTCGAACACGTGCGAGCCCGCGCGCTGCATGTCCAGCATGGCCTTCACGTGCAGGGCCATGGAGGCGAGGGACTCGCGGACGTAACGGGCGGGATCAGCGGTCCGCAGCGCCGCGGCCTGCTCGAGCGTGTAGCCGCGCGGGACGTACCCACCGAGCGGATCGTGCGCCGAGGTCTGGTCGGTCACCAGGTCGAACTTCACCCCGCGCCGCACGAGCTCCGGGTAGACGTCTGCGCAGTTCCCCACCACGCCCACGGACAGGGCCTTTCGCTTCTCCTTCGCCTCGAGGCAGAGCGCGAGCGCGTGGTCCAGGTCCTTCGCCACCACGTCCAGGTAGCGCGTCTCCACCCGGCGCTGCGCGCGCCACGGGTCCACGTCCACGCCCAGGTAGACCGCGCCGTTGAGGGTGGCCGCGAGCGGCTGCGCACCGCCCATCCCCCCCAGGCCCCCGGAGAGCACCATCCGGCCGGAGAGATCGTCCGAGCCGAAATGCGTGCGCCCCGCCTGGGCGAACGTCTCGTACGTGCCCTGCAGGATCCCCTGCGTGCCGATGTAGATCCACGAGCCCGCGGTCATCTGGCCGTACATCATCAGCCCCTTCCGCTCGAGCTCGCGGAAGTGATCCCAGTTCGCCCAGTTGCCCACCAGGTTGGAGTTGGCGAGCAGCACCCGCGGCGCGTCCCGGTGCGTGCGGAAGATGCCCACCGGCTTGCCGGACTGGACCAGCAGCGTCTCCTCGTCCCCCAGCTGCTCGAGCGCCGTGACGATCCGGTCGAAGCTCTCCCAGTCCCGCGCGGCCTTCCCCGTGCCGCCGTAGACCACGAGGTCCTGCGGCCGCTCCGCCACGTCCGGGTCCAGGTTGTTGAAGAGCATGCGCAGGGCGGCTTCCTGCACCCAGCCCTTGCAGCGGAGCGTGTTCCCACGGGGGGCGCGGATCTCACGGGAGGTCGAGGTCATGGTGGCCCGGGCTTCTACCGCAGACTCCGCCGGACGTGGGGCCGCGTGCTATGGAGCGGGCTCATGGTTCGAATGACTTTGGCGGCGGTGTGTGCGGTGGCGACCCTGTCCTGCAGCTCACGCGGTGGCAGCCCGGACGCGTCCGTGGCCGTTCCCGTGGCCCCGCCGGCGCCCGCCCAGGGGCCGTTGGTGGGACGTCCCACGGACGCCCCGCCGCCCACCCAGTTCCGCCGCCCCGCCTTCGACAAGGCGGTCATGGACCAGGCCATCCAGGCGTACGAGCGTACCCACGGCCCGGTCCGCGGAGCGCCGCCACCGCCCCCGGACCAGCCCTGAGGTCCGCTCACGGGGCCGCGACGAGCGGCACGGTCTCGTTGAGCGTGGGCACGTGGACCGGCCACCCGCGCGCGGCGAGCGTGGCGCGGTGGGCCTCGAGCGCGGCCGGCTCTCCGTGAACCAGCAGCACCTGCTGCGGCGGCTGCTTGAACCCCGTCATCCACCGGTCCAACTCCTCCTTGCCCGCGTGGCCTGAGAAGCCGCCGATCTTCCTCACCTGCGCGGCGACCTTCACCCACGCGCCGTGGATCTTCACGCTCTCCTCGCCGCGGAGGATCCGCCCGCCGCGCGTGCCCGGGGCCTGGTAGCCCACGAACAGCACCGTGTTCTTCGGATCCGGGAGTCGCCTCTGCAGGTGGTGGAGGATGCGGCCCCCCGTGGCCATGCCGGACGCGGACAGGATGATGCCGGGCCCCTCCAGCAGGTTGATCGCCTTGCTCTCCTGGGGCCGTTGGACGAAGTGCGTCTTGCGCGTCATGAGCGGTGAGCGCCCGTCCTGGACCAGCGCGCGCATCTCGTCGTCGTGGTCCTCAGCGTGTGCGGCGTACAGGGGCGTGGCGTCGCACGCCATGGGGCTGTCCACGAACACGTCCAGCACGGGGATGCGCCCCGCGTCCTCGAGCGCGCGGAGGTGGAAGAGGAGATCCTGCGTCCGCCCCACTGCGAACGCGGGGATGATCAGCATGCCGCCGCGTCCCACGGCCTCGAGCACCACCTCGGCCAGCCGCTCGCGCGGGTTCTCGTCGTCGTGGTCGCGGTTCCCGTAGGTGCTCTCGGCGAGCAGCGTGGTGGCGAACGGGACGGGCTCCGGGTCCCGGAGGATGGGCATGTCGTACCGCCCGAGATCTCCGCTGAAGACCACGCGCTGCCGCGTCGAGGCGAGCTCGAACGTGCACACCGCGGAGCCGAGGATGTGTCCCGCGCGCGCGAAGGTCAGGAAGATCCCGGGGAGGATCTCCCGCCGCCGCCCGTACCCGAAGGTCTCGAACAGCCCGAGCGTCCGCCGCGCATCCTCCGCGGTGTAGAGCGGCTCGGGGTTCTCGTGGCGCGAGTACCGCTGCTTGCGCGCGTACGCCGCCTCCTCTTCCTGGAGTTTCGCCGAGTCGGGGAGCAGCAGCCCGCAGAGTGCCGCCGTCCCCGGCGTGGAATGGATGGCCCCGCGGTATCCCTGCGCGACGAGGCGCGGCAACCCGCCCGAGTGATCGACGTGGGCGTGCGTCAGGACCACCGCGTCCAGCGTCCGCACGTCCACGGGGAACTGCTCCCAGTTGAGCCGCCGCAGCGCGCGCTCCCCCTGGAACATCCCGCAGTCCACGAGGACGCGGCGTCCCTCGTGCTCGAGGAGGTAGCGGCTGCCGGTGACCATGCCCGCCGCACCGAGGAAAGTGATGGAGCCCATGATGGCTCCCAGCCTAGCGGCAGACGTGCTACGCGGTGCAGCGCGAAAGGGACTCGATGAGCCGACGTCACGTGCGGGTGGTGGGAGCGATGGTGGAGCAGCCCGGGGGGCGCTACCTCATCACGCAGCGTCCCGAGTCGGCCTCGCTGCCGCTGCTCTGGGAGTTCCCCGGCGGACGCGTGGAGCCCGGCGAGTCGGACGAGGCAGCGCTCGCCCGCGAGCTTTTCGAGGACCTCGGGATCGAGGTCTCGGTCGGTTCGCTCGCCGTCCACACCCACCATGCCTACCCGGACTACGACGTGGACTTCCGCGTCTTCCACTGCACGCTGTCGGACGAGGGCGGGGAGATCCGCCACCTGCGCGTGAGGGATCACCGCTGGGTGCGGCTCGAGGAGATGTCGTCGTACGAGTTCCCGCGCGCGGATGCCCGCACGCTCGCGCAGTTGCTCGGGTTGGAAGGCGGGGGCTGACGCCGTGCGCCGCTGGCTCCTGCCGCTGCTCGCCGCGGTGGCCTGCTCCCACGGCCCCGCCGTGCTCCCGGAGGACCCGGACGACGCGGGCACCGTCGACCCCGCCGCGGACGCTGGAACGGCGCCCGGCTGCCGGGGCTTCTCCGCGCCCCGCCGCGTGGGCAACAACCCTGCCGAGCTGCCCGAGCTCTCCGGGCTCGCTGCGAGCCGCAAGCACCCCGGCATCTACTGGGCCCACAACGACTCCGGGAACGCCCTGGAGTTGCTGGCCATCTCCGAGGACGGCGCGTTGCGCGCGCGCATCCCGCTCACCGGGGCCCGCAACGTGGACGTGGAGGACGTCGCCGTCGCGCCGTGCGGAGAGAGCACCTGCGTGGTCCTCGCGGACGTGGGGGACAACCAGGAGCGCCGCACCGGCGTGGCCCTGTACCGGCTGCTCGAGCCGGATGTCCTCGACGACGCGCCCCGCGCCGTCGAGGTCCTTCCGTTCCGGTACGAGGACCGGCCACACAACGTGGAGTCCTTCGTCGCGGACCCGGTGGACGGCACCGCGTGGCTCGTCACCAAGGGGCTCTTCACGCTCGGAGACGTGTACCGCGTGGACGGGCTCGGGGCGCCGGACGGTGGCACGGCGGTGAAGGTGGCCGCGCTCGCCAACCCCGGCTTGGACCAGCTCAGCACCGCGGCGGACGCGCACCCGGAGGGCCACTCGGTGTTGGTCCGCAGCTACGGCCGCGCGTGGCTCTACCGCGCGCCGGACGGTGGCTCGCTCGCGGGCGCCTGGGGCGCCTCTCCGGTGGAGGTGCCCGCACCGTCGCAGCCGCAGAGCGAGGCCGTGTCCTGGCTCCCGGACGGCCGGGGCTACCTCGTGGGGACCGAGGGAGCAGGCGAGGGGCTGTTCCGGGTGGACTGCGTCCCCTGACGCGGGGCCGGGCCTTCCCCTCCGGGCAGTGGGTGCACACCCTCCCGTGCGTCCGGGACGCGAGGGCGCGGACCGAGGGGGGAGGCGAGGGTGGCGAGGAACGAGCCGGGGGCCCCGCCGCCGAGGGGCCGTAAGACCGAGGGTCCCATGAGCCCGCTGAAAGCGGGCTCGCCGCTCGGGTACATCCTGTTGCTGGTTCTGGGCTTCTTCCTGTTCCGCAACATCTTCCAGGAGGCCGGCGTCCAGAAGGTCGGCTACAGCGACTTCAAGCAGGCGCTGCGGGAGGACCGCTTCGACCGCGTCCAGCTGTCCGAGACGTGGATCCGCGGGCACCTGCGCGCGCAGGCCTCGCCGCCGAAACCGGAGGAGCCGCAGCAGCGCCCGCCGCCGTCCGGCACGCCGCCACGCCCCGCCGCGCTGCCGTGGTTCGCCCACCGCGTGCCCGGCGACGCGGAACTCGTGGAGCTGCTCGAGCAGAAGGGGGTCCGCTACGAGGCGGTCCCTGCCTCGGGCCTCTCCGAGCTGCTGCTCGCGTGGCTCATCCCCGTGGGGCTCGCGGTGTTGTTCTGGAGCTTCCTCGTCCGGCGCATGGCGGGCATGGGGCAGGGGCCCCAGGGGGTCATGTCCTTCGGGAAATCCCGCGCGAAGTTCCAGTCCGAGCCCCACACCGGCGTCCGCTTCAAGGACGTGGCCGGTATCGACGAGGCGGTGGACGAGCTGCGCGAGATCGTGGACTTCCTCAAGTTCCCGGAGAAGTTCCGCCGGCTCGGCGGGCGCATCCCGCGCGGCGTGCTGCTGGTGGGCCCCCCCGGCACGGGCAAGACGCTGCTCGCGCGCGCCGTGGCGGGGGAGGCGGGCGTGCCGTTCTTCTCGCTCTCCGGCTCCGAGTTCGTGGAGATGTTCGTGGGCGTGGGCGCCGCGCGCGTGCGGGATCTCTTCGCCCAGGCCACGGCCCGCGCACCGGCCATCGTCTTCATCGACGAGCTGGACGCCATCGGCAAGAGCCGCAACGCGGGCGTGGTGGGCGGACACGACGAGCGCGAGCAGACGCTCAACCAGCTGCTCGCCGAGATGGACGGGTTCGATCCCCGCGCGGGGCTCATCATCCTCGCCGCCACCAACCGGCCGGAGATCCTGGACTCGGCGCTCATGCGCCCCGGCCGCTTCGACCGCCAGGTGCTCGTGGACCGCCCGGACCGCCGCGGACGCGAGGCCATCCTGGAGATCCACGCGCGGAACGTGAAGATGGGCGCGGACGTGGACCTGCGCGTGGTGGCGGCGCACACGCCGGGCTTCGCGGGCGCGGACCTCGCCAACGTCGTGAACGAGGCGGCGCTGCTCGCCGCGCGCAAGGACCGGGAGTTCGTCGCTCGCGCCGACTTCGACGAGGCGGTGGAGCGCGTGGTGGCGGGGCTCGAGAAGAAAAACCGGCGGATGAACGAGCGCGAGAAGGAGATCGTCGCGCACCACGAGGCCGGGCACGCCATCGTCAGCTGGATGCTCCCGCACGCGCCGCCGGTCACGAAGGTGTCCATCATCCCGCGTGGCCTGGCGGCACTGGGCTACACGCTCTCGCTGCCGCTCGAGGACCGATACCTCATGTCCTTCCCGGAGCTGCGGGACAAGCTCGCGGGGATGATGGGTGGGCGTGCCGCGGAGGAGCTGTTCATGGGGGAGATCTCCACCGGCGCCGCCAACGATCTCCAGCAGGCCACCGACGTGGCCCGCCTCATGGTGCGCGAGTACGGCATGAGCGCACTCGGCCCGGTGGCGCTCGGCCCCGAGCGCAGCTCGGTGTTCCTCAAGTCCGCGGGTGTCCCGGCCGCGCCGCAGTACAGCGAGCGCACGGCGCAGGAGGTGGACCGCGAGGTGCACCGCCTGGTCAGCGAGGCGCTGGACCGTGCGCGCGCCACGCTCGAGGCACACCGTCCCCGCGTTCAGGCCGTGGCCGCCCGGCTCCTCACCCACGAGGTGGTGGAGGAGGAGCGGCTCCGCGAGCTGCTGGGGCCCAAGGTGATCCCCGAGCGGGGGCCGCTCCACCCCGAGGGGGCCGAGGTCTCGGACCCTCCTCCGCACGCCTGATCCCTACGTGCTGCGGGCGCGCCCCCCGGGCCCTAACCTCCGGAGATGGAGACGGGAACGGGACGGGAGGGCGGAGAGGTCCACGCGGCGCGGAAGGGGCTGTTCACGAAGGGGCTCCGCGCGGGCTTCCTCTCCCTCCAGGAGGTGGAGCAGGCGCTTCCACCGGGCAGCCTCTCGGACGCCGAGCGGTGGTTGTTCTACGCCTCGCTGCGCGCCGCGGGCGTGGAGCTCCGGGACGTGGAGACGGGGCTGGTGGACCGCGGGCTCCACCCCGAGGGTGTTTGACAGCCCCCTCTCCGCGGTTAGCTTCGGAGCGCCGTTTTACCCCGTTCGAGACACGAGGCAGCACCCATGGAGCGACACGACGAGCCCACGTCCAACGTGCCCCCCGCGCCCCCGGCCGAGGCGCTCCGAGACGAGGCATCCGCTCCCGGCGAAAACGGCCCGGTCCCGCCCGAACTCCAGGCGCTGCACGCCGAGAACGGGGCGCTCCGGGACGAGCTCGAGGCCACGCGCAAGCGGCTCAACGAGCTGGCGTGGGCGGTGAAGAACGGCGAGCGCGAGCGCGAGGAGTTCAAGCAGCGGCTGCAGCGCGAGCGGGATCAACTGCTGGATCTCGAGCGTGCGAAGGTGGCCACCGCGGTGCTCGAGGCCGTGGACGAGCTGGAGCTGTGCCTGCGCGCCGCCGCCGCGGACCACCCGCTGACCCAGGGCGTCAAGCTCATCCGGGACGGGCTCCTGTCCCGGCTCACCCAGTCTGGGTTGGAGCGGCTGGACGTGTTGGGCCAGCCGTTCGATCCGAACGACCACGAGGCAGCCGACATGGAGGTGAGCGGCCGCCCGGAAGATGACCAGAGAGTCACCGCGGAGCTGCGCGCCGGCTACAAGCTGAAAGGCCGCCTGGTGCGTCCTGCGCGCGTGAAGGTGGCGCGCTACGTGCCGCCCGCAAGCGCCTGATGGGCGGTGTAGTCTCCGCCCCCGGCATGATCTCCCTCTTCCTGCTGCTGGGCGTCGTCCCCGCTGGACCGGTGGACGCGTGGGCCGCCGAGCGGGCGCGTGCGCTCGTCACCGCGCCGCAGGACGTCTCCCCGAGGCGCCTCTACCGGACGCGCCCGCGGGGAGAGCCCCTGCCGGGCTTCTCGCCGCCCCGCTCGCTCGCGCCGCTGGTGCAGGCGGTCAGCGCCGGCGTGGTGAGCGTGCGCACCCAGAACGCCGCCTCCGTGGGAGACGAGACGCCGGTGGAGGCCCCGGTGTCCCGCGGCTCCGGCTTCATCCTCTCGTCCGAGGGCTTCGTGGTCACCAACCACCACGTGGTGGAGGACGCGCAGGCCATCCGCGTGGCGCTCGCGGACGACCGGGAGTTCCCCGTGGAGATCGTGGGATCAGATCCCGTGTCGGACGTGGCGCTGCTGCGCGTGGAGGGGCCTGCCCCCGGCCTGCCCAGCGTGTACCTCGGGGACTCGGACGCACTCGAGGTGGGGGACTGGGTGCTCGCCGTGGGCAACCCCCTGGGGTTTGATCACTCCATCTCGCACGGGCTCGTCTCGGCACTTGGCCGTGAACTCTCGACCCGTCCGGGGCTGACCCAATTCATCCAGACCGACGCACCCATCAACCGCGGGAACAGCGGCGGGCCGCTGTTCAACATGCGCGGCGAGGTGGTGGGCGTGGTGACTGCCGCTGGAAACGGGGATGGCCTGGGGTTCGCCGTTCCCATCAACCTGGTGAAGGATCTGCTTCCCAACCTGCTGGAGAACGGTCGCGTAGAGCGGGGGTGGCTCGGCGCCTCGGTGCGCTCCGTACCGCTCGGTGTTTTCGTCCGCGCCGTCACGGCCAGGAGTCCTGCAGAGCGGGCGGGGCTCAAGCCGGGGGACCGGTTGCTGGCGCTGAACGGGCGCCCGCTCCATTCCTACCGTCAGCTTCTGCGGCGGCTCTCGGTGCTCGGGCCCGGGACCTCGCTGAAATTCTCGGTACAGCGAGGTGCCGTGGGCGTTGAAGTCCGGGTCACCTTGGGCGAGCGCCCGGACGACGCGGACGAGGAGCGGTAGACTCCGGCAGCCACAGCCCCATCGCGTCCCCGGTGCGGGCCTCGGTGATGAGCAGGCCGTCGATCCGCGCCTTCACCCCCTGGACCTTCTTGCCCTTCGGCCCTGCCAGAGACCAGGTCCCCAGCGGCGTGAAGACCACCTGCACCCGCAGTCCCTTCCGCGAGAAGAGGTTCATGAACATCCCGGCGTTCCAGTTCCCGCTCAGCCTGCCCTTCACCGTGAGGACCGGGAGCACCGGGTTGCCGTTGGGATCCAGCCGCAGCGGCACGCCCTCCGTGACCGCGAGCCCAGCGTCCGAGAAGAGCGGGGTGATGTTGATCTCGTACTCGCCCGTGGCCGGGACGTAGGCGCCGGGGGCGAGGATCCCCACCTGCCCCTCGTGGAGGATCATGTAGTGCGGCGTGTGGGTGGCCTTCGCCCGGAAGGCCTCGGAGCGGGAGGCACAGTCCTTCCCGAGCAGGGCATCCCCGCACCGGCCCACGTAGCTCTCGAGGAACATCCCGAGCCCGCCCAGCGGCCGGGCCTTGTCCCGCAGCTCCGCGAACCTCGGGTCCACGTCCGCCCACGCCTGCCCCGCGACCGCGGCCACGACCGCCCACGCCATGCAGATCCCACGCATGGACCGGACTCAACCATTGCCCGGAGGCGCTGGGAATGGAGTGGGTTTGTGTAGGTTTTTGACTACATCATCTCACCATGTAGTCTCATGTCATGCTCCAGGAACGCCGAAAGAGCCTCCGGCTCGACAAGGTCTTCACCGTCTACCTCACCACCTCGGAGGGGATGTCACGCGGCATCGGGCGGAACATCAGCAGCGCCGGGCTGTTCGTGGAAACGCGGGAGACGGTGCCGCTCGGCAGCCAGCTGCGCGTCACCTTCGCCGGGGAGGACGGCACGGAACTCACGTGCCTGTGCGAGGTCCGCTACCAGGTGGCGCTCAACTACGGTGGGGAGGGGGACGCCCAGGGCCACTGCCGCGGGATGGGGCTCCGCATCGTCGCGTACGAGACGTGCGAGGATAGCCCCCTGCTGCTCGTGGACCGGGAGCGCATGCTGCACTGAGCCTGCTGCCGGAAACGACGAAGCCCCTGCACCGCGCGACGGCGGGCAGGGGCTCCTGGAACGTTCTTGCAGGGCGGGACTACTGGCTGAAACCTTCCAGCTGGTAGTGCGCCTCGATCCGCTTGAGCGCGAGCACCATGGCGGCCGCGCGCGTGCTCATCTCCTTGCCGATCAGGAACCGGGCGCTGTCGTGCATCTCGGACTTGCGCGCAGCGTTCCGCGCGATGTCCCGGATGATCCGGTAGTTGCGCTTCATGGCGAACTCGAGCCGCTTGTTCACCTCGGCCTCGGTCCAGGACTCCATGCGCTTGTTCTGGATCCACTCGTAGTAGCTGACCGTCACGCCGCCCGCGTTGGCGATGATGTCCGGGATCATGTCGATCCCGCGCTTCTGCAGCACCGCGTCCGCCTCCGGCGTGGTGGGCCCGTTGGCGCCCTCGGCGATGAGCTTCGTCTTCATCTTCTCCGCCACGTCGGAGGTGATCTCACCGCCGAGCGCCGCCGGGATGACGAAGTCGCAGGGCACGGCCCAGAAGTCCGACTTCTCGATCTTCTGCGCGCCGGGGAAGCCCGCCACGCTGCGCTTCAGGTTCTTGGCGTCCGTCGTGTAGGCCATCAGCGCGGACGCGTCGATCCCGTCGCCGTTGAAGAGGGTGCCGTCCGCGTCGTTCACCGCGAGCAGCTTCGCCCCCATGCCGCAGAGGATCTCGGAAGCGTGGGAGCCCACGTTGCCGAACCCCTGCACGATGAACGTCTTGCCCTTCAGCGTCTCGCCGCGCTCCGCGTAGTAGTCCTCCACGCAGAACGCCACGCCGCGCCCGGTGGCCTTGACCCGGCCCTCCGAGCCGCCGATCCGCACGTCCTTGCCCGTGACCACGCCGCGCTGTGCGTGCCGCTCGCGCTCGCCGTCCGAGAACTGGCGGAGCATCAGCGCCATGATCTCCCCGTTCGTCCCCACGTCCGGGGCCGGGATGTCGATGTTGGGCCCGATGAGGCTCTTCAGCTTGTACATGTACCGGAGCGTGATGGCCTCCAGCTCCTCCTTGCCGTACTGGCGCGGATCCAGCTGGATGCCGCCCTTGCCGCCGCCGAACGGCACCTCGGCAATGGCCGTCTTCCAGGTCATCTCCGCCGCGAGCGCCTTGAAGAGATCCAGCGACACCTCGCGGTGGTAGCGGATGCCTCCCTTGTACGGGCCGCGCGCCTGGTTGTGCTGGACGCGGTAGGCCTTGAAGCGCTGCGCCTCGCCGGGCACCAGCTGGTACACGCCCCCGGACGGCAGCCGCAGGTGGCCGCGGCGGATGGCCACGTCCGACCCGAGCAGCGCGCGGCCGTTCAGGATGATCTTCCCGTCCGCGAGCGCCTCCAGCCCGTCCGGGTTGCGCACCTGGGTCACCGGGAGATCCGAAAAAGGCGCAGCGTCCGCCCCCGTCACCGGCACCAGGCGGTCCTTCAGCTTCACCGTGACGTGGAAGATGTGCTCGTAGTCCGGCTCCTCGAGCTCCAGGCGCACGCGGGGGTTCAGCCCGATCAGGTCCGCTGCGCGGTGGAAGATCTCCATCGCCTCCGTGTACACGGTGCGCTTGGGACCGGACGCCGGGGCTCGCATGTAGTTTTCGCTCATGGCTGACTGACTCACTGTGACGGGTGGACCAGCGCCGCGCGGCTTAGGCCACCCGCCCCTTCCGGTCAACCGCCCAGAGGTGGCCGTTTCACGTCCAATTCCGGGCACTTGCAACGCACTGCGTCGAGCCTGCCGGGTGGGCGCCAGAAAAGGAAAGGGCCCCGGACCGTGGTGGTGCGGAGCCCCTTCGGCTTGTCGTGGAGCCGGCAGTCGGGATTGAACCGACGACCTACGGTTTACGAAACCGTTGCTCTGCCACTGAGCTATGCCGGCGTCTGCCCGACAAGCGCGCGCGCCTCCTAGCACGGAGCCCCGGTGTTCAGGCAAGCGCTTTTCATTTGTTTTTCCCTGCGGGCCGAGCAGGCGGGCGCTTAAGGTGCCGCTCCGTTCAACCCCTCACCCGGAGTTCCAAGTGACCAAGTACACGCTCCCTGATCTCTCCTACGACTTCGGCGCGCTCGAGCCGCACCTCTCCGCGAAGATCCTCGAGGTCCACCACGGCAAGCACCACAAGGCCTACGTGGACGGCGCCAACAAGCAGCTGGAGCTGCTCGCGGACGCCCGCGAGAAGAAGGACTACTCCCGCATCGCCCTGCTGGAGCGCGCCCTCTCGTTCAACGTGAGCGGCCACCTGCTGCACTGCCTGTACTGGCAGAACCTGGCCCCGAAGGCGGGCGGCGAGCCCACCGGCACACTGGCCTCCGCCATCCAGAAGGACTTCGGCAGCTTCGAGGCCTTCAAGAGCCACCTCACCGAGGCCTCCGCCACCACCATGGGCTCGGGCTGGGGCGTGCTGGCGTGGGAGCCGGCGCTCCAGAAGCTGATGGTCATCCAGCTCCACGACCACGAGTCGCTCGCCGCCGTGGGCATGGTCCCCCTGATGGCGCTGGATGCCTGGGAGCACGCCTTCTACCTGCAGTACGGCCCGGCCAAGGCGGACTACTTCAAGGCCATCTGGAACTGCTGGAACTGGAACGACATCCAGGCCCGGTTCGACAAGGCCCAGTCCGTGGACCTGATGCTGAAGGGCTCGGCGGCGTAGC
>JBDLRJ010000064.1:0-5488 GCA_039800145.1 Pseudomonadota bacterium | reverse complement strand
TCTGCCAGGGGGGAGCGCACGCCGTGCTCGCGGGCGGCCTGGTGTCCGGGGCGGTGATCCTTCGTGTCGTCTGCGTTGAAGCCATCCAGGACCACGGAGATCCCGAGCCGCGAGCGCTCCTGCTCGCAGAGATCGTACAGCTCCGTCTTGCAGTGGTAGCAGCGGTCCGTGCCGTTGCGCGTGTAGCCCGGCCGGGCGAGCTCGTCCGAACGCACCGGGATCCACGCCGCTCCCAGCCGCTCGGCCAGGGCGCGCGCAGCCGCCTCCTCTTCCGGCGGAACCGACGCGGAGAGGGCCGTCAGCGCCAGCGCCTTCGCGCCCAGCTCCTCCACGGCCACCTTCAGCACGAACGCCGAGTCGACCCCGCCCGAGAAGGCCACCAGGGCAGACCCCGCGGCCTTCAACGATGCCCGGAGCGCGCCGAGCCGCTCCGCCGACTGCGCGCAGAGCGCCTCGACCTGTTCCGGGGTGAGCATGGTTACTTCCGCTTGCTGCCCTTTGCGGACTTCGCCGCGGGCTTGGCGGCAGGGACCCGCGCCGTGCGCGCCGCCGGACGGGCCCGCGCCGCGGAGCGCGTGGCGCCCGCCTTCTTCTTGCTGACGGGGTTCGCCTTCCACCGGGTCCCGGTGATGATCTTCAACTCTTCCGGCGTCACGTAGCCGAGGTCCAGCAGGGACTGGAAGATCTTGAGCCCGCCCTCTTCCACCGTCTCCTGGTGGGAGCGGATGATCACCTCGGCGCCCGACGGTGCCTCGTAAGGCTCGGTGATCCCGATGAAGCTCGGGTTCTCCCCGGTCAGGGCCTTCTTCGCCTTGCCGGTCTTGTCGCGGCTGATCACCACGTTGGTGTCGCAGTCCACGTAGACTTCCACGTACTTCGGAATGAGCCGGCGGTTGGCGTCCCGGAGCGCGCGGTAGGGGCTGACCGCCGCCACCAGCGTGGCCGTGCCGTTGCGCGTGAGCAGGTCCGCCACGACGCCGATCCGGCGGCCCATGGCCATCCGCTCTTCCTTGTTGGTCCCCACCGGGAGGTCCATCGCCTCGGCGAACTCGGGCTCGTCCAGGATCTCGGTGTTGCGGTTCACCTGCCGCAGCCGCGCCGCGAGGTACTCTGCCAGGGCCGTCTTCCCAGACAGCGGCATGCCCGTCAGCCACACCGTGAAGCCATTGTTGTTCGCCATGGTTCCCACCCCTTCGAAAAACGAGTCAAAAGACCGGCGCCCTATAGCGCAATCTCAGTCAATTTTCAATCGCTCCCGGCCCAACCCCCCGAAAACGCTGGACTCGCCCGGCGCCTGGTGAAGCGCGCAGCCATCCACCCGGCCCCCCCGGATCCGAACGACCAGCCAGCACGCACCCGGGACGAGGGCCGCCGCATCCCGGTCCTCGCGCGACAGCTCCGTCCCTCCCTCCACGTGGGAGTGGATGATCCAGGCCACGCGCTCGCCGAGCCGCTCTGCCTCCCGGAGACAGGCCAGCCACTCCGCGTCCAGGAAGGCGAAGCCCCGGCGGGCGGCCTCCCCGGTCCGCGCGTTGCGCATCAATTGGAGCCGGAATCCACCCGGGCCCTCGAGCAACACGGCGCAGCCCTCCTCCGGGGCCGCCGCCTCGAGCCACGGCCACAGGGGCGCAAGCACCTGCTCCAGGGAGACCTTCACCCGGCGTGCCCGCACGGGGCCGTCGGCTCAGGCCCGGAGCGCCCGTCCGGCCGGACGACCAGGCGCGCGCCCGGCGTCCCCTGGGAGAGCAGCCAGTGCTGGAGGAGCCGGGCGGCCTTCGCCCCCACCTGCAGCGCGAGCGCCCCGGGCTCGAGCGTCCCCGAGGATGCCAGGTCGGCCTCGGCGCAGGCCCGGCACCGCGTCAGCCAAACGCTGCCGCCCTCCGGTGTTCCACCGAGCACACAGTGGGCAGCCGCCTCCGGCAGTCTGCCCCGGTGCGGAGCCTCCACCAGCGAGATCCAGGTCCGCGGCCCAGGCTCGTCCCGCGAGGCGTCCGGGTTCAAGTCCGCCAGGGTCGTCCCGTGGAGCCACCCGGTGCAGGCGGACCAGAACGCCTGCGGGGCGTCCACCCGCAGCCCCGCCCCCGCCAGGTAGGCGACCGCCACCTCCAGCGCCCGCCCACCACCGGCCACGCGGATCCCGGCGTCCAGCCAGGCCTGTTGTCCCGCACCGCCCACCTCCCGGAGCAGCAGCTGCCTCGAGTAGCGCAGCACCTGGTCGTCCCGAAGCATGGTCCTCAACCTCCCGCGAGCGCGGGCACCAGCAACAGCTCCTCGCGCTCGCCGCACGGCGTCTCGAGTCCCTGCTGTGAGCGGATGTCCTCGTCCCGGACGAATACGGCCACGTGCCGCCGCGGTGCCCCGCGGGCATCGAGCAACCTCGCGCCGAGCGCCGGGAACTTCGTGGCCAGCGCTTCCAGCACCTGGCCCACGGTCGTGCCCGGCACGTCCACGCGGGCTGCGCCCCCGGCATCCGCCCGGCAGGCAGCCGGGATCAAGACCGTGGCCATGCGTCCTCCCCCGTGCCCTTCTCCAGCACCATCCGGAAGTCCCCTGCCCCGTCGGGCTCGAGCGACAGGACGCGGTGGCCGTCCTCCGCTGCACTGCGCGGCAGGTTCCGCTTCGCCGCTTCCCCCCGCAGGCGCACCTCCAACTGCGCACCCGCGGGGAGCGTCTCGAGGCACAGCCGCGTCCGCACCCAGGTGATGGGACACACGTCGGCTCGGACATCCAGCGTCGTGGGCGTCATGCGGAGACCTCCGCTTCTACACCGGCAGGGCCACAAGCGGGACAGCCCGTGCGCTTGTGGAGCAGCAGCCGCCGCGCGCGCCCGGCCAGGGCATCCACGCGCCAGAAGACCCCGGCGAGCGGCTCCCCGCGCAGCAGCGCCTCCGCGGCCGCGGCCTGGAGGCCCCCCACCCAGCCGGCTGCCGCGCCGAGCACGCCCGCGCGCGCACACGTGGGCAACGCGTCTTCTCCCGGGATCTCTTCGAACAGGCAACGCAGGCACGGGCCACCGGGCGTCACCGCGAGGACGAGCCCCTCGTTCCGGACCACGCCTCCGTGCACGAGCGGCACGCCCGCTCTCACGGCGGCGTCGTTCAGCAGGAACTTGGCGTCCACCCCATCCGTTCCGTCCACCACCAGGTCCTGTCCGGCGAGCAGCCCCTCCACGTTCTCCGGCCCCACCCGCACGGCGTGCGTCTCCACCTGCAGCGAAGGGAAGGCGGCGCGGAGCTTCGAGGCCGCGGACTCCACCTTGAGACGCCCCACGTCCGCGTCCCGGTGCCAGGGCTGGCGGTGCAGGTTGGACAGCTCCACGCGGTCCGGGTCCACGAGCACGAGCCGCCCCACGCCGGCCTGCGCGAGCGCGAGCGACACCGGGCAGCCGAGCCCCCCCATCCCCACGACGAGGACGCGCGCACGCGCGGGCACCTGGGGGACTGAGACGCTGGTCATGGCCGCGCCGGATGGTAACGTCTCCGGCGCGTGGAGGCCCTCACGAACGACCTGAAGGTCCGGGTACAGCAGGTGCTCGAGAAGCGCCGGCTCGCGCAGGACGCATCTGCCGCGGAAGCCACGGCGTCCTGGGAAGAGGACCGCTTCGTGGCGCGGGCGCGGGCGCTCTTCTACGCCCGGCTGATGTTCCTCTCCATCGGCCTGCTCATCCTGGGGGTGACGCGCTGGAGCGAGTACTTCGGGCTCGGCGGCCCGGTGGCCATCGCCGTGTACTTCACCATGCTCATCTACAGCGTGGCGAACTTCATGATCATCGACGCGCCGCGCGCCGGGCGCCTGGTGACGTACCTCACGCTGTGCATGGACCTGGTGATCATGGTGGTGCTGATCGCCCGGCCGCAGGAGGGCGGCGGCCTGCAGAGCCCGCTGCTGGCCACCCTGCTGCTGTTCACCATGCTGTTCGCCATCCTCTTTCCCAAGCCGCTGGCCATCATGCCGCCGCTGCTCGCGCTGCCCATCACCACGCGGCTGGATCTCCTGCTGGACCGCTCCGTGTCTGCCGTGGAGCTGCTCACGCTGCTCTGGTACCTCGCGCTGGATTTCGTGGTGGTCTACGTGATCGTCTATCTCAACGAGCGCGAGACCGCGGCGCACCGCGAGGTGGTGGAGCTGCAAGGGGATCTCAAGCAGCTCGCGGTGGTGGAGGAGCGCAACCGGCTCGCGCGGGACATCCACGACGGGCTCGGGGGCTCGCTCTCTTCGCTCATCCTCCAGTCCGAGTACCTGATGCAGGTCACGAAGGAGCCGGAGCTGCGCCAGGAGATCTCCGAGCTCAAGACGACGGCGGAAGAGGCCATCGAGGAGCTGCGGCGCTCGCTGCGGATGATGCGCGAGGACTTCGAGCTCGGGCAGGGACTGGAGGAGTTCCTCCGCAACCGCCGCGAGCAGGTGCGCCTGGACATCCACTACGCGCAGTCGGGGCTGGCGCGAAAGCTCGCGCCGGATCTCCAGCTCGCCATCTTCCGCGTGGTGCAGGAGTGCGTTTCCAACGCCGCCAAGCACGCGCAGGCCCAGAACCTCTGGGTGAAGCTCGCCTGGGAGCCCGGGGCGCTGCTGCTCTCCGTGAAGGACGACGGCCGAGGCTTCAAGATGGAATCCAGCCCCGCAGGCCACTACGGGCTGCGGAACATGCAGGAGCGCGCCGGGCGTTTCGGCGGTTCGCTCGTGATCGACTCTGCCCCCGGACAGGGCACCACCGTCTCGCTGTCCCTCCCCGTTCCCTGAAGAGGACCGACCATGGAATCCCCGGTGCGCGTGTTGGTGGTGGAGGACCAGGCCCAGATCCTCAAGTCACAGCTCAAGCTGCTCTCGGCCTCCACGTCGATCCAGATCGTGGGCACCGCGCTCTCGGGTGAAGAGGCGCTGCAGCTCGTCGACGAACTCCGGCCGGAGGTGCTGCTGCTGGATCTCGGGCTGCCGCGCATGAGCGGGATCGACGTCACGCGCGCGGTCAAGGCGAAGCACCCCGGCACGGAGGTGCTGATCTTCACGATCTTCGACGAAGAGGAGAAGGTGCTGGACGCGGTGAAGGCAGGGGCCTCGGGCTACCTGCTGAAGGGCACGCCGGCCGACAAGATCGTGGAGGCCATCCGCGAGGTGCGCGCCGGGGGAACGGTCATCCAGCCCAACCTGGCCCGGCGGTTGCTCCAGCACTTCCGCATCCCGGTCAGCGGCGACCCCGCGGCCTCGGCGCCCAGCGAACCGGGCACGGCGCCCGGGCCTGCCGCGGAGTCACCGAGGCCGCTGTCCGAGCGCGAGACGGAGATCCTCCAGCTGATCGCCAAGGGCGTGTCCAATACCGAGGCTGCGCGCGCGCTCGGGCTCTCCAAGGCCACCATCCGCACGCACCTGGAACACATCTACCAGAAGCTCGAGGTGACGAACCGGGTGGAGGCCGTCACCGAGGGCATCCGCAAGGGGCTCATCTCGGTGTGACGGTGGACAGGCCGGGGCCCGGCGGGGAACTCCCCAC
>JBDLRJ010000063.1:0-7002 GCA_039800145.1 Pseudomonadota bacterium | reverse complement strand
CGCTGCAGCGGCAGGTTGAAGTTCGCCACCGCGTGGAAGAGCGGCTCGCTGCGCCGGGCGAGCAGCCCCGGCAGCTCCGCCAGCGTGAAGGCGGTGCGCCCCGGGAGCGTGCGCGGCAGCTCCCCCGTGCGCGCAGCCCCGAGCAGCTCCAGCTGGACGCCCTCCGACTCGAGCGCGTGGCCGAGCTCGCGCGTGTACAGGCCGATGCCCGTGGTGGGCTCGTCCCAGAGCGTGGCGTCGTAGGCGACGGTGAGGGGGGCGTTGGGAGACACGGGCCCATCTCTTATCACCTGTGGTAGGGACCCAGGTGCGCGGTCTGCGCGCGGCTCCCCATGGTGGTCCACCAGCTCATCCCGTGCCTCTCGCCCGGCGACGCCACGGGCAACGCAGCCATC
Source organism: Pseudomonadota bacterium (assembly GCA_039800145.1). GTDB lineage: Bacteria > Myxococcota > Myxococcia > Myxococcales > Myxococcaceae > VGRA01. The sequence goes on along the minus strand of JBDLRJ010000063.1, from coordinate 6,607 downwards.
CAGTTCCAGGGGCTCCTCCGGCAGCTGGGGCACGCCTCCGAGCTGTACGCAGGGGAGATCCACCCGTCGTTCCGTGCGCTCGCCGCCCCGGCACGCGCACTGCGGCCGGCCGAGGACGACTGGGTGCTGTACCACCACGGCATCGCGTCACCGCTCGCAGGTCGCCTCGTGCACCTGCGCTGCCGGCGGGGCGTGGTGTTCCACAACATCTCGCCGGCCTCGTTCTACCGGGGCACCGGGCTCGAGCACGCGCTGCTGGGAGGGCGGGCTCAGCTGGCCGCGCTGGCCGGGCACGTGGACCTGTCCATCGGCGTCTCGGCGTTCAACGCGGCGGAGCTCCGGGCCGCGGGCCACGCCAACGTGCACGTGGTGCCGCTGTTCGTGGAGCCGGAGCGCTTCGCACCGGGGAGGGCCGACCCGCGGCTCCGCGCGGAGCTGGAGGGACCGGGGCTCTCCGTCCTCACCGTCAGCCGCGTGGTGCCCCACAAGCGCATGGAGGATCTCCTCGCGCTGCACGCGGAACTGCTGCGGCTGGAGCCGTCGGCGCGGCTCCTCGTGGCGGGCGGGATGGACGACGGGAGCCGCTACGTGAAGGGGCTCCGGCAGCAGGCCGCCGCACTGCGCAACGTGCGGTTCCTCGGGAAGGTGTCCCACGGCGGGCTCGTGGCCGCCTACCGGTCCAGCCGCGTCTTCGTCAGCATGAGCGAGCACGAGGGCTTCGGCGTGCCGCTCGTGGAGGCCATGGCGGCGGGGCTGCCGGTGGCGGCCTACGCCGCCGCGGCGGTGCCGGAGACGCTGGGCGGGGCAGGCGTGGCCTTCACCGCCAAGCACTTCGCCGCGCTCGCGGAGCTGGTGCGGGAGCTCCACGCGGATCCCGTCCTCCGCGCATCGGTGCTCGGGGGACAGCAGGCGCGCCTGCGGCAGCTCTCCGCGGAGGCGGTGCGCCCGGCCCTCGCCTCGGGGCTCGCGGCAGGCGAGGCGCACGTGCAGGCACGCGCGCAGCGTGCGTCCCCGCGCAGGCCCCCGCCCCGCCCGGCCCGCAAGCGCCCGCGGGTGGGCGTCCTCGTGCAGCGGTACGGGGACGTGGCCGGCGGGGCCGAGGCGCACGCGCGGATGGTGGTGGAGCGGCTGTCGGCGCACTGGGACATCACCGTGCTGACGGGCTGCGCGGAGGACCACCTCACGTGGGAGGACCGCTTCCCGCCGGGCCGCTCGCGCGTGGGCAGCGCCGAGGTGCTGCGGTTCGAGGGAGCGCACGCGCGGGACATGCGCCGCTTCAACGCCTTCTCGCGGACGCTGTTCGGGGCGCCGCAGGACCTGGCGCACGAGCAGGCGTGGATCGCCGCGCAGGGGCCGGTGCTGCCGGGGCTGTACCGCCACCTCGCGGCGGAGGGGCGCCGCTACGACGGCTTCGTCGCCTTCACCTACCTCTATGCCCCCACCGCCTGGGGCGTCCCCATGGTGGCGGACCGGTGCCTCGTCGTTCCCACCGCGCACGACGAACCGGCCTTCCAGTTCGACGCCTTCGGGGACGTGTTCCGCCGGCCGCGCTGCCTGCTGGTGAACACGCCCGAGGAGAAGGCGCTCATCTCCGCCCGCTTCCCCGGCCACGCGCGCGCCCGCGTGGTGGGCGTGGGCGTGGACGCGGCCCCGGGAGAGGCCGCCCGTTTCCGGGCGAAACACGGCCTGCGGCGGCCGTACCTGCTGTACGTGGGGCGGCTCGAGGCGGGCAAGAACGTTCCATGGCTGCTGTCCCTGCATGCCCGCCTGCGCCGGGCCTACCACGACGCCCCGGAGCTGGTGCTGGCGGGGAGCGGGGAGCTCCGTCCCTCGGGTGACGGGGTCCGCTGCCTCGGCCGGATCGACGAGCAGGACAAGTGGGACGCCCTGGCCGGCGCGCTCGCGGTGGTGGTGCCCAGCCAGCACGAGAGCCTGTCGCTGCTCGCGCTGGAGGGGATGTCGCAGGGGGCGCCGCTGCTCGCCAACGCCGCCTCCGCGGTGCTCGCGGGCCAGGCGAGGCGCAGCGGGGCGGGACACCTCTTCTCGGACGCGGAGTCCTTTGCCCTCGCGGTCCAGCGCGTGGGACAGGAGCGGGACGTGCTGTCGCGCAGGGGGCTCGCCTTCGCCGCGCGGCACGGCTGGGACAAGGTGGTGGCGGCCTACCGCGAGGAGCTCGCGAAGATCAGGGAGGGTGGACGATGAAGCTGCTCGGCCGGGAAGTGACGGCGCAGAAGGTGCTGGAGCGGATCGAGGACCGGCTGCGCGCGCGGGGGCTGTTGCCGGCGGACGCGGGGCTCGGGGAGGGCTCGGCCGGGGCGCTGGGGGTGGAGCCGCGGGTGGATCCCCTCTCCTACAACGTCCACGCGCTCGAGGAGCACGCGGACCCCACCGTGGGGTTGCCGCTGGAGACGCACCGCGGCGGGGCGGGGCAGCTCGTGCTCGTCGCCAAGTGGGCCTTCCGCAAGACGGGCCAGGTGTTCATCAACGAGGCGCTGTCGCGCCAGCGGCTGTTCAACGGCCACGTGCGGGACGCCTACGCGCAGCTGTCCGCGGAGGTGTTGCAGCTGCGGGCGGAGGTGGCCCGGCTCAAGGCGGAGAAGGAGGCCGCGCAAGCAGCGCCTCCGAAGGCCACGCCGGCGAAGGCCGGGCCCGCGGCGGGTGCCACGTCGGGCAAGCGCGCCGCGGCGCGTCCTGCCCGTAAGAAGCCCTCCCGCACTTAGGCGCCGAGCCCGTCCAGCACCTGCACGAGCACCCGGCGAGGGACCCAGAGCTCTGCCAGCCGAGGTGCGGTGGTGGCCAGGACGTAGCCGTCCTCCTCGTGAGGCAGGTGCGTGAGGTCCAGCCACGCCTCCCGCATCTTCTCCAGCGAGGGCTGCCACACCTCCACGGGGATGTGGCTCAGTTCGGCGGGGGGCATGGGGCGGACGCAGACCAGCCCGGCGACGGTGGGTGGTTCGGCACCGGCGCGGACCGCCTCGGCGAAGCCGGGCCACATCCCGTCCAGCGCGGTGTTCACCACGGCGACGAGCGGCTCCCACCGCACGTCGCGCTGTGCCGGCAGCCTTCGGCCGCGCCCGTCCTCGGGGTCACCCCACCGCAAGCGCGCCTCGCCGAACACCAGTTCCCCCACCTTCATCCGGCTCCTCCTGCCGCTGTCATTCCCCCGGAACGTACCCCGGCAGCACCGGCGCGTCTGCAAGCAGGGGGGCGGAGGCGTCCTTCTGCGAGAGCAGCGGCGAGGCCACCGGCCAGGGGATGCCCAGTGCGGGATCATTCCAGCGGATGCCCCGGTCATGCTGCGGCTCGTAGAGGGCCGTGCACTTGTAGACAAAGTCCGCGGCCTCGGAGAGCACGCAGAAGCCGTGGGCGAAGCCGGGGGGCACCCACAGCTGCCGCTTGTTGTCCGCGGTGAGCTCCACGCCCACGTGCTGGCCGAAGGTGGGGCTCCCGCGCCGGATGTCCACCGCCACGTCCCACACCGCCCCGCTCACGACGGAGACGAGCTTCCCCTGGGGGTTGGGCCACTGGAAGTGGAGGCCGCGGAGGATGCCGCGCGCAGAGCGCGACCAGTTGTCCTGGACGAAGGGCAGGTGCAGTCCCGCCTCCGCGTAGCGCGCCGCGTGGAAGGTCTCGAGGAAGAAGCCGCGCGCGTCCCCGAAGACGCGGGGCTCGAACAGCAGCACGCCGGGGAGGGACGTGGCGTGGACCTGCATGTCAGACCGCGCCCTTCCGCGCGGCGAGCGCGAGCAGGTAGCGGCCGTACTCGTTCTTCCGCATGGGCTCGGCCACCCGGAGCAGCTGCGCCTGGTCGATGTACCCCATGCGGTAGGCGATCTCCTCGGGGCAGGCCACCTTCAGCCCCTGCCGCTTCTCCACGATCTCGATGAACGTGGACGCCTGCGCGAGCGACTCGTGGGTGCCGGTGTCCAGCCAGGCGTAGCCGCGCCCCATGAGCTCCACGCGCAGCTGGCCACGCCGCAGGTACTCCAGGTTCACGTCCGTGATCTCCAGCTCGCCGCGCGGGGACGGCTTCAGCCCGGCCGCGATGTCCAGGACCTGGTTGTCGTAGAAGTACAGCCCGGTCACCGCGTAGTTGCTGCGGGGGACCTTCGGCTTCTCCTCGAGTGAGACGGCTCGGTTGGCCGCGTCCAGCTCCACCACGCCGTAGCGCTCGGGGTCCTGCACGTAGTAGCCGAACACGGTGGCGCCGGACGACTGCGCTGCCGCGCGCCGCAGCTGCTCCGTGAGCCCGTGGCCGTAGAAGATGTTGTCCCCGAGGATGAGGCACACCGGGTCTGCGCCCACGAACTCCCGGCCGATGATGAACGCCTGGGCGAGCCCGTCCGGCGAGGGCTGCACGGCGTAGCGCAGCTGCATCCCCCACTGCTCGCCGGACCCCAGGAGCTCCTCGAAGCGCGGCAGGTCCTGCGGCGTGGAGATGACCAGCACCTCCCGGATGCCCGCGAGCATGAGCACGCTCAGCGGGTAGTAGATCATCGGCTTGTCGTAGACGGGCAGCAGCTGCTTGCTGACGACGCGCGTCAGCGGGTACAGCCGGGTCCCGGACCCGCCTGCCAGGATGATGCCTTTCATGTCGTGAGTCCCCTACGCCGGTGCGGCGTGGAAGGCCTCATACAGCCGCTCGAGCGACTCTCCAAGGCCGAGCGGCCGGGCCGCGAGCTGGGCAGCCGCCTTCTCCACCCTGAGCCCCGAGTGGCGGGGGCGGGGGCTCAAGAGCTTCGCATCCGCGAGCCGGGACGGCCGGGCGAGAATGGGATCGAAGCCGAAGCGCTCGCAGAGCGCCCGCCCGAAGGTGAGCCGGTCCACCACCTCGGCGCCCGCCGCGTGGAAGGTCCCGCCCAGCTTCCGCTCGCCCAGCTCCGCGAGCATCTCCGCCACGTTGTCCGCGAGCGAGGGAGAGACGAACTGGTCTTCGAACAGTTGAACGGTCTTGCCCGCGGCGAGCGACGACAGCAGCCAGCTCCCGAAGTTGGGACGCCCCGCCGCCGGCCAGCCGTACACCACCGCGGTGCGGGCCACCGTGGCACCCGGGACCCAGAACCGGGCCGCCTGCTCGCCGAGCCACTTCGTCGTGGCATAGGCGCCGCGCGGGTTGGGGGCGGCATCCTCGTCATAGGGGCCGGCCTCTCCGTCGAACACGTAGTCGGTGGAGACGTGCACCAGGTGTGCGCCCACCTCCGCGCAGGCGCGCCCGAGCGAGGCCACCGCCTCCACGTTGACCGCCCAGGCTGAGGGCCTGTCCCGCTCGCAACCGTCCACGTCCGTGGCAGCCGCGGGATTGAAGACCACGTCGGGGCGGAAATCCGCCACGGCAGCACGCACTGCGCCAGCGTCCGTGAGATCACGCGCGAGGTAGGTGAACGGCCCCTCGGCGCGCCGCGGCCCGCGTGACAGGCCCAGCACCTCGTGGCCGCGTGACGCCAACAGGCGCGAGAGCCGCGCGCCCACCAATCCGTTGCTCCCGGTGACGAGGCAGCGCATGGGGCAGTCCGCGCCTACGCCGCGACCTGGAGGCGGGCCTTGTACTGGGTGTCGAAGTACTGGCGGTACGCGCCGGACGTGACGCGCTCCCACCAGTCCCGGTTCTCCACGTACCAACGGACGGTCTCGGCGAGCCCCTGCTCGAAGGTATGGCGCGGCTCCCACCCGAGTTCGCGGCGCGCCTTGGACGCGTCGATGGCGTAGCGGCGGTCGTGGCCGGGGCGGTCGGTGACGAACTTGATGAGGGACTCGGGCTTGCCGAGCTGAGCGAGGATGCCCTTCACGAGGTCGATGTTGCGGCGCTCTGCCCCGCCGCCGATGTTGTAGACCTCGCCGGCCCGCCCCTTCTCCAGCGCGAGCAGCAGCGCGCGGCAGTGGTCCTCCACGTGCAGCCAGTCGCGGACGTTGGCGCCGTCGCCGTACACTGGCAGCGGCTTGTCGTTGAGGGCGTTGGACACCATCAGCGGGATGAGCTTCTCCGGGAACTGGTAGCGGCCGTAGTTGTTGGAGCAGCGGGTGACGACCACGTCCAGGTGGAAGGTGTGGCCGTAGGCCAGCGTGACCAGGTCGCCCGCCGCCTTGGAGGCCGAGTACGGGGAGGAGGGCTGGATGGGCGAGCTCTCCGTGAAGTACCCGGTGGGGCCGAGCGAGCCGTACACCTCGTCCGTGGAGACCATCACGAAGCGCTTCACGCCGGCAGCCCTCGAGGCGTCCAGCAGCACCTGCGTGCCCAGCACGTTGGTCTGGACGAACAGCTCGGGGCCGAGGATGGACCGGTCCACGTGGGACTCCGCGGCCAGGTGCAGGACCGCGTCCACCTTGTGCTCGCGGAGTACAATCTCCAGGAGCTCACGGTTCTCGATGCCTCCCTTGACGAACACGTGGCGCGAATCTCCTTCCAGCTCGCGCAGGTTCTCCAGGTTCCCGGCGTAGGTGAGCTTGTCCAGGGTGATGATCTTCCAACCGGGGCGCTCGGCGCGCAGGTGCTTCACCAGGTTGGAACCGATGAAGCCACAGCCGCCGGTGACGAGGACGTTCATGGGGGGCCGGCGTACCGCAGGGGTGTTCGGCCGGTCAATCTCGGGGGTGGCCGCGCCGCCGGGGG
>JBDLRJ010000062.1:0-3317 GCA_039800145.1 Pseudomonadota bacterium | reverse complement strand
GGGAGCCTCAACCCGCGGCGACAGGCGGTGCTGGAGGCGCTCGGCGAGACGGGTGCGAAGGTGGAGGCCCTGTACGGCATCTACGGCGAGGAGCGGGATGCCGCCATTGCGCGCTCGAAGCTGGTGCTGAACCTCCACTTCTTCGAGGCCAGGGTGTTCGAGGCGGTGCGCGTCTCGTACCTGCTCGGCAACGGAAGCGTGGTGGTGTCCGAGACGGGCGCCTCGCCGGAGGAGGAGGCCGCGTTCGCTCGCGGTGTGGCGTTCGCCCCGTACGAACAGCTCGTCCCCACGTGCCTCAGGCTGCTCGCAGACGCGCCGGCCCGCGCCGCGCTGTCGGCTGCGGGGCGGGAGATCATGGCGGGCCGCCCCATCACCGCGGCGCTGCGCGCCGTCCTCACGGAGACACCATGAGCGCGCCGGTCCCCGAGTACTTCCACCACTCCCGGCCCGAGGTGGTGGCGCGCGTCTCGCCCGCGGGGCTGCGCGTGTTGGACGTGGGCTGTGCGGCCGGCGCCATGGGCGCGCTCCTGCGCACGCAGGGCGCGGTGGAGGTGGTGGGGCTCGAGCGGGATCCGCGCGCCGCCCAGGTGGCGCGGCAGCGGCTCACCCGCGTGCACCGCGTGGACCTGGATGCGCTGCCCCCGCTCCCCTACCCCGATGGCCACTTTGACGTCATCACCTGTGCGGACGTGCTGGAGCACCTGGTGGAGCCCGGAACGCTGCTGGGCCAGCTGCGCCGCTACCTGAAGGACGATGGGCGGCTCGTGGTGTCCATTCCCAACGTGCGCCACGAATCGGTCCTGCTCCCGCTCCTCGTCGAGGGTCGCTTCACCTACCAGGACGCGGGCGTGTTGGACCGCACCCACCTTCGGTTCTTCACGCTCTTCGAGTTCCAGCGTTTCCTGCGCGCGCACGGGTTCGAACCGCACGCGGAGGTGGGCAGCGTCCGCGCAAGGCCTTCTCCCCAAACGGAGCGGCTCGCGGAGACGGTGGCCGCGCTCGGAGGAGACCGCGCCTCCTTCCTCGCGGAGGCGGCGACGGTGCAGTTCCTCGTGTCGGCCTCTCCTTCTGCGCCGCTCCCCGCGCTCGGGCTGGCGCCGAATCCTGCACAGGTTTCAGAGGGGCCGGACGCCTGGGAAGGGGCGAGGCCCCTGCGGATCCTGGTGGCGCCGCTCGAGACGGGCCCTGCGTGTTCCTGGCGCGCGTTGCTCCCCCAGCTGCTCGCGGACGCGGGCGTGACGGTGGGACTGGCGCTGTCGGCGGAGCAGCTCGCGTCACCTCCCGAGGGGCTCGAGGCGCTCGCAGCCTCCGCGCCGGGCGAGCTGGCGCTGGTGGACGCCCCTGCGACCGCGGATGGTTGGGAGCGGCTCGCCGCCGGGGCGAGCGTCTTCGTGGACACCGGCGAACGGCCCCAGCTCACGGCGCTCGCCCGGAAGGTGGGGCTGGACGTGGTGGCCTCAGGCCGCTGAGGGCTGCAGCACCGCCTCCGGCACGTCCTCGAGGAACCGCGCCCGCGCCCTTCGCGTGAAGGATCTGCGCGCCATGTACTCGGAGACGCGCGTGAGCACGGCGCGCGCATCCACCAGCGCTGCATCAATCTCCCGCGCCACGTCCAGCTCGGAGGAGCGGTACAGCTCGAGCGCCGAGAGGTTGGACCAGGCGGGCAAAGCCCGGGCGCGTCCCAGCGGACTGCCGAGCATGCGGCCATAGACGTAGAGGCCGCGCACCCAGCCGTCCACCTCGCGCTTCGTGGGCGCCTCTCCGAGCACCTCGCGGGAGGCAAGCCGGACAATTTCGTACAAGCCGCCGCCCATGCCGCCAAACGGGATACCGCCGCGCTTGGAGACCTGGAAGCGCGGGAGGAGCGCCGAGGTGCCCACGAGATCCGTCCCGTGGACCTCCTTGAGGTAGAGCAGCGCCTGGGTCCACTCCACGCGGCGGCGCGCCTCCCACGGCGTCTCTCCCGGCAGCTTGTGGGCGGCCGCCAGCTTCTCTTCAAGGGGCTGCAGGCGCCGGTCCAGGACGAGGTGCGTGAAGTAGCCGCTCACGAAGGCGTGCCCCGCCTCTGCCCCCACGAGCGCCCCGAGAGACACCAACTCCGCCACCTTGAGGCCGAAGGCCACGGGGGCTCGGAGGTGGAACAGCTGCGCGTAGCGCGTGGGCCGGCCTGCCGGGTGGAGCGGCTCGCGCAGGGCGCCCGCCACGCCGTCGAAGCGGGGGAGATCCAGCAGCACCGCACCGAGCCGCGCGTACTCGAGGTCCTCGTCCAGCGCCCGGGACAGGGCCGGGGGCAGCGCGCGGCTGTCTGCGTTGAGCCGCTCGACCGCGGCGAGGTGGAGGAGGAGTGCAGGCATGGGTGAATCCGGGCGCTCCATCTTGTGCTGAACAGCGCGCTTTTCCAGCAGGTTTCCCGCGGATAGTCTCCCGCGCGTCTTTTTCCCCGCATCCCTGAAGGAGCCGCCTTCCCATGAAGCTCAGCTTCCTGTCTGCAGACGTCGTCCGCGCCAAGGCGGACCTGCTCATCCTTCCCCTGTTCGACTCCGACATCACCGACACCAAGAAGCTGCCCGCGGTGCTGAAGAAGGCCAACTCCGCGCTGAAGGGACTGCTGCTGAAGGCCGCCGCCGAAGAGGGCTTCAAGGCGAAGGCGGAGCAGTCCTTCGTGCTGCACACGCACGGCAAGCTGCGCACGCCGCGCGTGGTGCTGATGGGACTCGGCTCCCGCACGAAGTTCGACGTGGAGGTCCTGCGCTTGCTCGCGGGCCGTGCCGCAAAGCTGTCCTCCCGGCTGCGCGCCTCCAACGTCATCTTCTACCTGCCCACCACGCGCGAGTTCGACGCGTGCGTGAAGGGCGTGGCCGAGGGCTTCGTTCTCGGCGCCTACAAGTTCGACAAGTACCGGACCACCAACAAGGAGGAGAAGTCTGCGCCGAAGCTCTCCACGGTGCAGCTGCTCCTGCCCGAGACGCAGAAGGAGTCGAAGGAGCTGCAGGCGCTCCTCAACCTCGGTGTCACCGTGGCCACCGCCACCAATGCCGCGCGCAACCTGGTGAACGAGCCGGCCGAGGACATGACCCCCGCGAAGCTCGCGGACTACGCCGTGGCCATGGCGGAGAAGGCCGGGCTGCAGGTGACGGTGAAGGGGCGCGAGGAGATCACCGCGCTCAAGATGGGCATGTTCCTGGGCGTGGCCCGCGGCAGCGTCGAGGAGCCCAAACTCATCCACGTCACCTACACGCCGAAGGATCCCGAGGCTGCCGCGCGCAAGCCGCTGGTGTTCGTGGGCAAGGCCATCACGTTCGACTCGGGCGGCCTGT
>JBDLRJ010000061.1:0-23159 GCA_039800145.1 Pseudomonadota bacterium | reverse complement strand
GGCCCCACCGTGGGCTCGATGCTCGCGTCCAGCTCCATCCAGGCCACGTCGGACGCGTAGTAGTCGTTGGACAGCAGCGCCGCGGCGCGCTTCTCGAGGTAGGCCTTCAGCGTGGGCTGCGTGGTGAGCCCCGCCGCCTCGCGCAGCAGCCGCGCCGCCTCGCCGAGCTCCGCCTGGTACGCCACCGAGTACGGCACCCACGTCAGCTTCCCCGCGGGATCTCTCCGGATGACGGTGAAGAAGGACGTGGCATAGGGCTTCTCCTGGGCAGGCAGCCCGGCCATCCACTTCTCCACCTCCGCCTTCGTCGCGTCCGGCGGGTAGAAGGAGCCGCCCGCGGGACGCGCCTTCGGCACACCCGGCACGAACGACTTCCCGTCGTGGATGCGGTCCCAGGGGCCCTTGTGGAGCAGGAACGCGGAGAGCCGGTAGCGGCCCAGCGGCGTCGCGTCCTGGGCGAGCGCGGTGAGCAGCGTCTCGTTGCCCGCCCACGACTGCCGCAGGAAGAGTGCGTCCATCACCTGCGCCGCGCGGACCATCTTGCCCAGCGCCTGCTTCTCGGACGCGGGCAGCTTCGAGATATCCACCGCCATGGGCACCGGCGCCAGGCGGTACAGCGCCCGCTGGACGTCCCATACCGGGTTCGACGCCTGCTGGGCGGCCACGCCCCCCTGGGCCCTGGCCCGTGCCCGGTACGCGGCGGCAGGCGCCTGCGGGGCAGCGGAGGAGAGCAACGGCAGACAGGCGAGCCACACCCAGGCGGTTTTCATGGCGCGCGTTCTAGCGCGTTTGCACTCTCCTGACTCCGTGTCTCCCACGCCCCTCCCCGCCTCCGAGCCGTCCCGCCGTCCGAAGGCCGGCGCCCAGCGCGTCACCGTGGTCCTGCCGTGGGACCTCGACGCGCGCCTCTCGGCCTTCCCCCGCACCCCGGCGGACGGGCAGTTGCTCGTGCTCGAGACGCTCGCCAAGCCGCGCGCCCTGCCCTTCCACCGTCAGAAGCTGACGATGCTGCTCTCCGCGGTGCGCCACTTCGTGGAGGAGCGCCGGGCGGCGGGCTTCCACGTCGAGCACCGGTACGCGGAGGACTACGCCACGGGCGTCCGCGAGTTCCATGCCTGGGCGAAGCCGGCCCAGCTGCACGCGCTCGAGCCGCGCGAGTGGGCGCTCCACCACCGCTTCGTGGCGCTCACCCGCGAGCTGCCGCTCACGCTCCACCCGGACGGCGGCGAGGGTGGCCACTTCATCCTCTCGCGCGCCGAGTTCGACGCCTGGGCCGACGGCCAGTCCAACCCGCGGCAGCTGCGCATGGACCGCTTCTACGCCCACATGCGCAAGCGCTTCGGCATCCTGCTGGACGCGCGCGGGGAGCCGGAAGGCGGCCGCTGGAGCTTCGACGACGAGAACCGCTCGCACGCCCGCGGGGTGAAGCTCCCGGACATCCCGTGGATTGAGCCGGACGCGCTCACCCGCGAGGTGATGGCCTTCTGGACGAAGCGCGGCCGCTTCGGCGCGGTGGAGCCCTTCGGGTGGCCGGTGACGCGCGCCCAGGCGCTCTCGTGGCTCTCGGACTTCTCGCGGGCGCGGCTGACCGGCTTCGGGCCGTACGAGGACGCCATCCGGTCGGACGGCCGCTTCCTGTTCCACTCGCTGCTCTCGCCGCCGCTCAACCTCGGGCTGCTGCACCCGCTGGAGCTCGTGGAGGCCGCGGTGGCCGAGTACCGCGCGGGGCGCGCGCCGCTCGCCTCCGTCGAGGGCTTCGTCCGCCAGGTGCTCGGGTGGCGCGAGTTCATCCGGGGCAACTACTGGCGCCACATGCCGGGGCTGCGAACCGCCAACCAGCTGCAGGCCCGCGTGCCGCTCCCGGACTTCTTCTGGCACCCCGAGCGCGCCTCCATGCAGTGCGTGCGGGACGCGCTCACCGCGGTGGAGCAGACCGGGTACGCGCACCACATCCAGCGGCTCATGGTGCTGTGCAACTACGCCACGCTGTGCGGGATGGATCCGCACGAAGTCTCCCTCTGGTTCTGGGCCGCCTTCGTGGACGCGTACGAGTGGGTGGAGCTCCCCAACGTGGTGGGCATGGGGATGTTCGGCACGGACGCCTTCACCACCAAGCCGTACGTGGCGTCCGCGGCCTACATCAAGCGCCAGTGCGGGGCGCCGGCGAAGGGACGGGGCAAGGCACCCGAGTCGCCGTGCGCCACCTGCCGGTATGATCCGGACCGCCGCACCGGGCCGGATGCCTGCCCCTACAACGCGCTCTACTGGGACTTCCTCGCGCGCCACCGCGGGCGCCTGGAGACCAACCCGCGCATGCGCACGCTGCTCAAGACGCTGGACCGCTGGGGCGAGTCCGAGCGCGCCGCCATCCGGGACACCGCGGAGGCCCACCGGTCCACGCTGAAGCCGCTCTCTCCCGCGTGGACGTTCGACGAGGACGCAGGCTAAGCACGCGCGCCCCATGGCCTACGCACTCCGCCTCCGCTCCTCCGGCAAGACCTGGAAGGACGTCCTCTCCGCCATCGCGGACCACCTGCCCGGCGACGTGCGGGTGCGCGTGGAGGCCCCCGAGAAGGGCAGCAAGCTGCAGCGCGCCCCCCTGGTGCTCGTGTTCCGCGAGCGGCTGAGCACCCGCGGCGTGGAGCTGCTCGAGGGCGAGGGCACGCTGACGCTCCGCATCCCGTCCTTCCCCTCGGCGGAGGACCTCTCGCTCGGACTCCAACTGGCGCAGCTCTCCGCGGCGGCGCTTGGGACCGCGTCGCTCGAGACGCTGGACGGCCCGCGCGCGCCGTCGGAGCTGCACGGCGAGGCCATGGGCGAGGCGCTCGCCCGGGCGCAGACCGCGGACAACGAGGCGCTCAACACCTCCATCCTCGAGGGACAGACGATGGAGCTCCCCGGCTGCATGCGGCCGTTCTTCCTGGGCCCGAGGCTCTACGAGACGCTTCGCACCGCGGGCACCGCGCAGGCGGGGCTCTGGGAGAAGGTGGCCGCGCAGTTCCTCCACGTGCAGTGGGTTCACCTCCAGGGGTTCCACCCCAGCACCGTCATGGGGATGAAGCGCGGCAAGGCGGAGTTCACCGCCTGCACCTGGCAGCCGGACCGCGCCCAGGTGCTCGCCCCGGTGGACGTGGTGCTGGTGAAGGCGGCGGCCGAGCCGCTGCGGCTGCCCTGGGCCGCGCTGCCGAAGGTGGCAGGCGACCGCTTCGCGTGGCTGGACGAGCGCCAGGTGCTGCTGCACGCGGTCCCCGGGGCGGAGTGGGCCTCCGTGGTGGAGCGGGCGGAGCTGTCGCTCGGCACACGCTCGCAGCTGCCGCAGTAGTGCGCGGGGTGCCGCCGTGCGGCAGCATGGGCCGCCCATGGCCCCCGTCCCCTGGCAGGTCGACGTCGCGCGCTCGCACGTGCGTTTCACCGTGCGACACATGGTGGTCTCGAAGACGCGCGGCCACTTCGCCCGCTGGCGCGCGCAGCTGCTGCTGGACGACGAAGCCCCCGAGCGCTCGCGCGTGGAGGTGGAGGTGGAGCTCGCGAGCGTGGACACGGGGGACGCGGCGCGGGACGAGAACCTCCGCTCGGAGCTGTTCGACGTGGCCCGCCACCCGCTCATGACGTTCCACTCCACGCACGTTGTACCCGGCGGAAGGGACCGCTTCGTGCTCGTGGGGGAGCTGGGACTGCACGGCGTCTCGCGCGAGCTGCGCCTGGATTGCCGCGAGGAGCGGCGGGACGCGGACGCGCAAGGACGTCCAAGGCGGCACTACGCGGCGCGCGCCACCGTGGACCGCAAGGACTTCGGGCTCCGGTGGAACCCCGCGCTCGAGGCAGGCGGCGTGCTCGTGGGAGACGCCGTGGAGGTGGAGGTGGAGCTCCAGGGGGTGCTGCCGGGATGAGTCAAGGCGCGGCGCGGGCCGCGCGCCACGCGTTGAAGCGTCCCTCGAGCTTCTCCCACGCCCGCATGCCCACCCAGGTCAGCCCCACGAGCGCGAGCGTGGCGGCCCAGTAGCCCGTCCAACCGAGCGAGGGGCGCTGCCGGGACAACAGCAGCTGGTGGATGGCGTACGCCGAGAGCGAGGAGGTGCCGAGCGCCTCGAGGAAGCGGCGCGCCGGGCCGGGCTCACCCTCCAGCAGGTGCTCCAGCCCGAGCAGCAGCAGCGAGAGGCCCGTCACCCACGCGAACTTGTTGCCGTGCCACGCGGGGCCGTTCACCCACTTGTCGTGCGGGGGGTACAGCGCGACGACGGCGTCCACGTTCCACCACAGCGCGGTCCCCACCAGCGCCTGGGCGAGCAGCCACGCGGCGAGCGCGCGCCTGCCGTGGCGTGCGGCCACCGTCCCCGCCCCTGCCCCCAGCAGCGCGTGCCCGGCCCAGGGGAAGAGCGGGAAGATGGACTGCGACGGGGTGTGCGGCGGGTTTCCCAGCCTCGTGGAGACGAAGGGGCTGAGCCAGGACGGGGCGTGCTCGAGCAGCGGCGCGGCGGCGAAGGCGGCTGCGCCGAGCGCCACGAACACCGGCAGCAGCGCACGCGGCCAGCGGCCGAGCAGCCGCAGGACGCCGAGGACGCCCAGCAGCGTGAGGCCGAGGCAGTGCAGGATGTCCAGTCGCAAGAGCCACAGCGGCTCGCGGAAGACGGGGAACCAGAGGGCGGTGAGCCCCACGGCCACGGCGAGCACCTCGCCCATGCGGCGCGCGCTCTTGCGGACGCGGTCCGGGGTGAGCCCCCCGCGCAGCTGCACCAGCGCGAGCGAGAAGCCGGCGGCGAAGAGGAAGCTGGGGGCCACCAGCCCGTCCACGAAGTCCAGGCGGTGGTAGAGGGGCCCCACGCGGAGTTCCTCCAGCAGCCACTTGTTCATGGCGTGGCACTGGATCATCACCAGCACCGCGCCGCCTCGGAGCCAATCCAGCGCCTTGAACCGTCCGGTGGACATGACGCGCTGGAAGCTAGCCGACGGCCTGCCCGTCACCTAGGATGCGCCACCCTTTTCAGAGGAGAGAACCATGAGCGCCACCATCACTGCCGAGACCCTGCCGGCCCTGCTGCTCGAGCGCGTGAAGAAGTCCGCGTCCCGCGACGCCTTCCTCTCGCCCGCCGACGGCACGTGGAAGACGCTGACGTGGGCACAGGCGGGAGACGAGGTGCGCCAGGTGGCCTGCGGCCTGCGCAAGCTGGGCCTCCAGATGGAGGAGCGCTGCTCCATCCTCTCCGGTACGCGCCTGGACTGGGTGATGGCGGACCTCGGCATCCTGTGCGCCGGTGGCGCCACCACCACCATCTACCCGGCCAACACCCCGGACGAGTGCGCGTACATCATCAACGACTCGGGCACGCGCATCGTCTTCGTGGAGAACCCGGAGCAGGTGGCGAAGCTCCAGTCGAAGCGGGCCGAGCTCGCCAACGTGGTCAAGGTCATCACCTTCGACGGCCCCGGCAGCGAGGACGGGTGGGTCATCCCCTTCTCGGAGCTCAAGGCGATGGGGCGGGAGTTCGACCAGAAGGATCCCAACGCCTACGAGGCGAACGTCCGCGCCATCAAGAAGGACGCCATCGCCACGCTCATCTACACGTCCGGCACCACGGGCAAGCCCAAGGGCGTGGTGCTCACGCACGACTGCTGGATCTACGAAGGCGAGGCGCTCGAGCAGATGCGGGTGCTGTCCGAGGACGACCTGCAGTACCTCTGGCTGCCGCTCGCGCACGTGTTCGGCAAGGTGCTGGAGGCCATCCAGATCAAGACCGGGTTTGCCACCGCCATCGACGGGCGCGTGGAGAAGATGATCGAGAACCTGGCGGTGGTGCGCCCCACGTTCGTGTGCGGCGTGCCGCGGATCTTCGAGAAGGTGCACAACAAGGTCGTCGCCAACGCCACCGAGCAGGGCGGGGCCAAGGCCGCCATCTTCAAGTGGGCCATGGAGGTGGGGGCCGAGTACACGCAGCTGCAGCAGCAGGGGAAGCCGGAGCCCATGTTCCTGGCGCTCAAGCGGACGGTGGCGCAGAACCTGGTCTACAAGAAGATCCAGGCCCGCTTCGGCGGGCGGCTGCGGTTCTTCATCTCCGGCTCCGCCCCGCTCTCGCGCGAGGTGGCCACGTTCTTCCACGGCGCGGGCATCCTCATCCTCGAGGGCTACGGGATGACGGAGAGCTCCGCGGCCACCTGCCTCAACCTCCCCACCAGGTACCGGTTCGGGACGGTGGGCATGTCGTTGCCCGGCACGCAGATCAAGCTGGCCCCCGAAGACGGGGAGATCCTCATCAAGGGCCGCGGGCTGATGCGCGGGTACCACAACCTGGCCGACGCCACGGCGGAGGCGCTGACGTCGGACGGCTGGCTGCGCACCGGGGACATCGGCGAGTTGGACGCGGACGGGATGCTGAAGATCACCGACCGCAAGAAGGACCTCATCAAGACCTCCGTGGGCAAGTACGTGGCCCCGCAGTACCTCGAGGGCAAGTTCAAGGCGCTCTGCCCGTTCGTCAGCCAGGTGGTCATCCACGGCGACAACCGGAAGTTCGTGTCGGCGCTCATCGCGCTGGACGAGGAGTCCATCCGCAAGTGGGCCACGGCCGAGGGGCTGGGCACCAAGAGCTACGAGGAGCTCTCGCAGGAGCCGCGCGTCAAGGCGCTCATCAAGGGCTACGTGGACACCATCAACGCGGACCTGCCGTCCTACTCGGCGGTGAAGCAGTTCGCGCTGCTGCCCAGGGATCTCACCATCGAGGCGGGGGAGCTGACGGCCTCCATGAAGCTCCGGCGCAAGGTGGTGGAGAAGAAGTACATGCACCTGCTGGACGGCTTCTATCAGGGGGAGTGATGGCAGGCGGGCTGCCGGCCCGCATGATCCCTTGCCCCCTCCCGGCCCGCCTTTGATAAGGGGGGCCGTCTTCCTGAAGGAGAACACGCCCGATGTCCGCCAACACCGCCACCCACGACGCCGCCGCGTCCACCCCCGCGAAGGGCTCCAGCAGCTTCTGGAACGCACGGCTGGGCTCGCTGCTCGCCTTCTTCCCGCTCGGCGTGTGGACGGTGAACCACCTGTGGGACAACCTCAGCGCGTTCCGCGGGGCCGAGGCGTGGCAGGCGTCCGTCACCGGCTACGACAGCCAGGTGGCCATGGCGCTCACGCAGGTGTTCGTGTTCGTCCCCATCCTGGTGCACACGGTGTGGGGCGTGAAGCGGCTGTTCAGCTTCAAGCCGAACCTGGGCAGCTACGGCACGTTCGGCAACCTGAAGTACATCCTGCAGCGGCTGTCCGCGGTGGGTGTGCTCGGCTTCCTCGCGGCGCACGTCGGCAAGGCGTTCCTCCAGCCCCGGCTGCAGCACGGCCGCCCGGAGACCTTCAACGACATCGCGGCGTACATGCACCACCACCCCATCACGCTGGTGGTCTACCTGCTGGGCACGCTCGGCGTGGCGTACCACCTGGCCAACGGCATCTGGTCGTTCGCGTTCGGCTGGGGCCTGGTGGCGAGCCGCCCGGCGCTCAAGCGGTTCGACGTGGTGACGGTGGCGCTCTTCGTGCTGTTCCTCGGCATGTCCTGGGCCGCCATCTTCGCGCTGTACCAGGCGGGCGCCACGGCCACGCTGCCGCCGGAGCTCGCCGCGGAGCTCGGCAAGGGCCCGGCCGCCGTGGGCCGCTGAGGCTCTTCAGCCGCGCTGTGCCCGGACGAAGGGCCCCGCCTCCGCGTGTCCGTCCGAACCCGTGGAGGGCTCGGGGGTCGGCTCCTTCGCCTTGAACTCGAGCCCGAGCTCCACGTCCACGGCGAAGCCGAAGGTGTTGTCGTAGCGCTGCAGCTCCTGGTTTGCTTGGAAGCTCTTGAACGCGCGCGCGTTGATGAAGAGCACCGGCAGGGCCTTCAGCCGCGCGCCGGCGAAGAAGATGGACTGGCTGTCCAGCTTCGTCACGTCCGAGAACTGCGTGAAGCCGCGCTTGTAGTAGCTGCCGAAGAACTGCAGCCAGTCCAGCGCCGGCAGCTCCAGGTGGGCCACGAGGTTCTTCTGCGGCGAAGTGCTGGTGCCCTCGAGCGCCACGGTGACGCCGATGTTGCGGCGCACCCCGTAGCTGGCCTCCAGGTAGTAGCCGAGCCGGTTGCCGAGGTCCCCCGACAGCACGTACTGCTGCTTTGTCTCGTAGGCGTTGGCCGCGGGCCACGGCGAGGTCACCTGCCGGGCCATGAAGCGCTCCACCTCGTAGAAGGTGTCGAAATACGAGGGCAGGTAGCGGGCCCCAAGCGCGCGCCCCTCGGCGATGACGCGGAAGGCGTGCACCGTCCGCTCGCCCACGTTGAAGCGCCCGAGCACGCCCGCGGTGAGGCCGCCGTCCCCGCGCGTGTGGAAGGAGTAATCCACGTAGGGCTTGATGTCCGCGTGTCGCGTCTTGAGGACCTTCACCTCCGCGTCGATGCCCACCAGCGTCGCGGACCTGCGGCTCGCCTGGAGGTGGCCGCTCGAGTCCACCTGGCGGACGCCCGTGACCGGGTCCGTGGTCAGCACGTGGGGCGCGCTCCGGTCGGAGGCCACCGAGACGCCCACCGAGAGCGAGCGCGCGACCGGGTCCTGCGAGAAGAACGCCAGCGGCTTCACGAAGGCCAGCCCCGCGAGCAGGTTCCAGTCCACGACGTCGTTGGTGAGCAGCTCCACGCCGCCGTAGTCGTTGTACGCGTCCACCTGCGCGGAGATGCGCGCGCGGTTGACGTCGATGTTGGGGGCGTAGCGCCGCACCAGCGTCCCGTGGCCGATGGAGGAGGCGTAGCGCTGGCCCACGTTGACGTAGACGTTGTCCTCCTTGGAGCCGAAGGTCAGGTACTTGAGGACGCGCGCGTACTCGCCGGGCTGATCGTAGTCCTCGCGCCGGATGCGCCCCACGTTGTTCACCGAGACGAGCGAGCTGCCCCCGAGCGAGAAGAGTTCGAAGCGCAGCGGCACGCCCAGGCCCAGCGCGAGCCGGTTGTCCAGGAAGCGCAGGTCCACCTGCGGCTCCACCAGCCCGTAGAAAGTGTCCCCGATGCGGTCCAGTCCCAGCGAGATGCCCACGCGGTTGTTGCGCGTCACCACGCGGTCCGCGCCGAGGAACTGGGACAGTTCCCCCTTCACGAAGCCGGGATAGGTGGGCTGCGGCACCACGGCCTGCGCGGGTGCGCCCTGCACCAAAGGCGGCGTGGGGGCGGACGCCGGCGGAGGTGCTGGAGGAGGCGGCGGCAGCACGGCGTGGGCCGCGGGCCCGGCGTCCCGGTCCATGCCGTCCCCGCCCGTCCCACCCGGCACCTCGTCCAGCGGCGCCTCCACGAGCGGCGGGGGCGTCAACGCGGACTCGTCCAGCGGGGGCTCGGCCGGGGCCTGCGGCTCGGCAGCAGCGTCCGCTTCCGGCTGGGCAGGGACCTCCGCCGCGGGCGCCTCGGCGGCGCTCGCCGGTGAACCGGTGGACGCCTCGGGGGGTGTGGCGGGAACAGGGGCCTGCGCGAGGAGGGCGGCGAGGAGCAGTCGCAAAGTGCTGGAGAGGATAGCGTCCCCCGCCTCATGCACGCGACACCCGGGAAACGGATTCAGCTCCACGAGCGCCCGCTGCCGCCCTCGCTCTTCCAGCCGCTCTCGCGCGCGGTGAAGGGGCTGGGGACGGAGCGGCTCGCGCGCACGTACCAGGCGACGTTCTGGTTCGACTTCGGTGCACCGGCGTGCCTCCCGGAGGCCGCGGCGTGCGCGCTCCGCCCGCTGCTGCCGGGGGGAAGGCGCGTGGTGGGCGTGGAGTGGTGGCTGTCGCGCATGCGCACCACGGACGTGCGCGTGGACTTCCACCGCGACCGGGACGAGCGGCTCGCGCTCCGCACGGGACGCGAGGTGCACCCGCGCTGGTCCTCCGTCTTCTTCCTCAACCGCTGCCGGGGCGGGCTGCTCGCGGTGACGGACGCGCTGCCCAACCCGGACAACGACAGCCTCGCCCCGGACGAGGCGGACTGGGACCTGGTGCGCCCTGCCCCCAACCGCTTCGTCGTCTTCGACGGCGCGCTCACGCACGGCGTCCTGGACGCGCGCAACCACGTACCCTCGCGGAAGCTGCCGGGCCGCCCACCGCTGCGGCTCGCGCTCGTCCTCAACTGGTGGCACCGCCGACCGGAGGAGACGCCGCGGTGGGCCGAGGCGCGGATCTACCGCGGGCTCGCCCTTCCCTGAACGCGTCCCTCAGCGGCAGCCCGCGGAGACGTCCGTGCCCTCTTTGAAACAGCGCTCGCTGCAGAAGTAGTACGCGCAGCCGGGCGTGGCGTTGCATGCGGTGACGGAGGGCTGCTGCAGGCACATGCAGGCCTGCGCGTCCACGGGAAGGCCGGCCGCGATGCAGGCCCCGGCGCAGGCCGCCCACTGGCAGCGGCCGTCGCCGCTCTCGCACGCGGAGGCGTCCAGTCGCCCAAAGCACGGAAGGCTGGAGGGGGCCTGCTCCGAGAGCCACTGCGGATCCACGACGGCGTGGAGCCAGTCCATGGGCCGTCCCTCGGCATCCTTCCCCTCCACCTCCGGGAGGTGCTGGAACCACCACGCGTAGAAGCCCAGCTCCGAGCACCCCCACGCCGCGCAGGTCATGGGCACGGCCGCCGCGGCGGGCTCCCCGGAGAGCACCGGGTAGTCCAGGAAGTCGTCGCACACCGACTGCACGGGCGTGGAGTTGTCGTACTGGTAATCCTGCGTCGCGGTGGGCGGATAGTGGATGGAGCCGCAGCCGCTGAAGCCGAGCGTGGGAGACTGCGCGGCAACGAGCCCGAAGCGCTCCCAGTCGTTCCCGGTCCGGTCCTGGGACCAGCCGCCGAAGAGGTGCGTGAGGGTGGCCTCCGAGCGGTGGCCGAAGTCGTGGATGGCCTCGGGCAGGGCGCGCTCGTAGTTGAACCCCATGATGGGGAGGAGCCGCTGGCACGGCGTCCCCGACAGCGGTGGGGAGTTGTAGTCGTAGGCCCCCGGCCCAGCGAGCCGCGACTCGTAGAAGCCAAAGTACGGACCGCCCATCATCCAGAGCTCATCCACCTCGCCGGCGTTGACGCGGTCGCAGACGCCGAGCTGAGCGAGCACCGCCGCGTAGTCCAGGCCGTCCGGCTGGTGCCCGGGAACCGCGCCGGCGATGACCTGCTCGTACGTGTCCACGTCGTAGACGAAGCCGTCTTCCTTGGCGGGGAACGACTCCACGCGGAGGGTATCCACGAACTGGTACTGCACGCGCCCCGAGGTGGTGGTGGCCCACCAGTCCGCCACCTGGGAAAGGAGCACATCGGGGTTGCTCCAGCCGTGCAAGGAGGTGAGGCGCTGGCCGTTCACCGTGGGATCGAACACCAACGCGAGCACCCGTCGCGACAGGGTCCTGCTCCCACCGTCATCGGGCCCCGCGTCTGCGTGCGTGCCGGCATCCGGTGGCATCCCCGCGTCGCCCGCGGAGGTGGCATCCACCGGCGTCCCAGCGTCTCGGGAGCCGACCTCGGGGAGCGGACACCCCACGAGAAATGCCCCCACTCCACACGTCCACGCAATGGCGGCGAGCCGAACACGGTGCATGCAGAATGCCCCTAGCACAATCGGTGGAACTCCCGGACGCCTGCAGCACCCGGTGACACGGAGGGAAGGGGCCCGCTACACTTTGCTGCCGTGCAACGCGACGGCCCCGCACACAGCCTGCCCTGCATCGCCGCCTGGGCGTTGCTGACGTTGAGTCTGGGCGCGTGCAGCGTGCCGACGCTGGATTCACTCGAGCAGGTGAGACCGTCCTCGTGCAACGCCGAGCATCCGTGCGCTTCCGGTTACGTGTGCGTCGGGGGGACGTGTGTCGTGCCCGTCCCCGGAGCGGGCGAGGATGCCGGGACGCCCGACGCGGGGACGCCCGATGCGGGGACGCCCGACGCGGGGACGCCCGACGCGGGGACGCCCGACGCGGGGACGCCCGACGCGGATCGCCGCATCCTGGTGCTCATCTACGATCCTCTGGTTCCAGCGGACGGAGGCACGGCGCGCCTGTCCTCCACCCAGCCGGGATGGACCCAGCCCGGTACGCTGGTCCAGCAGTTGGTGGACTGGTGGAACGCCGCAGGCGCGGGCACCTACACCTTCGCCGTGGCCGACACCGTCGTCGTGGACACTTTCCCCGTGAAGACGGACGGCTTCGCCTATTCCCCCGCCGGCTATCTCGGCACGCTTTCCGGGCAGCAGGCGGCACATTCACCCGACTCGGCGGACGTCGCGGCGCTGCTCAACGCCTCGAACGCCTGTGCACGGGCCAACGCGGGCTGGGTGAACGAGGTGTGGCTGCTGGGAGGTCCCTGGTTCGGCTTCGACAACATGGCGGTGGCGGGTCCGCAGCCCGGCTGGCTGGCCGGCTTCCCGTACGTGCAGGGCACGGGGTGCAACGGGGTCCTCCCCGTGATGGGGTTCAGCTACGAGCGGGGCCTCCTGGAGGCCCTGAAGAACTTCGACGTCCGCGTGGGCACCTCCCTCGAGTACGCCCACGGCGGGCGCTCGGAGTCCATCCGCTCCCCTTGGGATCTCTTCACCCTGAAGGACCCAAGCTTCCGTTACGGCTTCAAGGGGTGCGGACAGGTCAACGAGCCGCCCAACGGCGGGGTGGACCAGTTCGACTCCACCACCACCGTCCAGTCCATCTGCGAGGACTTCGCGATCCACCCCTCCCTCGCGGAGGTGGCCGCGCCGGTGAAGAAGCCGTTGTCCTGCAGCGCCTGGCAGTGCACGGAGCATGGCTACAGGAAGTGGTGGTGGGCCCAGGCCCGGAAGGGCACCGGTGTCGATGCGTTCGGCCGCAGCGCCAACTGGCTCGCGCTCGGGTTGGATCCAACCGCCGCGGAGGACGCCGCGCAGAAACTCCCGTGCGGGTGGCTGACCCACTCGACCCGGTGTGCGAACTCCGCGGACTGCAGGTGGTCCACGTGCGCCTCGGCCTGCGTGCCCTCCGGCGTGACGGAAGCCGCGGTCGGGTGCTCGTGTCCCGCCAACGAGACACTCCAGGCGTGTGACATCACTGCGGGTTGCGCCTGGTACCGCTGCCAGGTGCTGTGCCAGGCGCAAGGCATTCCCCTCCCCACCGGCTGCGGTTCCATGCCGTACACGCCATGACCGCCTTCGCGCTGCTCACCCTCGCGGTCCTGGCCGCCGCCCCCTCCGACACGCGTCAGGATGCCGACGCGGAGTCGTACCTCGAGGCCGGGGTGGGGCGCTTCAACGCCGGGGACTACGAGCGGGCGCTCGCGCTGACGCGCAAGGCGAGGGATCTCGGCCCCTCCCGCACCCTCGACGCCCGCTGCGCGCTCTGGGAAGGGGTGCTGCTCGGCTACCTCCTGCAGCCGGACGAGGGGAAGCAGGCGCTGCGAGAGGCCTTCAACCTGGACCCCTGCGTGGAGCTCCAGGTTCGCATCAGCCCCAAGGTGCAGTCGCTCGTGGACGAGGCCCGCCGCGCCCGCAAGCGCGCGTGCCTCCCGGCGGCCGCCGTGGAGGAAGAGGCCGCCGGGGTGGCGCCTGCCGCGGCCGGCGTGCCGGTGGTGCCACTGCTCGCGGGGGCGGTGGCGCTGGGGGCGGCCGGGACGGGCACCTATTTCGGCGTGAATGCCAACAGCCACGTGGAGGCGGCACGCGCGACGCAATTCCAGGACGAGCGCGTGGTGGCGCTCGAGCGGGCATCCCGCGACGCGGGCGCAGCGAACGTGGCGCTGGCCGTCGCGGCCGGGGCCGCGGTCACGGCGCTGGTGACGTGGCTCCTGTCCCGTTAGCGGTTGGCTCGGGCTCAAGCTGCACGCGCAGCGAGTTGGCGTGCCCGGTGCCCACCTCGAGCGCCACTTCGCGCTCCACGCCGAGCTCGCCGTTGACGAGCCGGACCCGGTGCACGCCGGCCTCGAGCATCACGGGCCCCATGGGCGTCTCTCCCACCAACTCCCCATCCACGTAGACGGTGGCCCACGGCATGACGCGGAGGGTGACGGGGAAGCGCTCGCGCGGGGGCTCGGGCGTCTCACGGGCCTCGGGCGCAGCCACCTTCTCTGCCGGCGGAGGCACGCGCCTCTCCGGGGCCCGGCGAGCGGGTGCAGGGGTCCGTCCGGGGACGGACTCCGCGCTGGGACGCTCCTGGACCTCGGGGGGCGTCATCGCCTCGGCAGGCGGCAGCGGCGCGGGCGGCGGTGGCCTCCGGGGCAGCGCAGCGGCCACCGCGGGGGGCGCCGCCCCGGGCACCGCGGTGCGTACAGGCCCAGCGCGGACGAACCACCACGCGCCGGCAGCGCCCAGGACACAGACCGACACCACCGACAGCACCACCGCCGTGCGTCTCCAGCTGCGCGGCAAGGGCTTCCGCCGTGGCTGGGCCTTCAGCGTGACGGTGCTCACGTCTTCCGGTCCCCGGCGGCGCGGGCCGCGGAAGCGCACCGTGGTGCCCGGCGCGAGCGCCGACTGGGACATCTCCTCGGTGACCGCCTCGGTGCGCACCGGGGACGGTGCAGGCGGGGCAGCCGCAGACGCCCAGCGCTGGGCGAGCGCGGACAGCTGGGGTCTGCCCGCCGGGACACCGCACTCGAGCAGGTAGGCCTCGAGCGCGTCCAGCATCTCGCCGCAGTCGGCGTAGCGCTCTGTCGGCAGCCGGGCCATGGCGCGGTCCACCACGGCGAGCAGCTGCGCAGGGACGTCCGGCCTCCGCTCGCCGAGCGGCACCGGTTCGTCCTGGAGCAGCGCGCGCATCCGCTCCGCGTCGCTGTCTCCTCCGTGCGGGCGCACCCCGGCGAGCAGCTCGTACAGCACCCCCCCGAGCGAATAGATGTCCGCCCGCGCATCCACGGGCTGGGCGAGCAGCTGCTCGGGGGCCATGTACTCGAGCTTTCCCCGCACGCGCCCCGGCTCGGTGTGGTGCAGCTGTCCGCGCGCGCGCGCCACGCCGAAGTCGAGCACCTTGAGGACGCCGGCACGGGACAGCACCAGGTTGTCCGGGCTGAGGTCCCGGTGCACCACGTTCAAGGGCTTGCCCGTGGCAGGGTCCACGAGCCCGTGGGCGTAGGCCATGCCCGCACACGCGTCTGCCAGGAGCCGTGCCGCCAGGGGCGCCGGGAGCTTCTCTCCCGCTGCCCGGAGCGAGCGAAGCAGCTGCCGAAGCGACAGCCCATCCACGAACTCCATGACGATGAACCAGCCCTCGTCGGACTGGCCCACCTCCACCGTCTGCACCACGTTGGGGTGGGACATCATCACCGCGAGCCGGGCCTCGCTCTTGAAGAGGCGGGCCACCTCGGGCTTGGCGCCGAGGTGGGCGTGGAGCCGCTTGACGACGAGCGAGCGCATCCCGCCGAGGGCGCCGAGGGGCTCGGCGAGCCAGGCCTCGGCCATGCCGCCGCTGCCCAGCTTGCGGACGAGGCGGTAGCGCCCTCCGGCGAGTTCCTGTGGGGACGGTGGCACGTGGAGTCGGAGTCTATTCCGGGCGGCGGTCCCATGGGGCGAGCGCGTTCGGGGGGCAGCCGCGCAGGCGTGGGCCCCATCCCACGGCATTGGAGCGGTGCGGGACGGACAGGAGCATCCCGCCCGCGCCATGTTCCGTGCCCTCGCCCTCCCCCGCCCGGTCTCGCGGCCCCCGTCCCCGCTTCGAAGCTCGCTGGAGGCAAGCAGCGCAGAAGGGATGCTCGCCGAGTGCATCACCGCCTTCACCGGTGGGGCCGTCACCACCGCGTGGGGACTGCACCTGGGCTGCAGTCCCGCCGTGCTGGGCTGGCTCGCCGCGCTCCCGTCCGTGGTGCAGCCGGTGCAACTGCCGGCCGCGTGGCTCACCGCGAGGTGGGGCGCGCGCAGGACGTGTCTCTCGCTCGTGGGGGCGTCCCGCGCCGCGCTGCTGCTGCTCGCGCTGGTGCCGCTGGTGCCGGGCAGCGCGGGGGAGCGGCAACACGCCTTCGCCGCGGCGTGGGCGCTGCACGCGCTGCTCGCGGTGGCAGGCAACAACGCGTGGGGGGCATGGATGGCAGAGGTGGTGCCGGCGCGGCTGCGGGGCCGGTATTTCGGGCGGCGCACGGCCCTGTGCACGGTGTCGGCCATGCTCGCGTCGCTCGGGACGGGGCAGTGGCTGGACGCAGCGCGTGCCCGCGGGCAGGAAGGCGCGCTGCTCTCCGGGTTGGCCGTGCTCGCGGTGGCGGCCGGCCTCGGCTGCACGTGGCTCATGTCGCGGCAGGCACCGAGCCCCCACGCGCCGGCACGGCTCGGCCCGGGGCAGGCCTCGCCCTCCCTGGACGAGGCCGGGCTGCGGAATGCGCTGGGCTACCAGTTCACGTTCCAGCTCGGCAGCGGGCTGTGCGCGGGGTACTTCGCGGTCTACGCGGTGGAGCACCTCGGGCTGGGCTTCGGGGTGCTCGCGCTCCAGGGTGCGGCTACGTCGGCCATGAAGACGGTGGCGGCGCCCGCGTGGGGACGGGCGGTGGACCGCTGGGGGGCAGCCCCGGTGCTGCGGCGTACGTCGTGGGGGCTGTCCGTCGTTCCGGTACTGTGGCTGCTCCCCTCGCCCGGGAGCCCCTGGCCGCTGCTGCTCGAGGCGGTTGTGTCCGGGACGCTGGGCGCGGGCCACGCGGTGGCCTCTTTCCAGCTGCCCCTCGCTCTGTCTCGTCCCCGCACGCGCGCGGCGGTGCTCGCGCGCTACGCGACCGCGGGGGGCCTCGGCTGGGCAAGCGGCGCGGCGCTGGGAGGCGTGGTGCTCTCCACGCTGCGCCCCGAGGCAGGGCCATGGTTGCCGATGCAGGGGCTGTTCGTGGTGGCGGCGGGTGTCCGGCTCGCGGCCTCCGCGCGGCTGCGTGGCACGGCAGCGAGCTGAGCACTACCGTGGTGCACGCCCATGTCCCCGAGCGAGTACCGGTTCTGCCCCCTCTGCGGCGCGCCGCTGCCCCCCGCTGCGAAGCCCGCTTGCAAGGGCGTGTCCTGCAATTTCGTTCACCATGACAACCCCACGCCGGTGGTAGCGGCCCTCCTCGAGCTGCCGGGGGGCGTGGTGCTGGTGAGGAACAAGGGCTGGCCGGAGAAGATGTTCGGCCTGCCCACGGGCTTCCTGGAGGCGCGCGAGGACCCTGCAGACGCGGTCGTGCGCGAGGTGCAGGAGGAGCTGGGGCTCACCGCGAGCGTGGTGGGGCTCGTGGGGGTGTACCCGTTCCCCCTGCAGAACCAGGTCATCCTCGCCTACCACCTGCGCGCGGAGGGAAACGTGCAGCGCGGCGAAGAGCTGGAGGACCACCGCGTGGTGCCCGTGGACAAGCTGCGCCCGTGGCCGTTCGCCACGGGGCTCGCCGTGGAGGCGTGGCTCGCTGCGCGGCTCAGGGCTCGATGCGCTTCGCCTGGTCCTTGAGGAAGAGCAGGATGCTCTCGAGCTCCACCTCGTTGAACTCGTAGGGCGGCATGGCCGGGGGGTAGCCCTCCGTCACCTTCTCAATGGGCCGCAGGATGGACTCACGCGCGTACGCGGCGTCCGCCGTCACGGTCCCGGAGGAGGTGTTGACCTGGCTGCCCCACCATCCCTTGAAGCTGGGTCCCACGAGCCTGTTGCCATCCAGCGAGTGGCAGGCGTTGCAGCCGGCAGAAGACCCGTGCGTCCCAAGGTGGATGGCGCGGCCGAGGGCGACCGAGGGCGTCCGGGTGTCCACGTCCCCACTGGCGAGCGCCTCCAACTCGCCCATCCGCTCCGACTGGAGCGACTGGATGCACCCGGTGTCTCCGGCGCAGCGGTTCATGCGCCCGAGGAACGCCAGCTGCGCCTTCTTGATCTCCGGGTGAAGGACCCGGTTCTCGGAGTACAGCTTTGCCAACTGGACGTCGAGGCGCGCCAGTTCCGGCGTGTTGCAGATGGCGAGTTCGGTGGCGGTGGTGGCCTTCTCGCAGGGGAAGCTCGGCTTCACCCGCTCCTCGTCGTGGGCGCCCGGGCTTTCGTCGAAGTCCTCCGCGTCCCCGAATTTCGGCGCCATGGGGAACGGCTCCTCGGGCTCCTCCGCTGGAGGAGGGGGCGGCGGCGGGGGCGGGACCTCGCGCGGCGGAGCCCGCGTCTCCTCGCGAACGGCCACCAGGGCAGGGACCGAATCGGACCTCGACCTGAAGAAGAAGTACGCGCCGATGCCTGCCGCGGCCAGCGCGAAGAACCCCAGCAGGGCGACCACGCCCAGCACGATGAGCAACGGCTTGACGCTGGACGCGGGCCGCGGTGCGGGCGCAGAGGAAGCGGCGGGGGGAGTCGGCTTCTCGGGTTCGCTCATGGGAGGCGGCACCCTACTGTCGTCAGCGCCAAAGGTTCCAGCCGACTCCTGCTCCGATCTCAGCCTTTCGCCCAACGCCTGGGACGGGTTCGCAACGTCGTTGCGCCCACCCGGTTGCAGAACGCCTCGAAAGCCTCCCGCGGGACGCCGTTCCAGCGCAGTGCCTCCAGCGTCTCCGTGACGGGCGCATCCGTGCGCAGCGTGGCGAGCCGCTTGTAAAGGAGCGCGTCCTCCCGGTGCGCGTTCAGCGTGGCGCACAGCCCCTCCGCGCCGCGCACCTTCACGTCCCACGCCTCCACGTCCGCGGGGATGGACTCGAGCGTTCCCCAGCGCGCGAGCACCGCGGCCGCGCCCTTCTCGCCGAAGCCCGAAAGGCCGGGAATGCCGTCCGCTTCGTCCCCCACGAGCGCGAGCAGGTCCGGGATGCTCCGGGGTTGTACGCCCTTGCGCGCCACCACCGCCGCCTCGTCGATGAGCGTCTCCCGCACGCGGTCCACCTGCACGACGTTCTGTCCCACCACGCACTGGTGGAGATCCTTGTCCGGGGAGAGGATCCGCACCTGCTCACACTCCGCGCGGAACCGTGCCGCCGCGGTGGCGAGCGCGTCGTCCGCCTCGAAGGCCTTCATGGACCACGCCGTGACACCGAGCGCACGCACCGCCTCTTCCGCGAGGTCGAACTGCGCGTGGAGCTCCGGGGGCACGCCCTCGTCGGACTTGTAGCCGGCGAACAGGTCGTTGCGGAACGAGCGGATGGGGTTGTCGAACGCCACCGCGACGTGGGTCACCGCCTCGCCGTCGTCCTGCAGCAGCGCGAGCAGCGAGGAGGCGAGCCCCACCGTGGCCTTCAAGTCCTCCCCGCCCGGCCCCGCGTGCGGCGGCCGCTTGCTGTAGTGCGCGCGGAACAGCTCGTACGTCCCATCCACCAGGTGCAGCCGCGGCAGCGGGGCCGTCATCCGGGCAGCGCCTCGGAGAGCTCGGTTGCGGCCAGCTGCCCACACGCCGCGGCCACCTCGCGGCCGCGCGGCCAGCGGATGAGACACATGAGCCCGCGCGCCGCCACGCGCTGCTGGAACTCGAAGATGCGAGCGTCCGGCGGAGGCCGCAGGTCGCTTCCCCGGATGGGGTTGTGCGGGATGAGGTTCACCCGCGCGTTGACGCCTTCCAGCAGCGCCACCACGCGGTCCGCGTCCTCGGGCGCGTCGTTCAGCCCGTCGAACATCACGTACTCGATGAAGTGCGTGCGCCGCGGCTCCTTGACGCGGTCCTCGCGGAGCAGCTCCACCAGCGCCGCGATGGGCCACGTCTTCGTCTGGGGCATCACCCGCAGCCGCTGCGCGTCCGTGCTCGCGTTCAGCGACAGCGCCAGCGACGCCTTGCACTCCTTCAAGAAGCGCTTCATCCCCGGCAGCACGCCGGAGGTGGAGACCGTCACCTGCCGCGCCCCGAGCATGGGCACCGGCTGCTGCGTGAGGAGCTCCACCGCCTTCAGCACCTCGTCCAGGTTGTCCATGGGCTCGCCCATCCCCATGAACACCACGTTGCGCGCGGGGGCGCCGGGGGCCGCGTCCGCGCGCGCCACGCGGTACTGCGCCACCATCTCCGCGGCCTTCAGCTGCCGCTTGAAGCCCAGCGTCGCCGTGGCGCAGAAGGCGCAGGTGCGCGTGCACCCCGCCTGGCTCGAGATGCACACGGTGCTGCGCCCCTTCGCAGGGATGAGCACCGTCTCCACCGAGACGTCCTTCAAGCGCAGCAGGTACTTGGTGGTGCCGTCCTGCGAGACGCCCTTCTCCACCACGTCCACTTCCGGGAGCGCGAGCCGGGTGCGCAGCTTCTCCCACGCCCGGTGCGACACGCCGGGCACCGCGTCCGGGAGCTCGCGGGAGAGCGGCGGCTGGGCGTACAGCCACTTGAGCGTCTCGAGCGCCCGGGAGCGACTGCCGAGCAGGGAGGTGAGATCCGCGAGCGAGAGTCCGGTGAGGAGGTGAGGCGCTTCCATGACGTGGCGCTTCGCCTAACACAGCCGTTACCCTCCCGCCCATGCCCCCGCTGACCGTGCGCGTGCTCGGCGCCATCTCGGACGTCCCCGCCGCGGCGTGGGACGGACTGCTCGGCCCCTCGCCCATCCCGTCCCTGCGCCACGCGTGGCTCCACGCCATGGAGGAATCCGGGAGCGCCTGCGCGGAGACGGGCTGGGTGCCCACCCACGTCACGCTCTGGCGCGGAGGGACGCTCGTCGCCGCGGCCCCCGCCTACGAGAAGCACCACAGCATGGGGGAGTACATCTACGACTTCGCCTGGGCGGGTGCGTCCGAGCGGATGGGAGAGCCCTATTACCCGAAGCTCCTCGTCGGCGCCCCGCTCGCCCCCATGACTGCGCCGCGGCTGCTGGTGGCCCCCGGAGAGGACGTCTCGGTCCTTCGGCAGCAGCTGCTCAAGGCGCTCGTGGAGGTCGCGCTGGACCGCCGGTGCAGCTCGCTGCACGTCCTCTTCCCGCCCGGGGAGGAGGCCGCGTTCCTCGAGTCCGAGGGGCTCGCGCGGCGGGCCACGTTGCAGTTCCACTGGAAGAACCCCGGCTACCGGGACTGGGACGACTTCCTCTCGCGCTTCACCTCCAAGCGGCGGCACCAGCTTCGGCGCGAGCGGGCCGCGGCAGAGGCGCAGGGCATCCGCATCACCACGCGGAGGGGCGCCGAGGTGGACCCTGCCCGCCACGCGCAGCTGTGCTTCCAGCTGTACCGCTCCACGGTGGAGAAGAACGGCTGGGGGCAGCTGCAGCTCAACCCGAACTTCTTCGAGCGGCTGTTCACCGCCCTGCCGGAGTGCGTGGAGGTGGTGGAGGCCACGCGGGGAGATGGCACGGTGGTGGGCGGGGCCTTCAACCTCGCGGCCGGGGACAGGCTGTGGGGCCGGTACTGGGGCTGCTTCGAGGAGGTGCCCTTCCTGCACTTCAACGTGTGCATGTACCACTCGGTGGACGAGTGCATCCGGCTCGGGCGCCGCGTCTTCGAGCCGGGTGCCGGCGGCGAGCACAAGGTGGCGCGCGGCTTCGAGCCCACGGCGGTGCACAGCGCGCACCTGCTGTTCCACGGGCCGCTGGACCGCGCGGTGCGGACATTCCTCGCGCGGGAGCGGGCGGAGCTGGAGGCTGCGGCAGCGGAAGGTGAGCGCATCTCGGGGATGCGGCCCTTCGTGGGGCCAGCGCGGGGAGGCCCCATCGGCTGACGGCGCGCAGGACGGGATGCGCACCGGGCCGTGGCTGCACGCGCGGAGAGGAGGGCATACTCTCACCCATGCTCCTGGAGTGGATGGTGTTCGCCGCGCTGGCAGCCGCACCTGCACCGCCCCGCGTCGACGCAGGCCTCGTGGTGCAGCGGACCGCGGCCTACGGCGTCGTCGAGGGCGGCTGGGAGCTGTTCATCGTGACCCGTGCGCACGTCATCCGCATCGCGCCGCGGCGCGGTGACACGCGCACTGGCTGGCGCAGCGCCTCCGAGTGGGACGTCACCCGCGTGTCGGGTCCGGACGCCGCGCTGACCCTCCCGGCGGGACCCGTCCACCCGGCGGCCCTCGGTCTCCCGCGAGAGCCTGCGACCGGGGGCAAGGTATGGGTGGAGCGCGTGGACGCGCGCACGCTCCGGTTCGCCGCCAGGGGACTGCGCTTTGGCAAGGGCTTCCCCCTGGACGTGGGAGAGCGGTCCGTCGTCGTCGCACCCTATCCGCCCTGAGAGGCAGCCCCGGCGAGCAACCGGACGCTCCCTCCTGCCGACAACCGGGACAGGAGCACGCGTCCATGTCCGTCACCGTCAGCCTGTTCGATCCCCTCGGTCTCTTCGTCACCTCGCCCCACAGCGTCTACGAGCCGCGGAGAGGGGCGCCCATTGCCCTCCGGGGCACCTCCACGGACGCGGGCATGCGGCTGGTGGTCGGGAAGGACTCGGTGACGCTCGCGGGAACTGCAGGCGGGCAGGAGGGCCGGGGGCCGGCAGGGCTCGAGTCCCTCGAGCCGCGGGGACTGCGCCTGTCCCTGGACGCGGGCAAGGCGCTCACCCTCGCCACCCGGCAGGGCTGGAGCGCGCTCGAGTGCGCCCGCAGGCTCGCCGAGAAGGTGAACGCCCGGAACGACTTCCGCGCCACGGTGGAGCCGGGCACCGGCGGGGCGGCGACGCTGCACTTTGCGCGGCGGTAGCGCGGGCCAGCGTCCAACGCTGCTAGGCTCCCACCCGCGGATGACTGACACCGACGGAGACGGGGGAACGCCGAGCGTCCACCTCGGGCGCTACGAGCTCGTGCAGCTCCTGGACGCCGGGGGCATGGCGGAGATTTTCCTCGCGCTCGAGCGCGGGCCGCACGGGTTCGAGCGCGTGGTGGTCGTCAAGCGCGCCCTGCCCCACCTCGCGCAGAAGCCCGCCTTCCGGGACATGTTCCTGCAGGAGGCGCGGTGGGTGGCGGGCCTCACCCACCCCAACATCGTCCAGATCCACGAACTCGGCGAGGCGGAGGGAACCGCCTTCATCGCCATGGAGCACGTGCCGGGCGTCACCTTCCGGGAGCTGGTGAGCACCGCGTCCCGGGGTGGCAAGCCCGTGCCGCTCGGGGTGGTGGTGGGGCTCCTCGCCCAGGCCTGCGCCGGGGCCCACGCCGCGCACGAACTCACGGACGCGCAGGGGCAGCTGCTCGGGCTCGTCCACCGGGACATCTCGCCGCACAACCTCATGGTGACCGGCGGCGGCCACGTGAAGCTGCTGGACTTCGGCATCGCCAAGGCCACGGAGATAGGGGTGGACACCACGCGCCCCGGCGCGCTCAAGGGCAAGGTCCACTACATGTCCCCGGAGCAGGTGCAGGCCCAGCGCCTGGACCGCCGCAGTGACGTGTTCGCGCTCGGCATCGTGGCGTGGGAGCTGCTCACGCTGAAGCGGCTCTTCAAGCGCGAGA
>JBDLRJ010000060.1:0-24941 GCA_039800145.1 Pseudomonadota bacterium | reverse complement strand
CGTCCACCTGCCGGATGTTGGCGAGGAACTGGTTGCCCAGCCCTTCCCCCTTGGACGCCCCGCGCACCAGCCCCGCGATGTCCACGAACTCCAGCGACGTGGGCACCTTCTTCAGCGGCTTGACCAGCGCGGACAGCTTGTCCAGGCGGTCATCCGGCACCGGCACCACGCCCACGTTCGGCTCGATGGTGCAGAACGGGTAGTTGGCCGCCTGCGCCCCTGCCGCGGACAGGGCGTTGAAGAGGGTGGACTTGCCCACGTTGGGCAGTCCCACGATGCCGATGGAGAGCGCCATGGTACGTTCTTGCAGCGCGCCTTACGCGCGCGGCTGGGCGGACTGCGGGAGCCCGGCGAGGTACTGCTCGGCGAGCGCCTTGTGCTTCGCCGCGTCCAGCTCGGACGAGAGGATCTTCTTCGCGATCTCCACGCCCAGGTCCGCTGCCATGGCGCGCACCTCCGCGACCGCCTTGGCGCGCTCCTCCTGGATGGTGCGGGCCGCCTCGGCCTTCAGCGCCTCGGCCTCCGCGCGGCTCTTCGCCATGAGCTCCTCGCGGAACTTCTCCACCTCGGCCTGGTTCTTCCGCATCAGCTCGGCGGCCTCGCGGCGCGCCTCGGCGCCGGCCTGCCGCGCCTCCGCCAGCTGCTTCTCCGCCTCGGCCCGCTCCTTCTTCGCCGAGTCGATGGCGTTGGAGATCTGCTTCTCGCGCTCCTCCACCATCTCCACGATGGGGCCCCACGCCTTCAGGCGCAGCACGATGGCCACGAGCGCGAAGGTGACCAGGGTGTAGAAAATCAGGCCCGGACGGACTTCCGTGAGACCAGAGGCGAGCAGGAGCAGGTTCATGGGCGGGGGTGCGTATCGGACGGCGAGGGGTTCTTCAAGGGTCGGAGCCTCCCGGCGCACCGTGGGTGGCCGGGAGGACCCCGGGGAACGACTACTTCACGGCCATCAGGATGCAGATGACCAGGCCGAACAGCGCCGCGCCCTCGATGAGGGCCGCGCCGAGGATCATGCCGGTGCGGATGTCGCCAGCGGCGGAGGGCTGGCGGGCAGTGCCCTCCATGGCGGCGGCGGCCAGGCGGCCGATGCCGAGGCCAGCGCCGATGACGGTCATGCCGGCGCCGAGGCCAGCTGCGAGGTGGGTGTACTCAGCCATGGTGTGACTCTCTTTTCTTCGTTCGGGCCGCTTGGGTGAGGGGGGCCATGAAGTCCCTCGGGACAACCTCCGCCACCGGTCCATCCGGGACGGGTCTCAACACCTTCGAAAAGTCCTAGTGCCCGGCCGCGTGGCCTTCCGCGTGGTCGTCGTGGTGGTGGTGGCCCATGGCCACCCCCATCCCGATGAACAGCGCCGAGAGCATGGTGAACACGTACGCCTGCAGGAACGCCACGAACAGCTCCAACAGGTAGATGGCGAACGCGAACGCCACGCCCACCGGGGCCAGCGCCACCGCCTTCAGGAGGAACACCAGGGACATCAGGAAGAAGAGCACCACGTGGCCCGCGAGCATGTTCGCGAAGAGGCGCACCGTCAGCGCGAAGGGCTTGGTGAACAGCCCCAGCACCTCCACCGGGATCATGATGGGCCACAGCGCCCAGTGCACCCCGCCCGTCAGGTGGGCCAGGTACCCGCCCAGGCCCGCGGAGCGGATGGAGGCCACCTGCGTCAGGAAGAAGGTGCACAGCGCCAGGCCACACGTCACCGCCAGGTTGCCCGTCGCCGTCGCCATCCACGGCAGGAGCCCCAGCAGGTTCATCCCCAGGATGAAGAAGAAGATGGTCAGCAGGAACGGCGTGTAGCGCCCCGCCTCCTCCTTGCCGATGTTCTTCACCGCCAGCTCGTCCCGGACGAACAGCACCAGCGCCTCGATGATGTTGGCCGCCTTGCCCCGCGGCACCAGCTGCTCGCGGCTCCGGTGGGAGAACGCCAGCACGAGGACGATCACCAACAGGGCTGCAATCCACATCATCACCGTCTGCTTGGTGATGCTCAGGTCCAGGCAGGCCGGGAGCCCCGGGGCGTGGCCATCGTGCGGGGCGCAGGAGCCCTCTCCCTTGAGCGGGATGAGGATGTGGGGCAGCGGGATGACCACGTCCCGCGCGGTCCGCGGGTAGACCTTCCGCTCCTCCGCCTCCCCCTTGACCCGCACCACCGCCACCGGCGGCATCCCCGTGAAGATGGAGTACGAGAGCGGCACCTCGAACGTCAGCTCGTGGCTGTCCGAGACGTGGTGGAAGATGAAGTCCGAGACGCTCTCCTCGGACGCGCTCACGCACTCGCTGACGCAGCTGGCCGCCGAGGCCGAGGCCACGTCGCAGAGGTTCCCCGACGGGTTGGTGCCGCCGCACTGGGTCACGCAGCAATCGCGGACCTTCTCCGGGCTCACCGGGGGCGGCAGCGTCGGGCCGTGCCCACCTCCGCCTCCCGCGGATGCCAGGCCCGCCGCCAGCAGGGACGCCACCATCACCAGATTGTGCATCCTCACGTCACGCTCCCTTGCGCCGTCGCCTTCTGGGCGCTCAGCACGTAGCCCATCTCCAAAGCCATCAGGGGAAGAAACGCCCCGAAGAATCCCGCGACGAAGGCCTCGGCGTGGCCCGCCATGTACGCCGCCGTCGTCCCGCCGCCCGCGGCAATGAGCCGCAGCCCGAACGTGGCCGCGAGCGTCATCAGGGCCGCGTCCAGGTTCTTGCGGACCGCCCAGCCCTTCATCCACACCGCGAAGGCGAACGTCCCGGCCGCGCACAGCACGCCGGCCAGCGCCGCCCAGCGCCCCGCGCCCCCGAGCAGCAGGCACACGGCGGCCCCCACCGCGCTCACCGCGGTCCCGGACCACACCCACGCCTTGCTGCTGGACGCCGTCATCTGCCTCGCGCCTTCTTCTGCCGCTCTGCCTCGGAGAGGCCCTTCATCAACCCCACGAACCCTGCCGCCAGCCCCGCGAGCGTCCCCACCACCAGCCCCCAGGGGCTGCTGCCCGCCCACCGGTCCACCGCCCACCCGCCACCCGCTCCCACCACGCACCCGCCCACGAGCCGCCACGCGGCCGCCAGGTACGGCGCAGCCGCCCGCATGCCCCGGGCTTCGTCGGACAAACCGTCGTCTGGGTCCGGGGACACGGCGCCGGGCCTCCTAGCAAACGGTCCCGCAGCCGCGCAACGAGTTACCGCGTCTCGAACCCGAGCTTCTGGAAGTTGAAGTTGAAGCCGGGCGGCGGGCTCCCCGTCTTCGGCCCCGGCTGCACCATCATCTCCACCCGCACGACCCGGGTCATGTCCACGTTGCCGCTCACCCCGCGCAGCCACCGCGCGTTGCCGGCCAGCGGGACGAACTCGTCGTAGGTGAACGTCCCGCCGTCCTGCACGAACAGCGGCGTCGCAGAGCCCTGCGCGTTGTAGCGGATGCGCAGGAAGCCCCCCTGCTCGTCGCACAGCAGGAACGCCGGCTGGCCCAGCAGCGCCCACCCCGGGTCCCCGGCGTTGAACAGCACCCCGGTGAACCGGGCGTGGAGCCCCGCGTCCGGCTTCGTCAGGTCCCAGCTGCGCCCGTCCGTGCGCTCCACCCACGCCACGTGCGTGTTCGAGCCCGTGCCCGTCCACACCCCCTGGCTGAACACCTCCGGCGTGGAGCCCGGGACCCCCTTCAGGCACGAGTAGCCGCCGTCCAGCAGCCCCCACCCATTGCCGTTGGTGCCGCGCCCCACGTCCTGCGCCCCGCGCGAGAGCCCCACGCCGTTGAGCAGGTTGCCGTGGCCTCCGCAGCCCGGCGGCTCGTCCACCACGGCGTCACAGGTGTCGTCCTGCTGGTTGCAGAGCTCCTCCGGCTTCGGCAGGAACGCCTGCGTGCACACGAGCGTGGCGTTCCGGCAGTCGGTGTAACCGTCCTGGCAGATGCCCTTGCGCGTCGTCTCCACGCAGTCCCCGCCGGTGCCGGGCACGCCGTTGTCCTTGTAGCCGTCACAGTTGTCGTCCACGGCGTTGCAGCGCTCCACCGCGTCCGGGTTCACGTACGGGTCCGCCGGCGCGCAGTCCGAGCCGTTCACCACCCAGCCCTCGGGCTTGGCGCAGTACCAGCGCTTGTCGTTGGGATCTCCGTACTTGTCGTTGTCCTGGTCCCGGAAATAGTCCTGCCCGCCGTCCAGGCCGTCGTCCGGGGCACCGTCGCAGTCGTTGTCCAGCGCGTCGCACAGCTCCGGGGCGCCGGGGTAGCTCGTCTCGCCCAGCTGCGGCGCGTCCAGGCAGTCCCCGCCCTGCTGCACCCACGTGGACAGCACGGGGCGGGCGCACTTCTGCTCCACCGAGAGGTCCGGGCCGAAGCCGTCCTTGTCCAGGTCCGGGAACCACGAGGACGTCACGCCGCCGTCCGGGCAGCCCCCCGTGGGCAGCGGCCGGGTGGGGCACCAGGGAAGGCCACCGGCCGGGTCGCAGCAGACGCCGTCGTCGCAGGCCTGCCCGGCGGCGCACTGGTCGTCCGAGTCGCAGCGGTACCAGTCCGTCTTCGCCTTGGCCTGGAAGCAGCCAGAGAGCGACAGCGCGAGGAGGGCAGTGAAGGCAGCACGCATGGGGAGACTCACGGGCGCAGGAGGTCGAACGTGAAGAGGCCCGCGCCGGCCACGGCCAGCCCCGCCCCGGCGGCGAGCATCACGTTGCCGGTCTGGGAGAGGGTGGCGGCACGGCCCTCGGCGGCCTGCACCTCGGCGAAGCTGGTGCAGGTGCGGGAGGTGCCCGCGCAGGCGTTGATGCCGGACAGCTGGAAGTTGGCGAGCCCCCCGGCCACGAAGGCACCGGCAATCCCGAGCGCCCCGGCCGTCCAGGCCCCGTAGGCCACGTACCGCAGCGGGCTCGCGGCCCCCTTCGGCATCTGTGTCGCCTCCTTCGCGGAGGGCAACGCCGCGGGGGGAAGCTCCACGCGCGTCCCCTCCTTCACCTCCACGAGGTGCAGCACCGAGGCCCCGTCGCTGCGGATGACGTCCAGCTCGTGCCGCCCCGCGGGCGCCGAGGCCGGGACGTTGGGCTTCGCGGGGAACTGGCGCCCATCCACCTTCACTGAGGCGGCCTCCACCGGCACGTCCACCCCGCCCCAGCCCTTGCGCAGCCAGCCGGGAAGCACCTTCTGCACCCCCGCCGCGAGCGCGCTCCCGGCATCCTTGAAGGCCCCTGCCTCCGAGGACTCGCGCTGCGCACGGCCCGCGCGGTCCAGCAGCAGCAGCTCGAGTTCCACCGCCGCCGCCTCCGGCTGGGGGTTCACGAGCAGCACCTGGTCCGCGCCCGCCGCCTTCACGATACCGGCCAGGCACGCGGCCTCCTTCAGGCAGCCGGGACGGGACGGCGGTCCCACCACCTTGCCCGGCTTGAGCGTGAGGCTGGACTGGGCGCGGAGCACCTCCTCGGCGCTCTGCAGCAGCTCGTCCGCGCGCTCGGGGGCGAAGGTGGGCGGGGCCAGCACGAGCACGGAGCCCGTCTCGGCCCTCGCCTCGAGGGGACACGACAACGCCAGCGCGCCGAGCAGCGGCGCACCCAGGAGCACACGGAGGAACATGACAGCCGCGCACACTACACGTTCCGGGACGCGGCGTTAGTCTCCCGGCCCTCATGAGTGGAAAATTCCGGGGACAGCGGGCGCTGGTGACGGGCAGCAGCCGGGGCATCGGGCGCGCGGTGGCAGAGCGGCTGCTGCGCGGCGGGGCCGGCGTGTGCCTCTGCGCGCGGGGCGAGGCGGGCCTGGCCGAAACGGCTGCGGCGCTCGGCGGACTCGGCCCGGTGACGTCCATCGCCGTGGACGTGGCCACGCCGGACGGGGCGGCGCGGGCCGTGGCGCACGCCGTCTCGGCGCTCGGCGGGCTGGAGCTCCTCGTCAACAACGTGGGCGGCAGCCGCGGCACCGGCGCGCTGGACGAGGTGGCCCCCGCGGACTTCGCAGACGTGGTGGACCTCAACCTGCTGTCGGCTGCGTACGTGAGCCGTCATGCCGTGGAGTGGATGAAAGGACACGGGGGCGGGGCCATCGTCCACGTGTCGTCCGTGTACGGCCGCGAGTACGCGCGGAGCGCCGCTTACTCCGCCGCCAAGGCCGGCGTGGTGGCGCTGGGCAAGGAGATGGCGGTGGACCTGGCCCGGTACGGCATCCGGGTGAACACGGTGGCGCCGGGCTCCATCCTCTTCCCCGGCGGCAGCTGGGACCGGCGGATGCAGAAAGATCCTGCCGCCATCCAGCGCATGGTGGAGACGGAACTGCCGTTCCACCGCTTCGGGCGTCCGGACGAGGTGGCGGAGGTGGTGGCCTTCCTCCTCTCCCCCGAGGCCTCCTGGGTCAGCGGCGCCTGCATCCCCGTGGACGGGGCGCAGGGGCGGGCTTTCTGAGCGGGCAACTGCGGGCGCGCCCCGACACGGCCGATGGTGCGTGCCGTTCCTCGCCGACGAGGCGGTGGGGCCCGCGTGGACCAGGTGCTTGGGGGGCGGTGCTCGGGGCTTGGGACACGGACGGGCTGCCGGGGCCGATGCGGGGATGGAACGGCACGCTGGGACTGGCGTGCCCGGCAACCCTGGGCGTGGCCGTGGACGCGGTGGGACGCGGCTCGCCGGACGTCGAACCTTCCCCGTTGGGCGCCGGCCCACACCGCGGGGGCTGCGTGGTGCCACGGCCCTCGAGGCGCCCCCCCGTGATGCCCGCCGCCGAACCGGCCCGAACGCGTCGTGCGTCCCGCGGTCTCCGCGTGCGGGGCAGGGCGCACCGGGCGCGTTCCGCTCCGGCACGCCCGGGCCGCTGCGCTCACCGCACGGCCCTCTTCGTCCTGGCGCCGGGACGGTTTTCGCCTCCCCGGACGGTCTTCCGTGCGCCATCGCCGCCGTCAGCGCCGGTAGATGCCGATGGCGTGGCTCCGGTACGCCGGCGCAATGCGCCCGCCTGGCGTGTCCAGCTGGATGAGCCCCGAGGGCTGGTTCGGCATGTGGCACTCCACGCACCCGGCCGAGGGTTGGGCCGTGATGGCCGCGTCCGAGTGCTTCGGTGCCGGGTGGCAGCCCACGCAGGCCTTCGCGAGCTCCCCCGTGTCGCGCTGCGTCCGGTGGACGTCGTGGCAGGTGCTGCACGTCATCTTCGGGCTCTTTTGGAAGCACTTGCTCCCGCCGAGCAGCCCTACCTGGTTGCCGTGCGCATCCACCACGTTCCGGTGGGGGGCTGGCGGGCCGAGGTGCTGCTCCAGCAGCTGGCCGGGTTTCCACGTCCACGGGGGGGTCAAGGAGGTCCTCATCCCCGAGTGGCAGAAGGCACACCCGTCCACCGCGCGGCCGCGCTCGAGCTTGGCCGGGTTGAGGAGGGGCCCGCCGCCCTTCTCCCCCGAGTGCGCCTTGTGCCACTCCACGTGTGCGCGCCCGTCCCCGTGGCAGCTGGCACACCCCAGCCCGTATCCCGCCGTCGCCCCCGGCGGCAGCGGGGCCGAGGCGTGGCACTCCACGCACCGCGGCATCACCACCCGGTCCAGGTCCAGCACCCCGTCCGTGTAGCCGGGACCGTTGAACCAGGCGTCCGGGTTCCGCAGCCAGGACACCTGCAGTTGGTAGAGCTCCTTCCCCCGCCAGTACAGGTACGTCTGCCCCTTCCGCCCCGAGCCGAACACCACGTCGAACCGGTCCGCGCGGTGGATGCCGCGTTCCGTGTCGTGCGAGACGTGGAACAGCCCCTCGGGCCGCTTCTCCATGAGGAAGGACAGCGCCGGGTTGCGCGTGCGGACTTCGTTGCGCCCGCGCTCGAAGCTTCCGCGCACGGTCTGCTCCGTGGCCCGCGCCGAGGTGTTCGCGTGCGCGGTCTCCACGTACGTCGCCACCTGCGCGGCGTGGCAGGGACGGCACGTCTCCGCCTCGGGAGGGGACGCCGAGCCCTGCACGGGCGACGGCGGGGGCGCCTTGCTGCTGCAGCCCAGCGCCGCGAGCAGCAGTCCGAGCGAAACGCTGCGCGTCATGGCACGTCCCTCCCTTCCCCCGGCGCGAAGGTCCAGAACACGGGCTTCGGGTGCGGCGCGCTCGCCACCGCCGCGCGGATGCGCTCCGGCGGCTCGTCCTGCCCGTCGTCACCCAGCCGGAACGTCCCGAAGTGCATCCCCAGGCTCGCCCGCGCGCCGAGCAGCCGGTGCGCCTCGAGGGCCTGCTCCGGGGACATGTGCACCGAGGACATGAAGCGCTCCGGCCGGAAGGCGCCAATGGGCAACACCGCCAGCCGCGGCGGACCGAAGCGGTGACGCACCTGCTCGAAGTGCGGCCCCAGCGCCGTGTCCCCCGCGAACAGCACCGCGCCGGCAGCGCTCTCCACGA
Source organism: Pseudomonadota bacterium (assembly GCA_039800145.1). GTDB lineage: Bacteria > Myxococcota > Myxococcia > Myxococcales > Myxococcaceae > VGRA01. The sequence continues at coordinate 16,633 of JBDLRJ010000060.1, read as the reverse complement.
CGTACCCGAGCCACAGCGTCCCCGCCGCGTCGAACAGGCCACGGTTGCTCCAGTGCTGCGCCGGCACGCCGTGCAGCTTCACGGCGTCCGTGAGCGCCACCTCCTGCCACCAGTCCAGCTCCTCCACACCGGTCACGCCCTCCGCCTCGAGCAGCGCCCGGTTGCCCAGGCCCACGAAGATGCGCGGGTGGAAGCGGGCCGCCAGCGCCCGCAGCGTGGGGACGTCCATGTGATCGTAGTGGTTGTGGCTCACCACCACCGCGTCCACGGGCGGCAGGTCCTCCATGCGCAGCCCCGGCGGGACGTGGCGGCGCGGACCCACCGCCGCGAGCGGGCTGCAGCGCTCGCTCCAGATGGGGTCCGTCAGCACGTTCACCCCGTCCACCTGCAGCAGCACCGTGGCGTGGTTGACGAACGTGGCGCGCAGCTGCCCCGGGCCCATGCGCGTCGGCGGCGGAGGGCCGGGCCTGCGCTCGCGCCACTCGTCCCAGGGCCCCGGCGTGGACTGCCAGCGCGAGGCGAGGAACTCGCCCACGTCCGGGCGCTTCCGCTCCTCGAGGTTGAGGAATTTCTCCCCGTCGAAGTTCTCCGTCGGTGGCCCCCGGTGGCGCGGCCCGGAGAAGAGGCACCCGGTCGCGAGCGCGCACAGCGCCAGGGCTGCCCTCAATTCGCGAGCAGCCACACCAACCCGAACCCTGCGAGCACTGCCACCACGAAGAAGGCCACCGCGCCGAACGTGCCCAGCCCCTTGCGGCGCCACGCCTCGGGCACCGGGTAGCTCGCCGTCTCGTACCCGTACTCGCCCGTGGGCGTGCCGTGGATCTCGTGCATCAGCGACACCGCCCCGCGCGCAGGCGCCCCGGGGCCGTGGTCATGCAGCTCCCCGAACATGATCTGCGTGTGGACCGAGACGGACTGCCCGCCCTCCCGGTCCTCCACGCCCGCGTGCTCGAACGCGAGCGCCGTGGGCGGCACCAGCAGCGGCCGGTTGCGCGCGTCCGTGGGGATGTCCGTGAGCCCCGTGCCCGCCTCCTCCAGCGAGGCCAGCACCTCGTCCTCGGCCGCCTTCTCCTCGGGGAACGCGTCGCACAGCGCCCGGGCGAGGGCCGCGTCGTCGGCGCGCGGGTAGAGCCGCTCGCGCAGCTTCCTCAGCTCTGTGCCGAGCGCCCGGGCGTCCTGGTAGCGCGCCGCCGGGTCCGGCCGCAGCGCCTTGAGCACCACGTCGCTCACCTCCCGCGGGAGGTCCGGCTGGTGGAACGTGGGCGGCTCCCACACGGGGTTGGCCGCCTTGCGCCACCGCTCGATGGGGTCCCCCTTCTGCGGCAGCGGCTGCCACGAGAGCAGCTCCCACAGCACCACGCCGCACCCGTACACGTCCGCGCGCCGGTCCACGAACTGCTTCCGCGCCTGCTCGGGGGACATGTACGTGAGGTTGCCGATGACCACGCGCGGGGCCGTCTGCTCCTCCTTCAGCGTGGACTGCGCCGCGCCGAAGTCGATGATCTTCACCTCGCCGCGGTAGCTGACGCAGATGTTCGCGGGGGACAGGTCCCGGTGCACCAGGTGCAGCGGGCTGCCGTGCTCGTCCTTCGCCTCGTGCGCGTACGCGAGCCCCTGGCAGATGCGCTCGCCGAGCAGCAGCACCAGCCCCGGGTCCATCACCTTCTTGCGGCTGCGCAGCCGGTGCATGAAGCGGCTGACCGTCTTGCCCTGCACGTACTCCATGGCGAGGTAGTACTGCCCGGCCACCTCGCCCATGCCGTACACGCGCGCCACGTTCACGTGGTTGAGCCGCGTCACCACCCGCGCCTCGTCCAGGAAGCGCCCCACGAACGAGCGGTTCGCCACGAGCGACGGCAGCACCTTCTTCACCACGCACACGCGCCGCTCGCGCGCCCCCGGCTCCAGCGCCAGGTACACCTCGCCCATGCCGCCCGCCCCGATGCGGCGCACGAGCCGGTACGGCCCGAAGTCCACGGGCTTTGCCGAGGCGGTGTCCGTCTTCGAGGGTGTGCGCTGCGGTGTGGGCACGGGGGACTCGGGAGTTTAACGCTCTTTCGGCGGAGGGCCACGGAAGGCCTCTTCACGCCCCAGCGGGGGTGGCTCCTGCAGCCGCCGGTCCTTCACCCGCTCCAGCGCCGCCCGCACCACGTCCGGCTGCGGGTGGGACTTCAAGGCCTCGAGCCAGGCCGTGACCGCCCGCGGGCTCTCACCTCCCTGGTCCAGCAACTTCCCCTGCTCGAACAGCGCGAGCGGCCGGTACTCGCCCTCCGGGAAGCGCGCGGCAACGTCCGCGAACGCGGCCTCCGCCGCCGCCCCCTGCCCCCGCAACTGCAGTGCCTGCGCCCGCAGGAAGAGCGCGTCGTCCACCCACTCGGAGGTCTCGTACCGCCGCACCACCTCCGCCGCCTCGAGCTCCACCTGCGGGTAGTCCCCGAGCGAGAAGTAGAGGGTCGCCACGCGGTAGCGCAGCTCCGCGGACTGCGGCGGAGAGCGGGCCAGCGCGTCGTTCAGCGCCTGGATGGCGCCGCGCGTGTCCCCGAAGCGGTCCTTCAGCAGCGCCGCGAGCCTCAGGCGGGCCGGCAGCCCCTCCGGCGACTCGGGACTCACGCGCAACAGCTCGCGGTAGACCTCCACCGCGCGCCGCGCATCCCCGAGCTCCAGGTCGTACACCTCCGCGGCCCCGAGCAGCGCCCGCGCCCGCAGCACCGGGGCCTCCTCCGAGCGGGAGCGCTCGAGTTCGTCCAGGGCCCGCCGGTAGGCCGCGAGCGCCGCCTCGGGCTTCCGCTCGAAGCGCGCGTCCTGCCCCTCCTGCACCCAGGCCTCCGGGGACTTGCGGCAACCGGCCCCCCCGGCCAGCAGCAGCACCGCCGTGCCCATCCAGGCCGCTGCGCATCTCCCACCGCTCACGGCCTGCGCCCCCCGCGGTGACGCAGCACGAGATCGCACACCTCGCGGGCCGCACCGAACCCCGCGGGCTTCACGGCCACGTAATCCACCGCTGCCCGCACCTCGTCCGGGGCCTCGGGGGGCGCAGCCGAGAAGCCCACCGCGCGGAGCAACGGCAGGTCCACGAGCTCGTCCCCCATGTACCCGCACTCGTCCGCGCGCACGTGCAGCAGCTCGAGCAGCTGCTCGAAGTGGGCCACCTTGTCCTGGCTCCCGAAGTGGACGTGCTTGATGCCGAGCGACTGCATCCGCATCTGCGCCGAGAGGCTGTCCCCGCCGCTGATGGCCGCCACCTCGAGCCCGGCCTCCTGCAGCATCTTGATGCCCATGCCGTCCCGCACGCTGTACTGCTGCGTCCACCCGGACTGCGGCACCCAGAAGATGCGCCCGTCGGTCAACGTGCCGTCGATGTCGAACACCACCACGCGCAGCCCCGCGAGCCGCGCTGCAAGAGTGTCCAACGGCTGTGCCATGGCCCGGTGCTACTCCTTGGGGACGGCCTTGAGCTGCGCCTTGCCGTCCTTGACGACCACCTTGAACTCCACGCTCTTCGCCTTCGTCTTCGCGAGGATTTCCGGCACCTGCTTGCGCAGGGACTGGGCCACGGACTCGAAGGACATCCGGGAGGTGTCCTCGCCGCCCTGGCGCTTGGCCGAGACGTAGGCGTCGTAGACGGCGCGCATCCGGGCGTCCGAGAGGTCCGCTCCCCCACCCGGTGCTGCCGCGGCAGTCGGCCTCGGGGGAGGAGCAGTGGGCACCTTCGGAAGCCCGCCCACCGGGGGCACCGCGGCGAAGCTCCCGGACGCGGGCGGCACCCTCGGCAGTCCTCCCACCGGGGTCACCGCGGGGAAGCCCCCGGACGCGGGCGGCACCTTCGGCAGTCCTCCCACGGGCGGCACCGCCGGGAAGCCCCCGGACGCAGGCGGCACCTTCGGCAGTCCTCCCGCCGGGGCCACCGCGGGGAAGCTCCCGGACGCAGGCGGCACCTTCGGCAGTCCGCCCACGGGCGGCACCGACGGGAAACTCCCGGACGCGGGCGGCACCTTCGGCAGTCCACCCACCGGTGGGAGTCCGGCGAGAGAGGGAATTTTCGGCAACTGCGGCGGCGTGCGCTGCTCCACGGCCGCCGCCGCTGCCGCCAGGGCGGCCTCGAGCGAGTCGCCGTCTGCCTGGAGCACGTCCGGGCCGGCCTTGCGGCGCGGCTCCGCGGCCTTCGCCTTCTTCTGCGCGCGCAGCACGTCCCGCTTGTACGTGCCGTTCTCAATCTCCTTCAGCGTCCGCTCCCAGAGCCGCTCGTAGGTCTGGAACTTCTGCTGGAGCGAGCCCACGCGGAACTTCACCGCGACGAGGCGGTGCGGACGCGCGCGGAAGTGGTTGAGCCGCTTCTTGAGTTCCTCGTGCTGGCGCAGCGGCGGCTTCTTCTCGAAGCCGAGGAAGTACTGCTCGTAGGCGTGCTTAAGTGCGGCGACCTCCTCCTCGAAGGCGTCGCACTCCTTGTTCGCCTCGGCGGCATCACCGCCCGGCTTCACCCTGTCCGAGTCTCCGGCCATTCCAGCCCCAGAGCATGGTCCGGGCGGGACGGCGGATCAAGGAACGCTCAGGCCACGGCAGGCGTGGGCACGGCGCCCGAGCCACGGCGGCGCAACAGGATGCTCGCCCCGAGCCCGAACATGCACAGCGAGATGAACTGTCCCAGCGAGATGTTCCACCAGGCCTCGAGCGGCACCTTCGCCGAGAGTCCGTCCATCCCCACCACGCCGAGGAAGTGGTGCAGCGTGCCGCGCTCGGTGTCGCCGCGGAACAGCTCCACGGACGTGCGCAGCACCGCGTAGGCCATCAGCCACGCGCCGAACACCATGCCGTGGAACTTCCGGTACCGGCGCAGCAGGAGGAACGCACCGAAGAGCACCAGCTGTCCGCCGGCCTCGAACAGCTGAGTAGGCCACACGCCGAAGCTGTGGTGATGCTCCGTCACCCACTCGGAAATCTTCACCGCGCCCGGCACCGCCTGCGGCGTCACGTGCCCGGTGGCCAACTCCACGAAGCGGCTGTCGCGCGCCATGGAGTCGAACGCGAGCGAAGGCGTCCCCACCACGTTGCCGAAGAGCGTCTTCGCGAGCGTCCCGTCCGGGAAGTGCACCGCGAGCTTCGTCCCTTCCGGCGCGGGCCCGCCCCAGCAGCACCCGGCGCTGAAGCAGCCGAGCCGGCCGAACGCCTGCCCGAGCGACACCGTGGGGATGGCCACGTCCGCGAGTCGGTAGAAGTCGATGTTGTTTTTCCGCGCGTACCAGGTGGCCGCCAGCGTGGCGCCGATGAGGCCGCCGTAGAAGACCAGGCCGCCGCCCAGGTCGAAGATGCGGGCGGGGTTCGCCGCGTAGTCGCGCCAGTTGGCGACGATGAAGAGCACCCGGCTGCCCACCAGCGCACCGATGAGCAGGTAGAAGGACATGTCCAGCATCTGCTCGCGCTTGCGCTTGCCCTCCTCCCCGCCCCACTCCCTCTCCATCAGGTGGCCGGCGAGCGTGGCGGCCGAGAGAAAGCCCGCGGCGAGCAGCAGCCCGTAGGTGTGCAGCGGGATGCCCTCGCCCTTCCCGCCGAGCGGCACGGACTTTGGCAGCGCGTAGTGGAGCCCGAAGAGCGCGAGCCCCACGCCGAACACGCCGTACCCCAGCGCACGCGAGAGCTCCTGTCCCTTGTCCGCGCCGCGGTAGCCGGACCACGCCGAGTACGCCACCAGGCCGAGCGCTGCGACGTAGAGCAGAATCTGCTTCGGAAGCGTGTCGAAGGTCAGCTGGATGAGGACGGGAATCATGGGTCAGGGCTCTTAGCAGAAGCTGGACGCAGGGTGCGCGGGTGGTAACCATCCGAGCACCCCATGTCTTCCCCCTCCGAGTCCGTGCCGCGGCCACCTGCCGACGCGCCCTCCCTCCGCCGGCTGCTGCTCGCGGTGGGCGGGGTGGCCTTCGCGGTGCGGCTGTACGTGGCGTTCCGCTACCGCTCGCTCGCGTGGCCGGATGAGATCTTCCAGACCCTCGAGCAGGCGCACCGGCTCGCGTTCGGCTACGGGCTCACGCCGTGGGAGTGGCGCGAGGGCATCCGCTCGTGGGCCGTGCCGGGTGTGCTCGCGGCGGTGATGAAGCTGACCGCCCCCTTCGGCGCGGGCTCGTCGGGGTACCTCGGCGGGGTGAACGTGTTCCTCGCAGCGCTCGGCACGCTGCCTGCGCTCGCCGCCACCGCCTGGGCCCACCGGGAGAAACTGCGCTGGCCGTGGGCCGCGGGGCTCGCGTGCGCGCTCTGGTTCGAGCTGGTCTACCTGTCCACGCGCGCGCTCACCGAGGCCTTCGCCGCCTGGCTGCTCGTGCCGGCGTTCTTCCTCGCGGCGCGGCTGTCGGCGGAAGCCCCTCCGCGCGAGTGGGCGAAGGTGGGGGCGCTCTTCGGCGCCGTGGTGGGGCTGCGCTTCCACCTCGGACCGGCCCTCGCGCTGGGGTTGCTGGCGTTCACGTGGCGCAGGCCGCGCAGCGTGCTCGCGGTGGCAGCGGGGGGCACGGCGGTGGTGCTCGCCTTCGGGGCGCTGGACTGGGTGACGCTGGGGACGCCCTTCCAGTCCATCTGGAAGAACTACGTCATCAACGTGGTGCAGAAGAAGTCGGAGTTCTTCGGCACCTCGGCGCCGAGCGAATACGTGGCGTCGCTCGCCGAGGTGTGGTCGGTCGGGGCGCTGCCGCTGCTCGGGCTCTCGGTGCTCGCGTGGAGGCGGTGGCCGGGACTCCTGGTGACGTGCGTGGCCATCCTCGGCTCGCACACGGCGCTGGCGCACAAGGAGTACCGCTTCCTCCTGCCCATGCTGGCGCTGCTCGCGCTCTCGGCGGGCCTGGGCGTGTCGCTGCTCGCCGGCCGCTCGGAGCGTGCGGCCGCGGCCGCGGGGCTGCTGCTCCTCGGCGCGAGCCTGTGGCGTGGCAGCACCTACGACTGGAAGAACCTCGCCCCGCGGGGTCCCGAGAGCGGGAGCCTCTGGACGTTTCGGGAGGGACGCGTGCGGGCCATGGCGTCACTGTCCACGGACGACGCCGTGTGCGGCGTGGCCAGCCTCGGCAGCCACTGGGCATGGACGGCGGGGATGACGTACCTGCACCGGGACGTGCCGTACTTCGCGGCGTGCCCCGGCTGGGACCTGCGCCGGCAGGGCAGCGGCTTCAACACGGTGGTGGCCCCCGAGGGCTTTGGCCGTGCGCTCGGCAGCTTCCAGAAGAAGGCCTGCTTCGACGGGACGTGCGTCTTCCAGAGGCCCGGCCCGTGCGAGCCGGGGGACTACCAGGTGAACCGCTGGCTCGAGCAGGTGTGCCGCGAGTGAGTCAGCGGTGGACGGCCGGCTCCACCCGCAGCGGCTCGGCGCCCTTCACCGGCAGCTCGCAGTGGGGACCCTTCCGGTTGGGATGGCAGTGGCGCAGGCCGTAGAGGTGGTGGCACCCGCACGGGTCCACGCGTTTTTTCTCGCAGGCCTGGGGATTGACCGCCGCCGCCCTCGGCATGGGCCACGCCCACAACGTCACCGCCGCTGCTGCCAGTACGCCCAGTCCCATGTCCCGTTCCCCCTCGCCGCCCCGCTGCAGGGAACAGGTGGCGCCGGGGAGTGCTGCGGACAAGCGCACTCACCGTGAGGGCGGGCCGTTCGTTGACGGACGCTTGCGGCGCGGGTACAGCGCGTCACGCCTCATGCTCACCTCTTCCGCCTGGCTGCTCGGCGCCGTCCTCGGCATGCGCCATGCCCTCGAGCCGGACCACCTCGCCGCGGTCTCGGCGCTCGCCGCGGAGCAGCGCGGCCGCCGTGCGGGGCTCCTGCTGGGCGCGTCCTGGGGCGTGGGCCACGCGCTGTCGCTGCTCGCGGTGGCAGGCTCGCTCGCGCTGCTCGAGCGGCAGGTACCCGAGCACGTGACGGCGGGGCTGGAGTTCGTGGTGGCGCTGGTCATCACCGGGCTGGGCGTTCGTTCGCTGCTGCGCGCCTGGAAGCTCGGGCGGAGCGGACCCGAGCGGGTGCACGCCCACGGGCCGCTGTCGCACGTCCACGAGGGGCCCGAGGCCCACGTGCACCTGTCCGGCGCCACGCTCGCCACGCGACCGCTCCTGGTGGGGCTGCTCCACGGACTGGCCGGGTCCGGGGCGCTGACCGCCTTGGTGCTCGCCCGGCTGGAAGGCGCGCCGTCGCGGCTCGCCTACGTAGCGCTGTTTTCTCTCGGCTCCGTGGCGGGGATGGGACTGCTCACGGGGCTCGCCGGGATGTCGCTCGAGAAGCTGCGTCACCCGCGCACGGAGCTCGCGCTCGCGCTGCTCGCCGGCGTGATGGCCGTCGGCACCGGCGGGTGGTGGGGGCTGCAGTCGGTGCTGGCGATGCGGGGTTGAGGTTTTTCCAGAACCTCATCGCCTCACCGCGGCGCGCGCTCAGGCGCGAGAATTCAGAAAGCAGAAATCAGGAGTTCAGAACCCGAGGCGTTACTCGGATGAACTTTCGCCTACTGCGCACACCGGAACCCAACGTCGCCGAACCGGAACGTTGCACCGATCCTGTAACGGTCCGACGCCCGGAGGAGGTCTGGATTGTTGCTGAGCCAGGAGCCCCCCCGGAGTTCCTTGACACCGTCGTAGTCGTTCGCCATCCACTCCCACACGTTCCCCGAGAGGTCCTGCAGACCGCTCTGGGTGGCGCCCGCCGGGAAGCTGCCGACCGGTGCAGTGCCGTCACTCGATGTCCACTTCGCGCGCGTCACGTCCGGGCTCGAGTCACCCCATGGAAACTGCGTCCGCCCACCATTGCTCGCGGCGAATTGCCACTCTGTTTGGTCCGGCAGCCGCTTCCCCTGCGCCTTGCAGTACGCGTCCGCCTGCATCCAGTCCACGCAGTTGATGGGGTGCTGCTCCTTCCCGCCCACGCTCCAGTTGCACTTGAAACCGGTACCCGGCTCGGTGCACTTCCCCGTCTTCACGCACGCCGCGTAGGCCGCCACCGTCACCTCCGTCACGTCCAGCTTGAAGGGCCTCACCCCGCCTCCCCCAGCGACGGAAACCATCCCCGCAACGGGTGAACTCCGCGTTGCCGGCTCATCGAAGGTGACCGTCTTCCTCGTCGCCGTGGTCTCACCTTCCCGGATGCCCACCATCAGGTACGTCGAACGACCGTCGACGGCTACCAGGCGAAGTTGATGTGAGCCCACCGGGATTGGGACCTTCAAGAGGGGCGTCTCTCCGAGTAACTGGCTACCCAACATCACCTTCAACTCCATCGGCTCGGTAAAGAGGGTGAGGTATCCCGTTCCGCTGCCCGACGCTGAAACGGCGCTGCCAGCGCCCGTATTGAACCGCGCCGTCAGCACCGTCACTCGTCCCTCTTCGAGCTTGAGGGACTCGGACCACTGGTTCCCGCCCACTCGAACGGACGCCTCACGCGCGCACAGGGAGACCTTCAATGCCACGCCCGCCTCGCCGGCCTCGCGGCCGTCCACGCGCACCGCGGCCTCGAGGTCGTTCCCCCTCCCGTCCACGGCGTTCACCTTCAGCCCGGCCATCCGAGGCGTTGCCGCGAGGCGCAGCGTCTTCCGCTCACCCGCCTTCATGGCAAACCGCTCCCCGGTGCGCACGTAGCACCGGTCCGACACCGCGACCTCCACGGGGCCCGAGTCCACCTCTCGCGCGGTGATGGGCGTCTTCCCTGCCTCGGCACCGTCCACGGTCACGGAGATTCCCGGCACATCCGTTTCAACGGAGAGCCATCCGAACTTCGGCTGGAGCGTCCCCTTCACGACCGCACCCTTCGCTGCCGTCGCCACCAACTTCGCCGCCGAGTACCGCTCCTTCTCGAACACGACCTCGTGCCGGCCGCCCGCAATCCGCTTGCTGCACGGCGCCACCGAACAGAGCAGTTCCCCATCCAGCCGCACCGACGCGCCCTCGGGCTCGCTCTCGAACTTCACGAGAACGGTCTCGCCGTCTCCCAGCGCGACGTCCTTGCCCACCTCGCCGAAGCGCCCCATTGGAACCGTGGGCCGGACCTGGGGGGAGGCAATGCCCGAGTTCCCCACCCCGAGCGCCTGTCGCATCAGCCGAGCGCTCGCAGGCCTCGTCAATGCGATCAACTCGCGCTCGGTGGGCGCTGCCACCTGCTCCTGACCGAGCGCAACGCCACCTTTCGTCTCGAAGACCTTGAGGGTGAGCATGAACTCGCCGTCGACGTTCAGCGCCAACCAGGTCACGAAGAGATCGACGTTGAGGTACCGCGCGGTCTCCAACTCGCACTCCCCCTCCACGCACTTGCCGCCGGTCGCCTTCAACACCTCGAGCATGGTCTCGCGCTCGAGGACCCTGGCCCCCTCTGCGCGCGTCACGTCCAACACCCCGCCGACACACGCGTCGGCCAGGAACTGGGGGGCCTGGAGCCTGGTGCCCGTCCCTGCCTTGGCCTCGAGGACTGCGATCATCTTGCCTTCGAGTGCCCCTGCCCGCTGGGCAGAGGCCGTGGCTGACAAGATGGCCAGTCCGAGGGAGATGACGCGGCAAGACATTCGCCTCTGCTTACCACGCCCCGACCAGCACCTCCCCCGTGCTTCGGGAGCGCGTCCACCCGTCCGAGCTTCATCAAACCGTCCACGCCGGCGGACGAATTCCTGCCGGCGCTCATCGCACACGCAGAGGCACCCCCTCGCATGAACCGCGGGGGCCGTTCGCCAGCCGCGCGGGTTCGGCGGCTCCTCGACGGTGCCAGGTGAAAACAGGCTGGGCCATCCCGACGCTCGGGCCGACACCGCACGCCTTCCTGGATGGCGCCGCTCGAACCGCCGTCTCCGATGGGTGCACCGGCAGCAACGGCCCGGGGTGTTAGCCTCCGCCGGCAGTGTCCGGTCCCCCGACTCCAGCAGCGGCCCCTTCGGTCCACCCGCCGTTCACCTGGCAGGAGCGGCTCCTGCCCGCAGCCGTCTTCCACGTCCAACTCGTGGTGACGCTCGCAGTCGGCTTCGCCGTCCAGCAGCTCCTCGGCGCACTCGTCATCTTCGCGCTGGTCCAGTTCATCGCCGGCGTCGTCACGATGGTCGCCCTCACGCGGTGGATGAACCTCCGCATGCTCGCGGCGGGCCATCCCAACGCGCAGCTGAAAGGACTCATCGGCCCGCTGCTCCTCGTGGGCGTCGTGGTCTCCCTGCTCAGCTGGCCCATGCTCAACCAACTCCGCGAGCTCCCGCTGTTTCAACGTGGCCCCATGACGGTTGCAGAGGCCGCGCAGGCGCTTCGACCCGGCCCGGTGGAACTGGCCGGGCTCTCCATCTCTCACTCCGAGCTTGTGCACGCTCCCTTCAAGGTCCGCGTCAGCACGGGCCATTGGTCCACCGTGCATTCCTGGTTCGCGCCCCTGCGGGACGCGCAGGGGAACGTGCAGGGCTGGGCCTGCGCCAGGGAGAAAGCGCTGCTCCAGCCCAAGGCCCAGACGGGGCGACCGTGGCTGGTCACACCCGGAGAACAGTCCTTCGCGGAGGCCCGCCTCGTGGCCGAGGCGCGCGACCGGCGCGCCCCCGAGTGGAAGGACCGCTGCGTCTTCATCCCCCCGCCGGGCTCGGTCGAGGCGCCGGGACTCCCCTGGTTCACGCTCGTGGTGCTCGGGCTCGCGGAGTTCCTGCTGTTCTTCACCGCGCCTCGAAACACGGCGTGAGACGGGGACCGGGGAGCTACTTCCCGACGACGGCCCGGTAGAAGCCCAGGGCCTCGGACGCGTTCACCGAGCGGGCCTGCGCAGACACGTCCCCCGACGGCTGGTGGAGGCTGCCGCCGCTGCCCGCGTATCAGAGTCCGACTCCCGTCTACTGTGCGCAGCGGAAGCCAAGATGATCGTAGCGGTCCGTCGGTGCATCTCCGGTTCGGTACGAGGGACGAAGGTATTCCTCGCTGGTACTGCTCCAGGACCCGCCGCGGAGTTCCTTGCCTCGATCGTAGTCGTTCGCCATCCACTCCCACACGTTTCCAACCAGGTCCTGGATTCCGCTCGGCGTGGCTCCCGCCGGAAAGCGGCCGACAGGCGCGGTGCCATCTCTGGATTTCCACTTCGCCCTCATCCCGTCCAGCCCCGAGTCTCCCCACGGGAAGAGCGTTCGCCCTCCGTTGCTCGCCGCGAACTGCCACTCCGCCTGGTCCGGGAGCCGCTTCCCCTGTGCCCTGCAGTATGCCGCGGCCTGCATCCAGTCCACGCAGTTGACCGGGTGCTGCTCCTTCCCGGCCATGCGCCAATTGCAGGTCGCCCCGATCGTCGGCTCGCTGCAGCGGCCGGACTTCACGCAGTCCGCGTACGCCGCCACCGTCACCTCGGTCACGTCCAGCCTGAAAGGGCTCACGCTCCCTCCGCCTGCGAACGAGACCATTTTTGCGACATGCAACTGGTTGAACCTTGCCGTCAGTACCTTGACCCCGCTCTCCTCGAGTTCGAGCACTTCCGTCCATTGATGACCTCCCACGCGGACGGATGCTTCGCGGGCGCACACGGGAACCTGCAGGCTAGAGCCTGCCTTGCCGACCTCCCGTCCATCCACGTGAACCGTGGCGTCCAGGCCGTTCCCATCACCGTCTACGACATTCACCTTGAGCCCCGCCAATCGGGGGACCGCCGGAAGTCGCAGCGTCACCTTGTCTCCCTCCTTGATGACGACACGCTCGCTCCGCCGTACGAAGCAGCGGTCCGTCACCGTCACATCCACACTCCCCGCTTCGACCTCCCGCGAAGCGAGGGGCGTCCTTGCCGCAGTACCTCCATCGAGGGAGACCATGACTCCCGGGACTTCCGTCTCGACGGTGAGCCAGCCGTATGTCGGTTGAAGACTCCCCCGCACCACCGTCCCCCTTGCGGCATTGACCCAGATCCTGCTCGGCCGGTGATGCTTCTTCTCGAACAGCACGTCGTGACCACCCAGCGCAGTACGCCGGGTACAAGGCGTAGACAGACACACCGGAGACCCGTCCAACGTCACCGACGCACCCGCGGGTTCGCTCACGAACGTCACCTCCACCGCCGTACCTTCACCCCCCTGGGCAGGTGGATTCACCCCTGGCGTTGAAGCGCTCACCTTGAACGCCTTGCGAACCAACGCCTCGGTCGCAGGACGAACTTTCTCGAGCAGGTCCCGCTCTCGCGCCGCAGACGAACGCACCTGGCCGAGCAGCTGCCCGGTCTTCGTCGCGTACGCCATCAGAACCAGGATCCACTCACCGTCCATTCTCGAGACGTTGCCGGTGACGAACAGGTCCACTTTCAGGTTGATTGCGGTCTCGACTTCGCATTGACCCTCCACGCACTTCCCCTTCGTCTCCTTCAGCAGCTCCAACATGTTCTGGCGCGTCATGACGGACGCTCCTTCGTCGTGGGTCAGCTCGGCCACGGCTCCGCTGCACTCGTCCCAGAGAACCTCCGGCGCCTGGACCTGTACCCCCGTCCCCACGGAGAACTGCAGGACCGCGATCTTTTTTTCCGCGAGGAATCGGCCGCCCTGGGCCGAGGCGCTCCCCGCCAGGCCCGCCAGCACCAGTGCGAGGACGCGACTCGCCACGGCTCCTCCCCCTCCCTGTCTAGCGGGCACAGCGAAACCCGATGACTCCGTCTCGGGCCGAAACGGGGAAGCTCACCCGGCTGGACACGCCGAGGTAGGCAGGCGCAACAATGTTCCACGAGCCGCCACGGACCTCTTTCCCGGCGCCGTAGTCGTTCGCCATCCATTCGTAGACGTTGCCCGCGAGGTCCAGGATGCCTGTCTCGTTGGCGCCTGCGGGGTACCCCCCCACACGGGAAGTGCCGACCGTGGAACTCCACCTCGCCCTCCGGAGACCTGGGAAGGTATTGCCCCAGGGGAACTTCGTCTTCCCGCCGTTGCTCGCGGCGTGGGCCCATTCGGAGCTCTCTGGCAACCGCTTGTCCTGTGCCTGGCAGTAGGCGTCGGCCTGGCTCCAGTCGACGCAGTTGACGGGGTGCTGCTCCCGCCCCGTGACCTCCCAGTTGCAGTACTTCCCAGTGCCCGGCGGGGTGCACTCCCCCGTGGCCACGCATTCCGCGTACGCAGCCACCGTGACCTCCGTCACGTCCAGCAGGAAGGGCTTCACCCGCTGACCACCTCGAACCACGGCCATTCCTTTGACCGGCGCAGGAAGCGGATCGACGGAAGTCCCTGGAGGGGCCGTGAGCGTGATGACCGTCACGGCCTTCTCCTGCAGCTTCAGCACCTGCTTCCATTCCCGGTCACCGAGCTGCACGGCGACTTCGGTGCTGCACAACGGGACATTCAAGGACTGACCGGTCTCCCCGGCATCCCTTCCGTCCACCTGCACTTTCGTCACCAGCACCCGTCCCCGTGTGTCGACCGCGTCCACCCTCAACCCCGCCAGCCGAGGCGAGGCACGGAGGTGAATCGTCCGGCGCTCTCCGTTCTTGAGGGTGATTTTCTCCCCGGTGGGACTGAAGCAGCGGTCGTCGATGTCCACGTCCACTGGGCCAGCCGTGGTCTCTCGAGCGATGACCGGCGTGGTCCCCACTGTCCTGCCCTCGACCGCCACGCCTACTCCGGGAACGTCCGTCGTGATGGTGAGCCACCCGAAATCAGGCTGCAGGGAGGCCCTGACCACGGCGCCCGTGGACACGACGGTCGTCAGTCTCGCCGCTGCGTGCCGTTCCAGTTCGAAGACCACCTCGTGCCGCCCCTGGGCAATCAACCTGCTGCAAGGCGTCGTGACGCACAGGGATTGTCCGTCCAACTTGACCGCCGCCCCTTCGGGTTCACTCTCAAACCTGGCCAGCACAGGTCCGTTCCCACCGGCGGCAAGTTCCTTGTTCGACTCACGGCCCACGCCCAGCTCCACGGGTGAAGGCGGGGGCGCGGACACGGGCCTCGGGGCCGCGATTCGAAAGGCCTTCCGAGCCAACTCCTCGGTCGCGGGGCGCACCAGTTCCATCAGCGCCTTCTCCCTTGTTGCGGACACACGCTTCTGGCCCAGCAGCTGCGCCTTCCGGGTCTCGTACGTCATCAACGACAGCAACAGTTCTCCGTCAATCTGGGTGACCGTCCCGGTCACGAAGAGATCCACGCCCAGGTTCCGTGCGGTCTCCACCTCGCACTCTCCCTCCACGCACTTGCCGCCCGTCGCCTTCAGCACCTCCAGCATGTTCTGGCGGGTGACGACCAGCGCCCCCTCCGGAGATGCCAGGTCTGCCAGGGCGCCCCTGCATTCGTCTGCGAGCAATTCACGCGCCTGCAGCTTCACCCCGGCGCCCACGCTGAACTCCAGCACTGCGATCTTCTTTCCCTCCAGCAGGCCAGCCTTCTGGGCGAAGGAGGAACCGGCCAGGACCGTCAGGACGAACGCGGTGATGCGGACACTCACGAGCGACTTGAATGCGTGCATGGCGCGGGGTCGGGTGCTCTCCGTCAAGGCTCACCGTACAAGGCTCGCCGCGGTGCCTCACAGTATCGCCCAGGATGGAGCTCCGCGCAGACCCACTGAACTCCCATGCCGTCACGCAGGGGAGCGCGGTGTGTACATCCGCTCGCGGCCTACTTCCCGACGACGGCCCGGTAGAAGCCCAGGGCCTCGGAGGCCATCACGGAGCGCGCGTGCTCTCCCGCGGCGCCCCGCAGCAGCCGCTTCGTCACGCCGTACACGCCGGACGGTAGCTCGGAGAGCGCCTGCGCATGGACCATGGCCTGCGCGGACACGTCTCCCGGCGCCACGTCCGTCAGCAGCATCTGGTGCGCCACCTCGGGCGGAATCACTCGCCCGTGCGTGATGAGCTCCATGTGATGCCGGATGGGCGCCGCGTGGCGCGCAACCTCCACTCCGAACGACGGCACCGGCATCCCGTTGGGCACCTCGTTCAGCCCGAAGCGGAACGCCCCCGCGTGGAAGTACCGGACGTCCGCGGCGAAGGCCATCATCGCCCCCGCGCCAATGGCGTGCCCCGTCACCTCGGCCACCACCGGCTTGCCGAACAGGAACACGTCCAGCACCGCCGTGCCGAACGCGGTGATGAGGTCCAGGAAGCCCGCCTCGTCCAGCGTGGGCAGCACCTTCAGGTTCAGCCCCGCGCTGAAGTAGTTCGGCCGCCCGCGGTACAGCACCGCCGTCGCATCCGACGCGGCAATGCCCGCGAGCGTCGCCGAGAAGTCGCGGAACGTGTCCGCCACGAAGGTGTTGGCCTTGCCGTCGTCGTGCGTGAGGACCGCCACCCCGCCCTCGCGCGTCACCGTGAATGCACCCATGTTCAACCTCCCGCCAGCTTGAGGACCACGCCGCCGCCCATGAGGGACTGGCCGCCGTCGCACGTGATGACCGCGCCGCTGATGTACTTCGCCGCGTCCGAGGCCAGGAACAGCGCCAGGTCGCCAATCTCCTCGGGCGTGCCGAACCGCTGCAGCGGCACGATGCCCTTCATCTCCGCCTGGATGGCCTCCGTGGGGGCGAGCCGCTGCACGCCCTCGGTGCCTTCGATGGGCCCCGGGCTGATGCCGTTCACCCGCACCCCCACGCCGCCCCACTCCACCGCGAGCACCCGCGTGAGCATGTCCACGCCCGCCTTCGCCGCGCACACGTGCGCCTGCATGGCCATGGGGATGAACGCCTGCGGCGCGGAGATGTTGATGACCACCGCCCCCGGCTTCACCAGGTGCTCGAACGC